>NZ_BAABRI010000009.1:0-202252 GCF_040362925.1 Haloferula sargassicola
CTCCCGCGACATTTCCATGGGTTAGCTGACTTCATCGCAACACTCGGTAATGACTACTGGCTAGGTTTTGTCATATCTGGACTCTCACCAGATCAGAAGCGCCTCGCTTCGCTCGGCGCACAACGTCAGAGGCCTCCTACACCTGCCCTTGGGCGCGGCCTCGACTGTTGGTTGACGGTTGATGAATCATGGCAGATTGAACTCGCGGCGGGTCAGGTGTTAGGAGCGCCGACTTGTTCTGCGTTGTCTTTCTTGGAGGCGCCGGAGAGCGGTATCGCGAACGAACTCTTCCGAGTCTTCAGAAAGCTGCTCCAGAATGGACTCCGAAACCTTGGCGTTGTTGGCGAGGGCATTTCTCACCGAGGCATCGGAATCGACGGCGAGACGCGCCTGGATGTCTGGAGTGATTCGACGCGTCATGGCGACCTCAGTGCGAACGACAACCCGGGGATCGCTCGAAATCGCCTCAAGGATCTCGACCGGAGCTGTCTTGTTCCGCGCAACCCACTCATTCGCCAGCGAATACCGAGTGATGATCTCTCGCCAGACTTCGATTGGCGCTTCGTCATATCGGAAGCGGTGATAGTCGTCTGGATCTTCGCTCCGCATCAGCGCGAGAAACTCTTGAGCGGTGCTTATCATTTATTTGCAGATTGAGGTAGGGACGCCGGTCATCCGGCGCCCCCCTCGCAGATCCCGGCGTGCGGAATTGCCGCACCGGGCTCCTCGGATGGACGCGCTTCGATTCCGCGACGCCGTTGGTTTCTGTTTCTGACTTCATCGTTTACTCATGCGCTCCCCGCTTGTCGAGCCTCCCGCCAGCTCCAGGGTAACGGGGTTTCCACAATCCTCGGCCGCGGTATCTTCCACCGCTCCCATGCCACGGCAAACTCCGCCCAGGTGAAGCTGCGCCGCTGGCTGCGGCGGTTCCACCCTTTGAAGGCCAAGCGCCGGACGTGATGCAGCAGTTGCCACAGACGCACCGAGTTGTTCCCGATCACTCCGAAGTAGCGGCTGCGAACTACGGCTTTCACCATAAAAGTGCCCATGCCACGCCGCGTTTCAGGAAACCCCGCTCCACCGGCGACTCGCACCTCTCCCGGCGCGGGCCAATCCCGGAGCGATTCGCCCCGCGGCCCCCGCGGAGGTCGTCAAACGGCCATCCGCCGCCGCCCGATCACGGCAAGTCGTTGACCCACAGACGCGGATTGAAACCGCAAGAGCGATAGCCACACCGCCCGTCCAACCCGCCTGGGCCCGTTCAACAACCGATAGCTTCGGGCTACCGTCCGAAGCTATCTTTGGGGTTGGCCTTCTTTGGTCGATAACTCTGAGGTTTTTGCCTGCCGATCGCGTCGAAAGGACTCTCGAACAAGAAACCACATCCGGTCGCAGTCCGCCGGGCTTCCCCTCAACAAGATGAATGTCTTGCTCTTGCTCAAGATGCACTCATCAAAGCGCTCCGGCTCGAACGCCCGGTCAACAAGCAACTGATTGAAATCGGTCTCCAATATCTGGGTCCGCCACGAATCCGGCAGTTCGAGAAACACCGTGCACCGGCAATCCGGCGTCTTTCTGCTCACGGTAAAATCATAGCGATTGGTATCTTCGTCGAAGTCGAGGCTGCCAACGCACCCATAGGCGTAGAGCAGGTCCGTAAGGAGCACCCCGTAGTCCCCTTCCACACGATAGTCCTCGGTGAACACAAGGGCACCCTCTAATCCGGACCCTTGAGCAGTGGTAATTCTCGATTGCGAGTGCATCAGATCACCAAGCGCTTGCTTCTGCAACTGGACTCCCGCGGCCTCCCGCATACGGTTCATGGCCGGTATGATTTGCTCCCCCTTCTTACCGTGAAAGGTGATCTCAACCGCCCAAGGGTTGTAAAAGCTCAACGCATCGGCAGCGAGAGTTCCGAACATCAGAATACCGGCAACGAGAAGCATTGGGATCGCTCGCATGATATCGAGTAGGTTTGGGGCAAACATCAAAGGCCTCTCACCCCGCAACCGGGAGCGCGCCTTCCACTGCGGGTTAAAGGTTGTAGGTACGGAAATCATTGGGACTCCGAGCGCGTTGCCGGTTGTCCAGCACCGCCTTGGTCGCTGTTTGTTCGATGCAGCCCATAGCCGTCCATGACGATCTTTGAAATCCCCGGGCTCTGGAACCACGCTAGAATCTGAGCGTATCCAGAATCGCCCCGATTCCAAAAGGCGTTGCCTAGCTTCTGCTTCATCAAGCCCTCCGAATTGTGTTCGTAGTAGGCAAGGGCAGCTTTCGGTGAATGCTCGATCTGCGTGAGGAACGGCTCGATAGGAATCCCGGTCTTGGCGATCGCGCAGATTAGTTCGTCGATCGTCCATCCCTCTTCGTCATCGATTGCCTCTTGAAGTGCCGCCTGAAAAACATCCTGGAGAGCTCGTCGGCGGGATTCGGGCCAAGCAGTTGGTTGAGTCTCGGCAATTGCTCGTCCTGTGATCTCTATATCCGGCCACCATCCGTCTTCGGTGCAACCGACCTCGAGAATCCGTGGAAGGAAATACATGTAGTCGGCCACCTCACCCACGGTCAGAAATGCCGATGAAGAATACGAGGCTAGCTCGCCGCCAGTGATCGCCCTGAGGGGCTTGGACAGGAGAGTGCAAATATTCTTGTCGTCGATGCAGCATGGGCATCCGCCGATCTTGTGCGGCTTTGGCACGTCCCGGAACGCAGCGTAAAGAGAATCGATGCTATCCGAGAGTGACTTCATTTCTTCGCCGAACGTCGTGTGTGTCGAACCTGCGGTCGAATTCGTGAGGAAAGCAGGAGGGGCGGCCGGCCACGTCGGGAGCATTTTTGAGGAATGCTCGGGACTTGGTTGGGTCATCCTCCTACCTTCCCCGCTCGGTTCGAATCACTGCAGCCTCGCCCGGCGCATGCTCGAACACAAGACAGAAGGCCTTCCAGGGGGAATCCCGCGTGGTGGAAGGGCCAGGAGCAAAGCGAAGTGCCACGAAGGGATGCGAGCCGCAGCGGGCATGGGCCCCTCTCACCGCCGCCCACCGCAATCCCATGTTCGCCCCGCCATCCAAGCGGCTCATTGCACGCGGAAAACCGGTCAAAGTGACCCTCTGCGCCATCGCCCGAAAACTCCTCGTCGACCTCGTCACCCAACTCAAAGAAGAAATCGGAACGTCATCGTTGCTAAGGTGTGCCGCCCGGGAATTCATGACGGCCACCCCGAATCAGGAGAGTATTCCTACCAACCGTTCGACTTCTCAAGATGGATGCTGTCGAGGGTCGGCAACACCGACTTGAAGGCGATATTTTCGCTTGGAACCTTCGGATGGTAGAAGACATCCATCCTCAGCGCTTTCGTCCAACCTGAGCCAGAAACTCGTCGTGTGCGACTGGCGTCACCGCCCCTGAATCCATCTCCGCTTCGCGGCGATCAAGCTCCTCCTCGTCGGCAGAAGCCGGAAAATCAGGGATCTTGTCGAGGAGGTAGGCTAGCAATCCGTTTCGCTCCTCCAGCGTCAATTCGTCGGCCTGCTTCTGGACTTCGGCGAGGTTCACCATGGGAAAACTCTACCCGACGGACGGCAGCTCGCAAGCATTCTGAGCCAACGTCGTGTGTGTCGAACCTGGGGTCGAATTCGCGGGAAAGCAGGAGCGGCGACCGGTAACGTCGGGAGCTTCTTGAGGAATGCTCAGGCCTTGCCTGGGGCACCCTCGTAACGACATCGTTGCTAAGGCCTACTACGCCAGCCCTTGGCCGCCGCCTCGCCAGTAAGTTGGAGGTTTAATGGTCATGTTGGATTGAAATCGCGCCAGAGCAGGTGTTGAGAGCGACGCCTTCTTCGCCGTTGTGGACTCTCGTCACTTTTGGGCTGTATCACCGGAAAGTGCTGACGTCACATGATTAACGGCAGTCTCCAATGAATCGAAGTATCGGAGAGCGTATTGGGCAACCAAGCCTTCGCAGAGTTCGCGATGCTCCATCGCCCTGTCCCATCCATGGTCACGCTTTCTCCGCTCTTCGACACGCCTGCGATGCTCGTCCTCAGCGAGAAGCACAATGACAACCTCATCAGGATTCAATCTCCCCTCGTCGATCGCATCTGCCACGGCAGTCGTGCCAACATACCAACAGACACATTCTCCAGACCTCCGCATCCATTCAAGAATACCATTGAGATTCTCGCGATCTCTCACCTTCCAATCAATGTTTTTGCCCTTGTAATTCGCTAGTGAATCGCCATCAGTCGAGATACTCCGGAACCGCGGGTTATCAGCTCTAAATGTCGATTTTCCGGTTCCAGTCGGAGCTATGAGAAGGCATCCTGTCATAATAATTTCTTGCGATTGAGGTAGAGACGCCAGTCATCCGGCGCCCTCTCGCATATACCGGCGTGCGGAATTACCGTACAGGGCTCCTCGGATGGACGCGTTTCGATCCCGCGACGCCGTTGGTTTCTGTTTCTGACTTCATCGTTTACTCATGCTCTCCCGGCTTGTCGAGTCTCTCGCCAGCTCCAGGACAACGCGGTTTCGAGTTCCGGAAGCGCTGCCTGAGTAAAACGGCAAACGCCGTCCTTTGAGCGTCTGCGTCGAACCAGTCGACCCTACTGCCGACCATGCGGGCCAAGGTCGTCACGCCGTCTCGTTAGCCTTTTCTTCCGAACGGGAACCATGAGCGCTTCTTGGCAACAACACTCGCCCGGGTTGGATTCAGGATCTCGGATACACCCTGCTTGTCGAATCCATCGAACAGCGCTTCGGCACCTTCCTTCAACTTCAGTTCCATCTCGTCGGAGTGGAGAGGAACCACGCTGTGAAAGTGGATGGTCTTGTCCGAGTCGATCGCCAGTTCGTGGAAGTCCTGAGGGAGAGTAATCGGAGGGAGCAGAATGACTCCCGTCATTCGCGTATTGGATGCGAAAGGCTCAGGTGGATTACCGTTGGGAATCGTGTGCATAGCCCAAAGCCATGTCTGATACTCGTGAGGAAACCTCGCCAAGAATTTGAGCATTCGAATGGGCCAATAGCTCGCCTCATCCTTCCATGATTCCTGCGACATCGGCCAAGCTGGCGGCAAGGAAATCAGCAACTCCGAGAATCTGAAGCCGGAACAGTCTTCCGGAGCGTTCATGGCGCGATCACTCATTCCGGATGTCACCAAAGTATAGCAGTTCCGGTCGGGACGTGGCTCCACAATGTGAATATCGACATGCACCAAATCAGAAATGACCTCGTGGAAAACAGTGGCCACCGGGCCAACGTGGGCCTCGATATGCGCAGTGATGCGGTCAATATTCTCGGAATCTCCAATCGCGAACTCGAACTCGCGCTCTCGATTTTGATGCCGGTGGATCGGCGCTCCTGACTCGGATTGTTCCATGGATTCTTGGGATAACGTCAGAGGCCATCAACCCCGCCACCGGAGCGCCAGCCCGATTCAGCTTACAGGTCACTCACCTATCCTCAAGCTTCGACTCGCGGCGGGTAGCGGGGTTGGGTGCGCCGTCCTGTCAGCTCCTTTTCGTGATTGTGTCGCACTCATGAAGAATCTTGGCGAAGTGCTTTGGAATTTCACTCCGGGCCTCCATCACTTGCTCAGTTCCTTCACCAAAAGAGGCGGCGATAGAGCCCCAATGACCGAGTTCCCTGAGGGACTTAGCTAGCTCCGGGTATCGGCTGACTCGACCAGCGGACAACTCGAGTCGTTCTCGCATTGGGGCGAACCTTTCCTTCTTGGACTCTGTCGGTCGATAATCCAGCGCGTATTCCTGCGCTTGACCGGCCAACTCCTCGATCTCAAAGAGTCGCTCTACTTCTCTCTTCCAGAGCACACTACGTTTCTCCCTCGTCAGCGTGAGTCGAGTATTGAGGAGCAGGCTAATCACGGACGTGAGGGCGGCAATTGCTGCCGCCGCGAGGGTGAGATATTCCTTACTCATTTCTTGAGCTAACGTCATGATTGCCTAACCCGTGGTAAATTCGCGAAGGGAGCACGAGGGCAGCCAGTAACGTCGGGAGCATTCTTGAGGAATGCTCGGGACTTGGCTGGGTCACCCGTCCTTCCCCGCTTGGTTCGAATCGGTGCATGAGCAGCCTCGCCTGAGGCGTGCTCGAACACAAGACAGAAGGCCTTTCAGGCGAGGACGTCGTACCATCAGCCGCTGCATCCAGCCCGCCCGGCCCCACTGCCAGGCCACGCGGGAGAAGGTCGACACCCCGGAAGCCAGGGAGCGCTACAGCCACCGCATGGGCACCATCGAACCGGTCTTCGCCCATCTACGGCATGCCAAAGGCCTCACCCGGATCCACTACCGCGGCCGGAAGAAAGTCGCCGTGATCTGGAAACTGTGGTGCATCATGCACAACATCGGCAAGATCGTCCTCTACCGTCCCGGCTATGGCACGGGAGGAGCAGTCACCGGGTGAAGAGAGGCCCTTTCCTCGCCCGTCAGGCCCCCCAGACCCTACGGCGGGCGTCGTACTTAACCGATCCGCTTCATTTCCGCCGATCCAGCCCCAAATCCTGCGAACCCCCTCCTTCATCTACCGGATTCAGAAGCACTGTTTTTCAGGGAGCTTCGGGGGTTTTCAGACGGTCTCGTTCGGGCTCTTGTTTTCTTCGCGACCTTTTTCTTGGGTGCCTCAGCCAAAACCAACCTTTGGATCTTAGTCTTAGTCTTGAGATCCTTGAAGAAACGGTTTGTTGTGAACGTCTCGTCATCGGCCATCTCGTCCTTGACCAACGTCTTGACTATATCCGTAGCGGCCGGAATAAACTTGCGTGCTTCGGCTAGATCGTAGGGGTCTATGCCTCGAACTTCGCAAAGCTCATGCACTGCAAAAAGCACGTGGTAGCCACCGTCGATTAAGAAAAGAAGTGATGCATCAACCTTTTCTTTGTTCCGTATCTTCTTTTGCAGTGTTCGCTTCCTTATTTGGATCTCGTCGTAAATCCGTAAGGAAACCAAGAGTTGCTGGGGGGTGACTTCATTGTTGAAAATAGTGCCGTAAAGATCTCGAAAGACTCGTGCGCGGTCCTTTTTTGCAACCTCAGGTAGCCCGTGCGAATATGCGAGATGCGACTGCCCGGCTGATAACGCATCGATACGCTTGTTTTTAGGCTCTTTTGAGTGCTGTCGTGCCTTCCGTTCGTAGAAGAGTCCTAGATCCCTAAATGACTCTTCAAGTTTCTTCTGGATATCGTCATTCGAATGAAGATCTCGTGTGTTGATTGGAGTCTGACTATTGGTGGCCTCTGCAATCTTGGACGTGATATCTCGATTTCGAGTTTCGTAAATCCTTCCCAGCACAAGCACGTTTTCAAGTTTATCAGGATCGTTCAAATGAGCTTCAAAAAGCGCATTTGAAGTCTGGCCTCCATTTACTATCTGAACATTAGTAAGTGAGATTTTGGGACTCCTGCGTCCGGGTATATAGGAGAACGAGTCGCATGTCATCGTGATGCCGTTATTCAGATACCAAAACTCTGAACTCTCATCAGACAGTGCCGTTTCATATATCTTCTTGTTCACGGCGTTTCTCTTCGTGAGGTAGACGCGAACATTGTCATTGAAAGCATCATGTCGGACTTTTCCTTCGTCCTCAGGATCCGTGATTAGCTTGACGATTTCATTTGCTTCAAAAGTGCAGATAATACCGCGAATATTCCCATCGCTTCGTTCGAAGTAGTTCTTATCAACGGCTCTAAGTTCGGCATCAATCTTGGGCTTCTTTCGCTCAAGAAACATCTGCACAATCGAATCAAGGGAATGGTGATGCACCTCAAAGGAGTTGTAGTCCTCAAGCGACTCCCTAACTCGATCCTGTTGAGTCGACACCATCGGCTTTGTGTTTCCACAGAAGTGGACGTGAAAAGTCGGATCAGGCCTCTCGAGAGCACTCCAGATCTCTTGAACCTTAGCCCAGAGAATTGGATTACAGGTTTGCTCCATCCCATTGCTCTCGTTCAGGAGATCAGCACAGAATGAGAGAATTTTATCAATCTCGTTGGAAGGGAAGTTGTTCTTCGCTTTCTCGAATGTTCCGACATGTTTGAACTGGAAAAGGTGGATGTCGTTACAATCTCCCCGATCATCGACAAATACCGCATCTACGCCTCGATCGTTACTCCCGTCGGTAATGCTGTCGGTGACTTCCTCGGGGGAAAGTTCAAGTAGGTATTCAAGTGCAATGTGTGCGAAAGCTTTTTTCTCCGTTGTGGCGTAGTCGGACTCTCCAACGTAAGCTTTGCATTTTTGCACAAGAGCGTTCCAGTCGATCAGTGTGGCCATAGGTGAGGTGGTTTTCTTCCCGAACAGTGTTTTACATCGACTCGTGGTATCCGAAAGGTGATGCCCCGAATCGGGATATCCACTGTCATTACCCGACTGTAGACGGCGGGTCAATGCGGGGAAGGATGGTCAGGGGACGGGGGCGGGAGCCGGGGGGTCTTGGGGCTTGCGCTTGGGGGAGCGCTCGACGCGGGAGGCGCTCTTCCAGGCGGCGAGGACTTCGGGCTGGGAGGCGAACTTGTTTTTCATGATGGAATCCAAGCGGCTGACCAAGGTCTGGATTTTGCCCAGGATCTGGCCGATCGCGGCGGTGCTTTCGACGCCCTCCTGGTTGTCCTCGTGCTTGGCGGCATTGCAAGTGGTCAGGGCGTCGCGGTCTTCGCGGAGGTCTTCAACGAAGTCGGAAGAGATCTCGAAGGCGAGGAACCTGGCACGAAGGGTCGCTTTGGCAGTTGCTTGTTCGGGTGAATCTCCGGGCTGGTCTTCGAAAAGCTCGAGGAGAGCATCGGCGTGGGTGGTGATGGGCGTTTCGGTCAGGGCCTCCGGGTAGCGGAAGGCAGCGGGAGAAAAGTCGGGGTCATCCAAGGCGATGGCGCGGGCGGTGCGGGAGATGGCCTTGAAGTCTTCCAGCAAGGCAGCCAGCACCGACTCCTTGCTGACAGGTCCACGGAGCTGGCCCACACGGGCCTGCTCGAGCTGCTCGAAGAGGGGGTCGAGCTGGGCAAAAAGCTCCAGCGCTTTGGAGCCGGGAGCGAAATCGTCAGCGCGGGTTTGGCCGAAGGTTTGAACCCGAACGGCGCGTTCGGTGCGGCGGATGTCTCGATCATTCATGGTAGGATTTGCAGTGTTTACGTGTTTACCGAAGTCATTGCGGAACATGGCAAATCCGTCGGGGATGCGAAGCAGTATGTCGCACGGTCAGGGAAAAAGTTTGTCATGGCGCGGCGTCCGCCAGAGGGGGCTTGGGACGGGAGAAGCGGATGGTGGGAAGCAAGCCATGCGTGACAAGCCACGGGGCCCCGCCGGTTTGAGAAAAGCGCGCACCTACTCCGATTCGAACTGCACCGACCCCGGATCAAACACGCACCGACTCGGGATCGAAGGCGCACCTACTTGGATCGAACTGCACCGACCCTGGATCGAACTGCACCGACCCTGGATCGAACTCGCACCGACTCGGGATCGAAGGCGCACCTACCCTGGATTGAACACGCAGCCACCTTGGATCGAACTGCACCTACTCCGGATCGAACTGCACCTACCCCGGATCGAACGCGCACCTACCTTGGATCGAACTCGCACCTACCCTGGATCGAACTCGCACCTACCCTGGATCGAACACGCACCTACCTTGGGTCGAACGCGCACCTACCCTGGATCGGACACGCACCTACCTTGGATCGGACACGCACCTACTCGGGATCGCGATCGACGCAGGCGTAAGCGAATATCGGTGAACGTGCGGACCCTTCCGACGCCCCTGCCGGGGCTTGGGTTTCCAGGGGGGCGGGGTTCCCACGGGGTGAACCCCGTGGCTACTTGCCTGCGCCCCGTTGGGGCTTTGGAACGGAAGCAACTCTTACGGGAGAGTGAACATGGACCGGTCGGGGACCGAATCCGCGCTGCCTGGGCCCGGATGCGTGCATGCCCAAGATCGGACGCGCACCGTCCGGGACCGAACGCGCACTGTCCGGGACCGAACACGCACCTACCCTGGATCGGACGCACACCTTCCTTGGATCGAACGCGCACCTCCCCTGGATCGAACGCGCGCTTACCCGGGCTTGCTTCGACGCCGCTGTCGCTAAGCCTGCCATGCCAACATCCAAGTCCAATCGACTTCGGTGTCTCAGTTCGGGACATCGTGGATGTCCCCAGGGGCCTTTGCAGGATCCTATCGTCGCAAGAGGCTGGCCGGATGGAATCCGCCGCCACGGGTTAGAGCGGGAGCAGTCGGTTGGCTTGGACCAGCTTGTCGGGATTGCGGATGGCGTAGACGGCCTTCACGCGGCCAGCTTCGAGGGCGAAGGTCATGGCGGTGAGGGAGCCATCGCCACTGCGGGTGAGGATCCCGGGGGAGCCGTTGATTTGCACGAAGTGGACCGGCGGCGGCCCGGCGGGGTGATGACGCCGGAGGCCGATGAACATGCGGGCGATGCGGTCGGGACCGTAGATGGGGAGCAGGGCGGCGCGGACCTTGCCGCCGCCGTCGCTGTAAAGCACGGCGTCCTCGGTAAGGAGGCGGATCAGCTCGGCAAGCTCGCCGGTCCGGGTGGCCTCGACGAACTCGCGGACGAGGCGCTCGGCTTCGTCGGTGGCGGGCCGGGCGGGTGGTTTGCCGAAGCGGGACTTGGCGCGGGAAACGATCTGCCGACAGGAGGCGGAGGATTTCCCGACGATGGCGGCGATGCGGTCGTAATCGTGGCCGAAGGCCTCGCGCAGGAGAAAAACGGCCCGATCGACCGGCGGGAGGGTTTCGAGCAGAAGCAGGAAGGCGATGCCGAGCGAGTCGGCGAGGTCGGCCTCGGTGGAGGGGGCGGTGGTTTCCGCGAGCAGGGGCTCGGGCAGCCAGGTGCCGACGTATTCCTCCCGCTGGCGGCGGGCGAGGCGGAGCTGATCGATGCAGAGTCGGGTGAGGGTGGTGGTGAGCCAGGCCTGCGGCTCGCGGATCGCGGTGGGATCGGCCCGGTGCCAGCGGAGAAAAGTTTCCTGCACCATGTCCTCCGCCTCCATCACGCGACCGAGCATGCGGTAGGCGATGGAGAACAGGAGGCGGCGGTGGCTTTCAGGATCGGTCATGAGGCGGGTATCGCTCAGGCGGCCGGTTGGACGGGTAGGCGGAAGCCGACGCCGAAGCGATTCCAAGCGTTGATGGTGGCGATGGCGAGCGTGATCCAGGTGAGCTGGACTTCATCGAAGTGGGCGCGAATCGCGGCGAAGTCGTCCTCCCCCACATGGCCGCCGGGGAGGAGGGTGAGCTTCTCGGTCCACGCCAGGACGGCCTGCTCGGCGGGCGAGTAGAGGTGGGCGGCCTCGCGCCACGCGGGCAGGAGTTGGAGCCGCTGGGCGGACACGCCGGCTTTCACGGCGTCGTTGAAATGCATGTTCATGCAGTAGGCGCAGCCGTTGATCTGGGAGGCGCGGAGCTTGATGAACTCCAGCTGGACCGGATCGATGCCGGCGCTGCGGACGGCGTTTTCGAGGGTGAGCATGGCCTGCATCGCCTCCGGTGAGGCTTTCCAATGTTCGAGACGGGCCTGGGTGGTGTCGGTGGTTTTCATCCACCCGGGATGACGGGGGACGCGGGTCTTTTGTGACAAGAACTTGAGGAAAATGATCTCCCGATCACCCGGCGGTCGGAAGCGGTGCGTTGCGGGCGATCAACTCCTCCGACTTCAGCTTTTCCCAGAACTCGAACGGAATCCTGGCCTCAAAGGACCTGGCGTTTTCCTCGGCTTGCTTTGCATCGCGGGTGCCGGCTTGCTTCGACGCCGCTGTCGCGAAGCCTGCCATGCCAACATCCAAGTCCCATCGACTCCAGTGTCTCATTTCGGGGCATCATGAATTTCCACAAGAGCCTTTGCAGGATCCTATCGTCGCAAGAGGCTGCGCGGAGGGATCCCGCCTCCACGCGGCGCTGCCTCCCCTACGTGGAAGAGGATTGACGACCACAGGGGGCCCGGGGTCAGTGTCCGTATGAAACCCGATGAAACCAAGGAAGACCACCCTCGCCGCCCTGCTGCTGGTCGCCGTTGCCTTGGTGGGTGTCGGCGTGCGTTGGAAATCTTCATCACGTCCGGGCGATGCTTCCTCCGAGGGGAAATCGGGGGCGCTCGCCGAGCGGGCGGGCCGGACCCACGAGCCGGTCCATGCCTCCTCCCGGTCATCGGCCCGCGACCTCGACCGCGTGCTGTTCCGTTTGCTGTCGATCTCCGGCTCGGTGAGGGAGCAAGGGAAGTTCCAGCTTCCCAAGGCGCGGGATCTCCAGGCAGCTCTCGATGAGGTTCCCGTCGATCAGCTGCTCGCCATTCTGGAAAATCTCGATGCGCGGGAGGCGCTGAGTCCTCCTCATGAGGAGTTGATTCATTGCATCTTCGGCGCCCTTGCCCGGCATGATCCCGCGCTTGCCTTGGACACCTACTGGGACAGGGATCACAAGAGCGCGAAGGCCATGCATTTCCGGGTCGATTTCGCCTTTCGCTCGTGGATTCAGAAAGATCCGGAGGCGGCGGTGGCATGGTTCGAGGCGAGGCGTGCGAAGGGACATCTCACGCTGACGGACGCCGAAAAACGGATCGACGCCACCGGTGAGCTCGGCGGCTTGCTCGTCCAGGGCATCGCAGCAGCGGACCCTGCGAAGGCCGCCGAAGTCTGGTCGATGATGAGCGAGGCCCAGCGGTCGGCTTCGCTGGAAGGCGATTGGTTTTCGCGATGGAAGCCCGGGCAGCAACAGGCGGCCGCCGCCTTCCTGCGGGAACATTTCGACCACGATCCCGAGGTCCTCGCCAAGGCGGCCAGCCTGCGCCTGCGGCAAGGATCGCTGGAGGATCTCGGCGGGTTTATCGACGGGCTCTCGCCCAGCTCCGACGAGCGCGCCGCGCTCGTCGGGGAAGCCGTGCGCACGCGGATCGAGGAGGGCGACGAGCTGCGGATCGATCCCGCCGCGGCCCGGGCCTGGATCCTGGCGCAAGCCCCGGACCAGGCCGCGCCCCTTACCGGGGCGGCGCTCGCCCGGATGGTCAGGTGGCACGGTTTCCCCGAAATGGCCGATGCCGCCCGCGCCCACGACGCCACCGACCCGGCGCAGCCCACCCTCGTGGCCTTCCTGATGCAGGCGCCGGAGGAGCAGAGGGCGGAGATCCTTCAGCGGGCGGCGGATCTTTCCGATCCCGCGGCCCGTAGGAAAGTGGAAGGCCGCTTCGGCGGTGCTCCGTAAAGACAGCGGGCGGCACGCTCGGCCCGCAGTGGACGAAAGACGCAGCGCGAAGGCTATGAGGGAGGCACGAGCAGCCGGTAGCCGATGCCGGGTTCGTTGCGGATGATTTCCTCGTCGAGGCCGGCGCGGCGGAGTTTGCGGCGGAGGTGGGCGAAGTGGACGCGGAGGTAGTGGGATTGGTCGGCGGCCTTGGGACCCCAGACGGCTTGAAGAAGATGGGCGTGGGTGAGCACCCGGCCGGCGTGGCGGGCGAGCTGGGCCAGCAGGGAAAACTCGATCGGGGTGAGCGGCACGGGCTTATCCGCCACGGTGACGGCGTGGGCGGCGAGGTCGACGGTGAGTTTTCCTAAAGCAAGCACGGGCTGCTGCTCGGCGGGGGTGACGCGGCGGAGCAAGGCGCGCAGCCGGGCGAGAAGCTCGGGCGCATCGAAGGGCTTGGTGAGGTAATCGTCCGCGCCGTGGTCGAGCGCGGCGACCTTGTCGTGCGGGTCGCTTCGGGCGGAAAGGACCAGCACGGGGAGCTGCGACCACTCGCGGAGGGCGCGGACCACCTCGACGCCGTCGCGATCGGGCAGGCCGAGGTCGAGCAGGAGGAGATCGGGCTGGCTGAGGGCGAGTTCGTGCAGGCCGTGGGCGGCATCGGCGGCGACGCGCACCTCGTGTCCGGCGCCTTCCAGCAGGAGGGTCAGCAGGCGCGTGATCTGCGGTTCGTCATCGATGACCAGGATCCGGCTCATGCAGGCGGATGGTCGGAGGTTCGGACGGGCAGTTCGATCACGAACTCGGCGCCCTGCGGCGTGGCATTTCCGGCGGTCACGGTGCCACCGAGCCCGCGGACGATGCCGGCGACGATGGAAAGCCCGAGCCCGAGGCCGCCGGGGCGGGCGTGGGGGCCGCGGTGAAAGCGGTCGAACACCCGCGCGGGGTCGGCGAGGCCGGGGCCTTGGTCGCGGACGCGAAAACGCAGCCGGTCGGGCTCGGCGAGGCCGGCATCGAGATCGATGGCCGTGCCGGCGGGGGTGTGCTGGCCGGCGTTTGCGAGGAGATTGACGAGGACGGCGAGGGTGAGTTCGCCATCGAGCCAGACCAGCGCGGGGGTGCCGGAGGCGATGTGGATGGCGAACGGGTGGCCGGTGAGATCGTCCTGGCTGCGCTCGCGGGCGGTCTCGCACAGGTCGAGCAGATCCCACCATTCCGGCTGCGGCTGGACTTGGCCGGTTTCGAGCCGGGCGGACTCGACGAGCTGATCGACCACGCGGCGGAGTCGGCGGTGGGCGGCGCGCATTTCGGGGGCGAGGTCCCGGCCGGGAACCTCGTTTTCCAAGGCATCCAGAGCGGCTCCGATGATGGCGACCGGCGTGCGGAGTTCGTGGGAAACGTGATCGAGCAGCGAGCGGCGGAGTTGTTCGCTGCGTTCGAGAAACTCGGCGTGATGGATGGCGCGGAGCAGATGGTCGCGCTCCAAGGCGAGGCCAAGCTGGGCGGCGATGGCGGCGAGGATTTCGCGGTCCGAGAAGGTGAGGCCTCCGTTTTCCGGGGAAATCGAGAGCACGCCCATGGCGAAAGAGCGGCCTTGAAGCGGAAGGTGGAGAGCGGCGGCCTCCGGCAGGTTGGCGGTGCCATGACCGGCGGCCTGTCTTTTCTCGAAGACCCACTCGGCCACCGCTTGGTCGCGCGGGTCGAGTTCGAGCCGCCCGGCGGGATGGGGCGGGCCGAGTTCGTGCGTGGCGTCATCGCGCAGCCGCAGCGCACAGGGCCGGCGGAAGAGGGTCATGATGGTCTCCAAGCAGTGCCCGAGGGTGCGGGGATCGGACTGCGGGCCGGTGAGCGCGCCGGTGATTTCGAGCAGCCGGGCGTGGTGGCTTTGTTGCCGGGACAGGGCGCGCTCGCGTCGCCTCAAGCGGCTGGCCACCGAGCCGATGCTCAGCGCGGCGATCGTCAGGGCGACGAACATGATCGCATCCCGCGGGTCGTGGATTTCGAAACTGTGGAAGGGCTCGGTGAAGAGGAAATTCCAGAGCAGCCCGGAGAGCAGCGCCAGCGTGAGCGTCCCGGGCAGGGCGAAGCGAAGCCCGCCGAGAATCACACCGCAGAGCAGCAGCAGCGCGAGGTTGTCGGCCCCGAGCCAGGGGAAAACGAGGAGCCCGAGTGCTGCCAGCACTCCCGCCACGATCGCGGCGACGGCGATTTCCCGGAGCGTGGCCGAGCGGCCGGCGGGAGGCGGCGATGAAGTCGATGGGGGCGCAGGGGTTTCATCGAGCACGCCGGGCTCGATCGCGACGACATCGATGTCGCCGCTGCTCTGAAGCAGGGCGAGCGCAGGCGGCGGCCGGAAATGGTCGCGCCACCGGTGCCGCGGGGATTTCCCGATGACGATCTGGGTCGCGCCCTGCTCCCGCGCGGCCGCCAGCAGGCCCGCGACGAGGTCGGTCGCTTCCAGGATCGATGCCTCGGCCCCGAGTTCGCGGGCCAGGGCGAGATGGCGGCTCACCCGCTGGGCGTCGTCGGGGCTGAGGGTTTCGTCGGTATTGATGGCGATGGCCGACCACGGGGCGTCGAGCGCGCCGGCCATGGCGCGGGCGCGCCGGATGAGCGCGGGGGAAAAGGGGCTGGGGCCGACGGCGACCAGCAGCCGCTCGCGGACGCGCCAGCTCGGGGCGTGGCGGCGCTGCGAGCGGATGTCATGAAGGTCCACGCCGACGCGCTCCGAGGTGTATCTCAGGGCGAGTTGACGCAGCGCGGTGAGATGGCTGGGGCGGAAGAAATTCGCCGCCGCGGCCTGCGCCCGGTCGCCGAGATAGACTTTTCCCTCCTCCAGCCGACGCAGCAGGTCACGAGGCGAAAGATCGATCAGCTCGATCGAGTCAGCGCGGTCGAGCAGGCTGTCGGGCACGGTTTCCCGAACGGGGACGCCGCAGATGCCGCGGACGATGTCGGCGCGGCTTTCGAGGTGCTGGATGTTGAGGGTGGTGAGCACGTCGATGCCGGCCTCAAGCAGCTCGACCACGTCCTGCCAGCGCTTCGGATGGCGCGATCCGGGAGCGTTCGAGTGCGCGAGTTCATCGACCAGCACCACCGGCGGACGGCGGGCGAGCAGGCCATCGAGATCCATCTCCTCCAGCACGGTGCCGCGGTGGGGAAGCTTTGCCATCGGCTGCCGCTCGAGGCCCTCCAGCAAGGCCGCCGTTTCCTTCCTGCCGTGGGTTTCCACCACGCCGACGACGAGGTCGGTGCCCTGCTCGGCCAGGGCCCGCGCGGCGAGCAGCATGGCGTAGGTTTTCCCGACGCCCGGGCACATCCCGAGGAAGACTTTCAGGCGGCCGTGGGGAGATGCGTCGGTCATCGGGCGGCGGAGAGCTGGTCGAGGGCGAGATTCAACTCCAGAACATTGACCAGGATCGGTGAGCCCGCGAGCCCGGCGATCGGGCGGGAGATGTCGTGGATGAGGCCCTTGAGCTGGGTTTCCTCCAGCCCGCGGGCCCGGGCCACGCGAGCCACCTGATAGCGGGCGCCCGCAAGGCTGATGTCGGGATCGAGGCCGGAGCCGGAAGCGGTGACGAGGTCCGCGGGGATGGGATGGTCAGGGGTGGCACCGTAGCTGGCGGCGATCGCCGCTGCGCGCGCGGCGAGGTCGGGGTTGGTCGGGCTCAGGTTCGAGCCGGCGGCCCCTTGTCCGTCGTAGTCGCAGGCCGAGGGACGGGGATGAAAGTAGTCATCGCGGGTGAATTTCTGAGCCACCAGGCGGGAGCCGATCGGTTTCCCATCCGGCCCATAGAGGATGGAGCCGGTGGATTGC
Source organism: Haloferula sargassicola (assembly GCF_040362925.1). Taxonomy (NCBI): domain Bacteria; kingdom Pseudomonadati; phylum Verrucomicrobiota; class Verrucomicrobiia; order Verrucomicrobiales; family Verrucomicrobiaceae; genus Haloferula; species Haloferula sargassicola. Next base: position 17,027 of record NZ_BAABRI010000009.1, read on the forward strand.
TCCGGAGCGACCACGGCGGCGAAACCCAGCACCGCGGGAAGATAGAGGAAGCCGATGGAGAACACGCAGAAGATGAGGAGTCGGAGGAGAGTCATGGTATCGAAAGTTGAGGGATCACTGAGCGGCGAGAAGATGTTCGAGGACCGGCCCGAGCAAGGCGACGGGCAGGAAGGTGAGTGCGCCGAGGAACAGGATGACTGCGAAGGTCATGAAGCCGAAGGTCGGCGTGTCCGTGCGGAGCGTGCCGGCGGACTCGGCCACGGAGGGCTTGGCGGCGAGCGAACCGGCGATGGCCAGCGGGATGACGATCGGCAGGTAGCGGCCGAGCAGCATGACGATGCCGGTGGCGACGTTCCATGGCGTGGTGCCATCGCCCAAGCCTTCGAGGCCCGAGCCGTTGTTGGCGGCGGCCGAAGAGAACTCGTAGAGGATTTCCGAGAACCCGCGCGGGCCGGAATTGGCGACGGTCTCCGCTCCCATCGGCGTGGCGGCAAAGAGGGCCGTGCCGCCGAGGATGAGCAGCGGGTGAAGAAGGAAGGCACCTGCGGCCAGCGCCATTTCCCGGGTCTCGATCTTTTTCCCGAGATACTCCGGCGTCCGTCCGACCATCAACCCGGAGACAAAGATCGCGATGATCATGAAGAGGAAGAAGTTGATGAAACCCACGCCGACTCCGCCGAAGGTCGAGTTGAGCCACATGCCAGTGAGGGGCGCGATCAGCGTCAGCGGATTGAGGGAGTTGTGCATCGAGCCGACCGAGCCGTTGGAAGTCGAGGTGGTAAGCACGCTCCAGAGCGGGCTGGTGGTGATGCCGAAGCGCAGCTCCTTGCCTTCGAGATTCGGCGTGGAGGCGACCGGCAGTCCGGCAAACCCGGCGGTCGGCGCGGTTTCACCCATGGTGGCGATGGCGAGCTTCAACCCGAGGAAGGCGGTCATCACGGCCACGATGACCGCGGCGTGGCGGGAGCGCCCGACGATGCGGCCGAAGGTCCAGACGCAGGCCATCGAGATGACGGGAATGGCGAGCAGCGACAGGAAGTTCGCCATAAAGCCCGGGCCCTCGAGCGGATGGGTGGAATTCGGTCCGAAGAAACCGCCGCCGTTCGTGCCGAGTTGTTTGATGGCGAGGAAGGCGGCCACCGGTCCGCGGGCGATGGTTTGAGAGGCACCTTCCAAGGTGGTGACCGGGAGCGCGCCCTGCAGCGTCATCGGCACGCCAGCCAGCACATAAAGGAAAGCCCACAAGGTGGCGAGGGGCAGCTGGAAGAAGACGAGGATGCGGGTGAGGTCGCGGGCGAAGGACCCCATATCGCGCCGTCCCGCCAGTCCGCGCGCCAGTGCGAAAAAGGCCGCGATGCCGCTGGCGGCCGAGGTGAACTGCAGGAACATCAGGGTGAGTTGCGTGAGATAACTGAAATTCGCTTCACCCGAGTAATGCTGGAGATTGGTGTTGGTGACGAAGGACACCACCGTATTGAACACGAGAGACATCTCCACCGGACCCTGACGGTCGGGATTCAGCGGCAGATGATGTTGATTCGCCATGACTCCCCAGGTGAGGGCGAACATCAGGGCGTTGAAGCCGAGCAGATGGAGGAAGTAGCGTTTCCATGAGCCACCGGTGAGCGAGGAGACACCGAGAAGCCGCCCGATCCATCGATCCGCCAGACCTCCGGCCGGTGCCTCGACGGCACGGAAGAGGAGAAGGGCGAGCGGCCACGAGATCGCGAGGGCCAGCGCGACGAAGAGCAGGGAGAGGATGAAGGGGTGCATGAGGTTCGGTGTGGGAGTTCAGGCCAGATGGAGCGCGTGCAGCGCGAGGTCGATGAGCTTGATGCAGGGGAAGGGGACGAGGATGCCGCCGAGGCCGTAGATCAGGAGGTTGCGACGCAGCAGAGAGGCGGCATCCATCGGTCGGCAAGTCACGCCGCGCAGGGCCAGCGGGATCAGCGCGACGATGATGAGGGCGTTGAAAATGACGGCGCTCAGGATGGCCGACCGGGGTGAGTGGAGGTGCATCACGTCCAAGGCGGCCAAGGGACCGGATCCTCCGCTCGCGGCGATGCCGACAAACAGCGCGGGCAGGATGGCGAAGTACTTCGCCACGTCGTTGGCGAGCGAGAAGGTGGTCAGCGAACCGCGCGTCATGAGCAGCTGCTTTCCGATTTCGATGATGTCGATCAACTTGGTCGGATCGGAATCGAGGTCCACCATGTTCCCCGCCTCGCGGGCGGCCTGGGTGCCGGTGTTCATGGCCACGCCGACATCGGCCTGCGCGAGGGCGGGGGCGTCGTTGGTGCCGTCGCCGGTCATCGCGACAAGGTGTCCGGCGGCCTGTTCGGCCTTGATGCGCTTCATCTTGTCCTCCGGCGTGGCGCTGGCGAGGAAGTCGTCGACGCCTGCCTCGGTGGCGATCGCGGCCGCGGTGCGTGGGTTGTCACCGGTGATCATCACGGTGCGGATCCCCATTTCGCGAAGCTTCGCAAAGCGCTCGCGGATGCCGCCTTTGACGATGTCCTTGAGATGGATCGTGCCGAGGACGCGGCCCTCGTCGCAGACGACCAAGGGCGTACCTCCTTGGCTGGCGATGCGATCGACTTCTTGCTGCACCTCCTGCGGCCAGGCTCCGCCCGATTGGGTGACGTGAAGTTTCACCGCCTCGGCCGCTCCTTTCCGGATCCGACGTCCGTTGAAATCGACGCCGCTCATCTTCGTCTCCGCGGTGAAGGGAACGAAGCGGGCTTCCATTTCGTGAAGCGCCCGACCGCGGATGCCGTGGAGCTGCTTGGCGAGGATGACGATGGACCTGCCCTCCGGAGTTTCGTCGGCCAATGAGGCGAGCTGCGCGGCCTCCGCCAGATCGCTTTCGCTCACGCCCGGTGCCGCGACGAAGGCGGAAGCTTGGCGGTTTCCGAGAGTGATCGTTCCGGTTTTGTCCAACAGCAGGACATCGATATCGCCAGCGGCTTCGACCGCCCGGCCGGAGGTGGCGAGCACGTTGTGCCGGGTGAGGCGGTCGATACCCGAAATGCCGATCGCCGAAACCAAGCCGCCGATGGTCGTGGGGATGAGGCAGACCAATAACGCCACGAGGCTGGCGAAGCCCGGCATGCCGTCGCCCATGCCTTGCTCGACAAAGTATTCCGCGAAGGGCGGCAGGGTGAAGGTGACGAGGAGGAAGATGAGCGTCAGGGCAATCAGCAGAACACCGAGCGCTTTTTCATTCGGCGTCTTCTGGCGCTCCGATCCCTCGACGAGACCGATCATGCGGTCGAGAAAGGATTTCCCCGGCTCGCAGGTCACGCGGACGACGATGCGATCGGAAAGCACACGGGTACCGCCCGTGACGGCGGAACGGTCGCCGCCCGACTCGCGGATCACCGGAGCGGACTCACCGGTGATCGCCGATTCATCCACGGAGGCGATGCCTTCGATGACTTCGCCATCAGCCGGGATCGCATCGCCGACCTCGCATACCACGACATCACCCGGACGCAGATCGTTGGCAGCCGCGGAGACCTCTTTTCCATCGACAAGCTTCCGCGCCGGCGTGGTGACGCGTATCGACCTCAGCGAGTCCGCTTGCGCCTTGCCCCGCGATTCGGCCAGCGCCTCCGCGAAGTTGGCGAAGAGGACCGTGAACCACAGCCAGAGGACCAATTGGAACTCGAACAAACCCGGCGACCGGAACAGCAGGACCGTGCAAACGAGGGCGCCGAGCCAGACCGTGAACATCACAGGGTTCTTCCACTGCTCCCGCGGGTCGAGTTTGCAGAGGCTGGGAAGCAGGGTGGCGCGAAGCAGTCGTGGATCGAAGAGCGAGGAGCGTGGCTTCATCGACGTCACCCTGCCTCGGAAAACGAGAGACCGGGTGCTAAGACAGATCGCCGCCGCGCTAAGATGTCGTTAAGACGAGCGCACTCAGGTTTTGAAATCGCGGAGCTGGAAGGCGAGCAGGCCGATGATGAAGAAGGTGACGTTGAGGCCGCCGAGGAAGGCGTAGGCTTCGGTCAGTTTCGGCCAGGAAATGTCCATCTCGAAGAGATAGACCCAGCAGCTCATCCGCCAAGTGATGAACCAGTGCTCGAAGGGGCGGAAGAAGGGGAAGTTCTGGAGGATCATGTCCACGAACAGGATCGCCAGGGTGAGGATGGTGGCGGCGGCCGGCTTGATGCGGAAGCAGGAGAACATGAAGGCCAGCGTGGAGAGGGTGATCATGCTCACGCCGATGCCGGCCGCGCCGAGGGCGATGCGGGAAATGCCTTCACTCCACTCGGGATAGACGGCGAAGACCTTCATCTTCGGCTCGGCGATGAAAAGCCCGCCTTCCCAGCCGACGGCGATGACAGCCATGAGGTAGCCGGTGATGCCGACAAAGAAGACGAAGGAGAAGGTATAAAGTGCGGTGGCCGTCCATTTCACCAACAGCAAACGCGCTCGCGAGATCGGCCTGGAGAGAACCAGCCGCAGGTTGCCGTCCTCGGTTTCCTTCGCCACGACGTCGCCGGCGACGAGCGCGAAGAAGATCGAGCCGAGCAGGAACATGCTCAGCAGCATGACCATGAAGGTCAGGGTGAGGGAGCTGAAGTAGAAGTCGGACTCGTAGCCGTTCCGCTCCATCAATTTCCTCATGTAGAGCTGCCCGTCGGTCATGCGATAGACCAGGACGATGATGAGTTCCATGATGAGGAACGCGCCGTAACCCATGTAGGTCCGGGGTCGGGCGAAGAGCTTGCGGAGTTCGCCGCGGAGTTGTCGGAGAAACATCATCGGGTGATCTCGAGATAGAGGTCTTCGAGCGAGCGGCGGACGGGAGCGAAGGCGGAGACGCGGACGTGGAGGCCGACAAGCGCGGCGACGATGACGGCGGGATCGACGTCTTCGGGCAGGGTGATGCGTCCGGGACCGAGCTGCTTGCAGCCTTGGAGTTCGAGGAAGGGCAGCGCGACTTCGAGCGGTTCGAGATCGATCTCGAACACGCGTTCATCGCCGCCGATGTCGGCCACGCGGCCTTCGTGAACCCGGCGTCCGGCCTTGAGGATGGCGACGCGATCGCACATCTGCTCGACCTCGGCGAGCAGGTGGGAGTTGAAGAGCACGGTCATGCCCCGCTCGCGGCGGAGGTTCAGGATGAAGTCGCGGAACCACTTGATGCCCTCGGGGTCGAGACCGTCGGTGGGCTCGTCGAGGAGCAGCACGCGCGGCATGGGCAGCAGGGCCTGGGCGAGCGCGAGGCGCTGGCGCATGCCGTGGGAATAGGTGCGGACCTTCGAGCGGATGCGCTCGGAAAGCCCGACCCTGTCGACGATGGCCTGCGTTTCCCGCGGGTCGAATTTTCCCGAGTAGGTGGTGAGGATGCGGAGGTTTTCCCAGCCACTAAGGTACTCGTAGAAGCTGGGTGCCTCGAAGATCGAGCCGACGCGCTTGAGGGCGTTGGCCCTTTCCCGCTGGACGGACACGCCGCCGATCCTCGCCTCGCCGTCATCGGGCGCGACCATGCCGAGGATGATGCCGAGCGTGGTGCTCTTGCCGGCGCCGTTGTGGCCGAGCAGGCCGTAGATCTCGCCCTCCTGCACGGCGAAGGACACGCCTTCCAGGGCGGGCTTGCCATCGAAGCTCTTGCGCAGCGATTCGACCTCCAGCATCACGCTCATTCGTCGTCGATGGAAAAGTTGATCTCGTTGGTGGTGGTCCAGTTGGCGTAGAGGATGTTGGTGCCGTTTTCCTCGCCGCTCTCGTGCCAGTTCTCCTTGTCGTAAACGAGGGGGATGCTCTCGGTTTCGTCGCTGCCGAAAAACTCCAGCCGACCGAGCCGGCGGCCGCTGACCACGGGATTCCAGCCATAACTCGATCCAGTGGCCTCGAACTCGCCCTCATCAGCCGGGCAGTGGAAGACCTCCGGGTTTTCCAGATATTCATCGAGGGTGTTTTCGATCACGTCCTTGTCCTCGTCCTTCGAATCGCGGCCGGTGGCGAGGTCGGGCATCCGCTGGCCGTGGTCCTGGGTGTAGAGCTCCACGCCCACGCCGATCTGGCGCAGGTTGCTCAGGCAGGTGGCGCGGTGGGCGGAGCGCATGCCGGCGCGGACCAGGGGAAATGAAATCCCGGCGAGCGTCGCGACGATCAACAGGGCGACGAGGATCTCGGTCAGGGTGAAGCCCGCCCGCTGCTGGCTCGGTCGGCTCATTCGCGCATCGGAAACTCGTTTCCGGACAGGCCCTTCATCACTCCGTCCATGGCCTCCAACAAGGGCGCCAGGTCCAGCTTGGTGTCGGCGCCCGCCTTTTCAAAGTAGGCCCGCAGGCCTTCCTTCGTGACCTTCGCCAGCAGCTCGTCGCTGACCTCCCGCGCGCGCTGCATCTCCTCCTCGGTGCGGCCTTCCTCGATTTCCCGAAGGCCATCCGCGACGATTTTTTCCCGCTCGGCCGGCGTCATCGCATCGACGGCTTCCATGAAGGTTTCCATCGATTTGCGGAGGGTCAGATCGACGAAGCGCTCCTTCTCGTCGTTGGTCAGCCGCGCGAACATCGCCTCGCCCACGCGGTCTTCACGGGCTTTCTGACGTTCGGAGAAATCGAGGCGATTGAACATCCCGGCGATCTCGTTGAGCTTCTGTTCGCGCAGCTCCGGGTCGCCATCGATGGACGGACCCTGCGACCAGTCCTCGAAGTCCGCGTCGTCGATCGCGTGCTCGATGTTGTCCGCGGTGACGCGCTTCGAGCCGGCGTAGGAGCGGATCGCGAACACCACCGCCCACACCAGCGCCAGGACCAGGACCGCTTGGAGAATGATCCGCCGTTTCGCCATCGCGAGCTAGATTAGACCCGATTGGTGGTCGCGCAAGGTGCCAGAGGCGGGGATTCGTCAGCGCCGGAACCCGGCTTTCAACTCGGCCAGGCTGGTGGCCTTCAGGGCGAGGGCCATCATTCCATAGACCCCGCCACCCGCCGCCACGAGCAAGCCGGCCGCCAGCCAGCGCTGCCACTCGACGCCCGCCAGCCAGCCGGCCAGTCCGCGCGAACCGCCCCAGACCACGAGTCCCGAGATGGCCGCCGCTATCAGGGTACGGGCGAGTTTTTTGACCAGGGCGCGGTCGATCTGCAGGAAACCCCGCAGCCCGCGGGTGAGCAGGAAGACGTTCACCCACGAGGCGATGGAGGTGGCCAGCGCCACACCGAAGTGGCCGATGCCCCACTGGCGGAAGAAGAAATAGAGGCTGAGGGCCGAGCCGACATCGACGCTGACGGTGATGAGCGCGAGCTTGAGCGGAGTGCGGGTGTTTTCCCGCGCGAAAAACCCGGGCAGCAGGACCTTCGTCAGCACGAAGGCCGGGAGTCCAAAGCCGTAGGCCGCCACTGCGAGGCCGGTGGCGTAGGAGTCGGAAGCCGTCCACTGCCCGCGCTGGAAAAGCACGGCCACGAACTCATCGCCCGCCGCGATGAGCGCCGCTGCGGCCGGCAGGGTGAGCAGCATGGCGAAGGCGATGCCCTCCTTCATCCGCTCACGCGCTTCCAGTTCCTTGCCGGAACGCACCAGGCGCGTGATCTGCGGCAGCAGCACCACACCGAAGGCGACGCCGATGAGGCCGTTGGGAAGCTGATAGAGACGGTCGGCCCAGCTGAGAAAGGACACCGCCTTGTCCTGCATGGATGCGATCTGGGTGCCGATGGTGGCATTGACCTGCTGGACGCCGGCGGTGGCCACAGCCGGACCCATGATGACCAGCAGGCGCCGGACCCGCGGGGTGAGCTTCGGTTTCCCCAGACGGATGCCCATGCCATGGCGCTTGCAGGAAATCCACAACATGCCGAGCTGCGCAAAGCCTGCCGCACACACCGCCCACGAGAGCCAGAGGCCGACGTGATACAAGCTTCCCTGGAGGTGCGCGATCGGGACGACGATGAGCAGGACCCCCAGCATCAGGACATTCAGAAGCACCGGCGCGAAGGCAGGCAACGAGAACCGGCCGAGCGAATTCAGCACGCCGCTGAGATGCGCCGACAGGGCCATGCACAGCAGGTAGCTGAACATGATCCGCGAGTAGGCGACGGTGATGGCATACTTTTCCGGCTCGAAGCCGGCGACGAGGATCTTGGCGAACCACGGCATGCCGGGGATGATGACCAGCGTTCCTACGGCAAGCACCGTAGCAAGCCAGGAGAAGGTGTTGCTGGCGAAGTTCCGCGCCTCGTCCGGGCCGTGGTCGGCCAGCTCGCGGTTGAAGAGGGGCACGAAGGCGGTGTTGAAGGCCCCTTCGCCGAAGATCCGGCGGAACATGTTCGGCAGGCGCATCGCCGCCACGAAGGCCTGGCTGTACATGCTGGTGCCGAGATAGCGGGCGACCAGCATGTCGCGGAACAAGCCCAGCACCCGGCTCATGAGGGTGAAACTGCCTACCGAAAAGAGCGAGCGGAGCATGCGGATGGATGGCGAAGTGAGATGAAGGTAAGACGGCCGGACGGTGAAATTCAGTCCGTGGAGGCCCGGCGGAGGCGGTCCATGATCGCCTGGCCGAGGCCGGTATCGCTGACCGGCTCGGCAACGATGAAGTCGAGCCCGGCTTCATCGAGCACGCGCATCACGTGGAACAGCCGGACCGCGGCCTCGGGCAGCTTGCCGCTGCCGGGGCTGAGCGCTTCGACGACCGCCCAGTCGTGGAGCTTCAGGTAGCCGGCCTTGGGGTCCTCCTTGTAGCTGAGGAGCCCGTAGCGCTTGCCGGGTTCCGGCTGGAAGTCCTCCGGCTTGTCGAACATCAGCAGCGGAGTACGAGGGGCATAGTGGCTGGCCAGCTGGCCGGGGGCCTCGGGGGCGTCGATCAGGCGTTTCTTTTCGACGATGACGCGGCCGAAGTTCTGCAGCTCCTTCTTGGTGACAGGCCCTGGCCGGAGGATGTGGATCTCGGGTCGCTTCTCGCCGGGCTCGACGCGGATGATGGTGCTCTCCAGCCCGTCGCGGCAGGCACCGGCATCGACGATGAGCGGGATGCGACCGTCGAGTTCCTTCATCACCGCGCTGGCCGAGGTCGGGGAAATGCGGCCGAAGCGGTTGGCGCTCGGCGCGGCGATGGGCCGGCCGAGTTCCTTGCCAATGCCGCGGAACACCTTGTGGGCGCTCTGGCGGACGGCGACGGTGGGGTGACCGCTGGTCACCAGGTCGGGAATGCGGTCGGTTTTCGGCAGGACGAAGGTCAGCGGTCCGGGCCAGAACGCGGCCATGAGCTTGCGGAGGGTCGGCTCGACTTCGGCAGGGATGGTGGCGACGTCCTCGAGCTGCCGGGCGCTGGCGATGTGGACGATGAGAGGGTCGAAGCTCGGTCGCTCCTTAGCTTCGTAGACCTTGGCGACCGCCTCGGCGTTGAAAGCATCGGCAGCGAGGCCGTAGACGGTCTCCGTGGGCACGGCCACGATTTCCCCGCTGGCGAGCAGGGCGGCGGCTTCGCGGACGGCGGACTTCATGTCGTCGTCCTGGGCGTGGATGATGCGGGTGCCGGGCACGGGTCCGGGATAGTCGTCCACCGGCTGAGCGGCAAGTATTCCGAGGCGGCGAAGCGCGGGGATTCCGCGAATGGATTGGGAACAACCCGGGGTTTCCTCGTGAGAAGAAACGACCTCAAGGTGCCGGGAGGGATGGCCTCACGCTTGTGCCGGGGTTTTCCCACAGCTGTCGAAGCCGTGGAATCCTAGGGGCTGCAAGTGGAACATCGATTCCAGCGATTTATCCACATGATGAAGAAGAAGAACTCTTTTCGGTTTTAAAAAACCCCTCTTCAACCATGGGGATAAAGCGCCCGGGAAAGGATAGGGTCTGAGCCCATGAAAAAAGGTGGCAGCCCGAACCGGGTGCCACCTTGGAGGAGGAGCGAAGCGGGGCCCGATCAGATCAGCATCAGGGCGGGCTGCTCGAGGAGCTTCTTCATTTCCGCCAGGAAGCGGGCGGCCACGGCGCCGTCCACGACGCGGTGGTCGCAGCTGATGCCGAGGTTCATGCGCAGGCCGGGGACGATCTGGCCGTCCTTCACGACCGGCTTCTCGAGGGCGGCGCCGACGCTGACGATGAGGGCCTGCGGCGGGTTGACGATGGCGTCAAAGGACTCGACGCCCCATGCACCGAGATTCGAGACGGTGAGCGTGCCGCCGTCGAATTCGTTGGGCTTGAGCTTCTTGTCCTTGGCGCGTGCGGCCATGTCTTTGACCTCCTTGGAAATCTGGAGGAGCGACTTGGTCTCGGCGTTCTTGATGACGGGGGTGACGAGGCCATCCTCGACGGCGATGGCGACTGCCATGCCGACGCTGGCGAACTGGAGGATCGAGTCGCCAGCGAACGAGGCGTTCACGGCGGGCACGGCTTGGGCCGAGTTGATCGCGGCTTTGAGGACGAAGTCGTTGACGGAATACTTGTTGCCGTGGGTCTGCTCGGCTTGGGAATTGACCTGCTTGCGGAGGGCCATCAAGGGTGCCATGTCGACCTCGGCGTGGAGGTAGAAGTGGGGGATGGTCTGCTTCGAAAGGAGCAGGCGGTCGGCGATGATCTTCCGCATCGAGGAGAGTGGAAGCTTCTCGTCGCCTTCCTTGGCGGTCGGCTGAATGGCTTGCGGAGCGGGGGCGGCGGCTGGGGTCGATGCCTTGGCCTTGGCGGCGGCGGCGAGTCGGTCGGCGGCTGATGCTTGGGAGCTTTGGGCAGGAGCTGCCGGTTTCGAGCCTTCGACGTCGGCCTTTACGATCCGGCCTCCGGGGCCGGAGCCTTCGAGGGAGGAAAGATCCACTCCGTTCTCCGCCGCGATCTTGCGGGCTAGCGGCGAAGCCTTGATCCGGTCGCCCGCATCGCGGTTGGTGGCGGCGGGAGCCGGCGACCCGGCGGGAGCCGGCTGGGAGGCAGGTTTCTCCTCGGCAGGCTTCGGTTCGGTCTCCGATTTGGAAGAAGAAGGGGCGGGTCCGGTGCCGGCGTCGTCGCCATCGAGCACCGCGAGCACGCTGCCGATCGGAGCTTTTTCGCCTTCCTGCACGCGGATTTCAGTGATGGTGCCTTCGTCGAACGCTTCCATTTCCATGGTCGCCTTGTCGGTTTCGACCTCGGCGATGATGTCGCCGATCTCGACGTCGTCGCCGACCTGCTTGTGCCACTTGACGAGAGTGCCCTCGGTCATGGTGTCCGAGAGCTTGGGCATTTCGATGTTGATAGCCATGTTTCTGAAAGAGAGGAACCGCGGGGAGGCTCACCTCTGGGGCGGGGCAAATCCAGCGTTTTCCTTGGCCGGCGGGGAAATGAAAAAGCGGAGTCCGGAAACCGGAACTCCGCTGGATGAGATCGATGAACCGAGAAACTCAGGGAGCGATCGGCTTCATGGTCGGAACCAAGCCGATGAACGGGCTGCCGGAGGAACCTTGGGCGGTGGCCATCTTGCGGGCGGCCTCGGTATTGGATCCGCAGCAGCCTTCCTTGAGGCAGTAGTAGCGGGTGCACTTGGGGCACTTCACGAACACCTTTCTGGTGCGCTCTTCATAGCGGGGAACCTTGGTTTCAGTGACTTCGACAAGGCCGGACTTGGCATCGACGACCTTTTCTTCGCGAACGATGTCGTAGCCGCAGACTTTGGCTTTGTAGGTCTCTTCCTTCACGCCGGCGAAGAAGTTTTTCGCACCGAACATGGAGCAGCAGGAGCTGAAGCCGAGGGAGAGGGCGACGAGCGACAGGAGCAGGGTCAGGTTTTTCATGTGAATCTTTTCGATGAAAAAATCAGAACAGGCAGCAGCAGGACGACACCGCGAGGCACGCGGCGGCGATCATGGCAAGACGGATGAGGTTGAACATTGTTGAAATGCTACGGGCGGGGCACGGACTGGCAACGAAAAAGGGCGGTCTTGACGGAGTTGGACCCGTTCAGCCCATGGTCAGCACCCGGTCGACGATTCGTTTCGGATTGGGAAGCTGCTCGTGCTCAATGTGCGGAGAGTAGATGGCGGGGGCGTCGAGGGTGGTGACCCGCTTGATCGGGGCATCGAGCCAGTCGAAGGCCTCGTCCTGAATCACGTGGGAAACCATGGCGGAGACGCCGCCGAAGCCTTTCGATTCATCGACCAGAACGACCCGGTTGGTTTTCCTGACGGTGGCCAGGATCGCATCCACATCGAGGGGCCGGATCGAGCGGAGGTCCAGAACGTCGGCGGAAATGCCGTGCTCGCTTTGGAGCGTCTCGGCCGCCTCCAGGGCGTGAAGCACCGAGCGGCCGTGGGCGATGAGGGAAACGTCGCCGCCCTCGCGCTTCAAGTCGGCCTTGCCGAGCGGGACCAAGTGGTCGCCTTCCGACGGATCGGGGACTTCACCCTTGGTGCCGTAGAGGAGGGTGTTCTCCATCACGTAGACCGGATCATTGTCGCGGATGGCGGACTTGATGAGGCCCTTGGCGTCGGCCGGGGTGGCCGGGGCGCAGACCTTGAGGCCGGGGAATGAGGCGAACAGGGCCTCGGGCACGTGACAGTGGGTGGCTCCCACGGCGGTGCCGCCGTTGGCGGGGCCGCGCATCACGATGGGGACGTTGATGAGGCCCCCCGACATGTAGCGGACGCAGGCGGCATTGTTGACCAACTGATCGAAAGCGACGGAGTGGAAGGACCAGAACATCAGCTCCATCACCGGGCGCACGCCGAGCATCGAGGCGCCGATGCCCATGCCGATGAAGCCGGCTTCGGAGATCGGGGTGTCCACAATGCGCTTGTCGCCCCATTTGGCCCACAGGCCTTCGGTCACTTTGTAGGCGCCGTTGTACTGGGCGACTTCCTCACCGAGGATGACGACGTTTTCATCGCGGGCGAGTTCCTCGTCGAGGCCTTCACGGAGCGCTTCGCGGTAGGTCAGGGTGCGGGACATCGAAAGTAGATAGGCTGGGAGAGAGGGGTGGGTTGCTACTAGAATCGTAGTAGAAAAATTCAGTCGGTGAAGAAGTGGCGGCCGATCTTCGAGGACTCGGTACCGTGGTCGGATTCCCAATAGACGTCCTGCATGATGGAATCGACGGTGGGAGCGTCGGCCTGCTCGGCGAACTCGACGGCGGCGGCGGCCTGCTGCTTGGCTTCCTGATCGATCTCCTTCACCATGTCCTCGGTAAGCACGGCCTCGTCGATGAGGCGGCGCTCCCACAGACGGATGGGATCGTGGTTCTGCTTGTAGTTCTCGATCTCCTCCGGCGTGCGGTATTTCTTGTGGTTGGCGTCGGCGATACTATGCCCGTAGTAGCGGTAGGTGGCGATCTCGAGAAGGGTGGGCTTCTGCTGTTTGCGCGCCCGCTCCATGGCGATGTGGGTCTTGGCGCGGACCTCGTAGATGTCGGCTCCGTTCACCAGGTCCCACTCCATGTCGTAGGCCTCGGCCCGCTGGGCGAGGCATCCCTTGAAGGATGACGAGCGCTTCTGGGAAGTGCCCATTGAGTAGCCATTGTTTTCGATGATGTAGATGGCGGGGAGCTCGAACAGGGCGGCGAGGTTGAGCGACTCGTGAAAGGCGCCTTGGTTGACGGCGCCGTCGCCCAGGTAGCAGAGGGCGCATCCGGCGAGGCCCTGGTATTTCAGGCCGTAGGCCAGGCCGAGTCCGAGCGGGGTCTGGCCACCGACGATGCCATGGCCGCCCCAGAAGTTCTTGTCGGGCGCGAAGAAGTGCATCGAGCCGCCCTTGCCCTTCGAGCAGCCGCTGGCCTTGCCGTAGAGTTCGGCCATGCATTCGTTCATGCCCATGCCGGCGGCGAGGGCATGTCCGTGGCAGCGGTAGGCGGTGATGGTGTGGTCGTTGTCGCCGCACAGAGACAGGGTGCCGACCGCGACCGATTCCTGGCCGATATACAGGTGGAGGAAGCCTCCCATTTTGCCGGCGTTGTAGTATTTCAGCGCCGCCTGCTCGAACCGGCGGATGCGAACCATCCGGCGATAGAGCTCGATTTTCTGTTCTGCGGTGAGGCCTTGGTTGACGGGCGAGCCCGCGAAATCGAGCTGCTGGGAATCGGCGGAAAACATAGGCGGAGGGGACTTAGGACGGGGGCCGGGCGGGCGCAAGGTTTATTGGCTTACGAATGCGTGGCGGTGGGAAGCGTCGCCGGGTTGGTGAAGCGGGCCGCGGGGCTCAGAGCCGAAAGGAAGGCGGCGGTGAAGAGGAAATTGGCGGCCGCGAGGTTGCGGAAGAAGAGCCAGGTGGGGGCGTATCCCTCGGGCCCGGTCCACTGGGCCTGGACGAAACCGTGGAAGGTCTTTGAATAAAGCGGGTCGAAAAGGAAGGCGACGCTGTTGCTGGCAACATAGAAGAACGCTGCAGCGAGGAGGGAGCCACCCAGGACGGCACCGCGCGATGGGTGGCGGCGGAGCCACAGGCCCAGCCCCACGCAACCGCTGAGCCCGGCGAGGATGCCCAGATGCTGGAAGCCGATGAGCGGGTATCCTTGGATCAGGCTTACCAGGGGGTCGGTGACCATCCAGGCCACGACCGGCAGGAGCCAGGCCGATTTTTTACGGAAGAAAATCAGACTGCAGAGAAAGACAGCGGGCAGGGGGGAGAAGTTCGGCAAGAGGCCGAACGCGCTGATCACGCGGAAGACGATCAGAAGACCCACGAGCAGAAGCGAAGCAAACCATGTTGAGCGCATGGCTCTTCGATGCCGTAGGATGAAGATCGGAGCGAGCCGAAAATGATCGCCGGCGCAAGGGAATTCCGTCATTCCAAGATCATGTCGGAGGTGGATGCATGGATCCGGATGGCGTGGGAGGCCCGCGAGGCGGCCTACGCGCCTTATTCGAAGTTCAAGGTCGGAGCCGTGGTGGTGGGGGAGGGTGGGGAAGTCTTCCGGGGATGCAATGTCGAGAACCTGTCTTACGGGCTCACCCAGTGCGCGGAGCGGGTCGCGATCGGCGCGGGCGTTGTCGCCGGCGAGCGGGTATTCCGATGCGTGGTGGTGGTGGCCGAAACCGCGGTCCCGATCTCGCCATGCGGTGCCTGCCGTCAGGTGCTGGCGGAGTTCGGCGACCCGGAGGTTTGGCTGGTGAACCGTGAGACATCCGTGCGGTTCCGGTTGAGCGAACTGCTCCCGAGGGCCCGCAGCGGCATCCTCGATCTGCCTTGATCGGTGTTCCACGTGGAACGTCGGCCGGTCTTGTATCCGTGCAAACCGCTGCTAGCGTCGCGGCCCCTGCATGTTCCGCTACCCGAAACGATACGATGTCCTGGTGATTGGGGCCGGCCACGCCGGTGTTGAAGCTGCGTTGGCCGCCGCCCGGCTTGGCGCCGAGGTAGCGGTTTTGACCCAGAACCTGGACACGATTGGCCAAATGTCGTGCAACCCGGCGATCGGTGGCTTGGCGAAAGGCCACATGGTCCGGGAGATCGATGCGCTGGGAGGAGCCATGGGCCTGAATACGGACGCCACCGGGATCCAGTTTCGGATGCTCAATGCCTCCAAAGGGCCGTCGGTTCGCGCCCCACGAGCCCAGTGCGACAAAAAGGCTTACCAGTTTCGGATGAAGTGGCTCCTCGAGGGCACCGAGAGGATCGAGCTTCACCAAGGGAACGTGGCGGAGCTGCGGGTGCAGGACGGCCGGATCATCGGCATCCGCACCTCTCTCGGGATGGAAATCGACGCTTTGTCGGTGGTGCTGTCCGCCGGCACGTTCATGCGCGGGCTGATGCATGTGGGCCTTCGGAATGAAAAAGGGGGCCGCATGGGGGATGCCATTTCGACCGTGTCGGACTCGCTCAAGGCCCTCGGGTTCCACGTGGAACGTTTCAAGACCGGCACTCCCTGCCGGTTGCTGGGGACTTCCATCGACTTCTCGAAATGCGAGCGTCAGGACGGCGACGACCCTCCGCCCCGGTTCTCTTTCCTCACGGATACCATTGAACGGGGTCAGCACGACCTTTTCACGCTGAACGCATGGGCGGACCCAATGTTCCACATGGAACAATCACCCTGCTGGGTCACCTACACGAACGCCTCCACGCACGAGGCGATTCGCGAGAATCTCGACCAATCCCCCATGTATTCCGGCGTGATCGAGGGGGTCGGGCCCCGTTATTGCCCTTCGATCGAGGACAAGGTGGTTCGTTTCGCTGAAAAGGAGCGTCATCAGGTGTTTTTGGAGCCGGAGGGACGCCAGACCCACGAGTATTACGTCAACGGCGTCTCCACCTCCTTGCCTTACGAGGTCCAGCTCTCGTTCCTTCGAACGATCCCCGGTCTGGAGGCCTGCCAGATCCTGCGGCCTGGCTATGCGGTGGAGTATGATTACTGTCCGCCGACGCAGCTTCACCCCACTCTGGAGACGAAAAGAGTGGAGGGCCTCTATTTCGCCGGGCAGATCAACGGAACCTCCGGGTACGAGGAAGCGGCCGGTCAGGGCCTCATCGCCGGCGCGAATGCCGCTCTCAAGGTCGCCGGCAGGGACCCCTTCCTGCTGCGGCGTGACCAAGCCTACCTGGGAGTGATGGTCGATGATCTCGTAACCCGTGGCTGCACCGAACCCTATCGCATGTTTACCAGCCGTGCCGAATTCCGCCTGCTCTTGAGGCAGGACAACGCGGACCTTCGCCTCACGCCGCTGGCAGCGCAGCTCGGGCTGGCGGTGGGCGAGCGGGTTGCGCGCGCCGGGCGGAAGAAGGAGGAATTGGATCGGGCCCTGGCATTCGGGCGTCGCTTCAGCCATGAAGGGGTGAAGCTCGATCATTGGTTTCGCCGCGTCGAGAATCGCTGGCACGCACTGCCGGCGGAGATCTTGAAAGAGTTCCACGTGGAACATTGGCCGTTGATCGAGACCGAGTTCAAATACGAAGGTCATCTTCAACGTCAGCAGGTTCAGGTGGCACGGATGGCCCGGGCGGAGGAGAAAAGGATCCCCGATTCCCTCGATTTCCACGAAATCACCGGCCTGAAGACGGAGGCGAAACAGCGTTTTTCGGAAATCAGGCCGGCAACCTTGGGCCAGGCGGGACGGATCCCCGGCATCACCCCGGCGGATGTGGCTGTTCTTGCGGTGTGGCTGGAGAAGGGGAGACCGCCGTCGGTCTGAGCCTTCACTCCTCACCGAAGCCCGGCGGGAGCCGGACCGGTCGCCCCTCTGGCATTTGAACCAGTGCAAGGGCCTGCCGCGCGGTCACCAGCAGTTCGCCGTCGCTCTCTCTCGTCATTTCGAAGTGGCACCAGAAGCGCACGCCACCCACCTCGCCCAAGGTGCCGCGAAGGCTCAACCAATCGCCGAGCCGTGCGGGCCTCCGGTAGTCGATCTCGGTGCGGGTCACGACCGGAAAGCAGCGGGACTCGGTCATTTGCCGAAGGTCCATGCCGAGTCGTGCGGCCAGCCGCGTCCGGCAGGTCTCGATCATGCGAAGGTAGGCGATGTTGTGGACCACCTGACCGCAGTCGGTGTCGAAAAACATGACCTCCTCGCGGGTGACGCACTCGATGGGTGACTTCATGGCCCTACTTTCGGATCCGCCGGACGAACGATCAATCCCAAGGGGACTGCAAAGCCCCCTTGTCGCTGACGTATAAATGACGAGGATGAAGGCGATGAAATGGGGGTTGGCGCTCGGATGGTTGCCGTTGCTTGCGGCGCAGGCAGCTTTTGTGGCTCCGCAGGAAGGTGAGGCTCCGTTTCGACGCGACCGGCTGCCGATCGATGGGGCAACCTTGCGCGACCTTTCCAAGGAATGCGTCCAACAGGCGGAATCCGCGGGAAATGCCCCCGCCGACCAACGAAGGGCTGCCCAATGGTTGGCCATGGCATTGGCGCTCGACCCTGCCAATCGGTCGGCTCGCGATCTGCTGGCCCGCCTTTCCAGCCAGGATGAGGTCGAGCCAGCCACGCTTCACCCGATGGCCCGGACGGCCCAGCTCGCCGTGAATTGGCTCGCCCAGCCCGAGGCGGGCGAGGACGCGGCCCGGTTTACCCGATGCCTCGAAGATCTGAGCGGGGCGAACGAAACCGAAAACGGGGCGTGGCAAGGCTGGGTGGCGCCCTTGGAGGAGTTCATCGGTCCCGAGGAGCCGCCCCCGGGGCAGCCGGAGGAAGCGGGGGAAAAGAACGCCCCCGAGGCGATCTCGTTTTCCGTCCGATCCGACTCCATCCGTGTGCCTTACCGAGAAAACGAGACAGCCTCGGGCAGCGCCCGGGTGATTCCCACGGAATTCACCCTGACGGCTTACCGGGAAAAGGGTGACGAACCCGGCGCGGATTGGCGGATCGAGCCGCCCGATCATTTTTCCGACAAGAGCCGCTCCCTCCAGCTTCAGGTGAAAAAGCGGATTTCCGGCCGGCCCAAACCCGCCAAGCTCACCCGTCTGAAGTTCGATCTGCCGCGCTGGTCCAAGAAGACCGTGGCGGAGCCAGCGCAATTCAACGCGGCCGCCGAGTTGCTCGTGGAGGGCGTCTACCGTGGGGTCGAGCTTGATCCGGAGGTCCTCTTCCTTGCGACGGTGGGCTCCGATGGGAAACTCGGGCTTCCGCCCTTGTTCTGGGAAACGTTGAGGACGCTCGAGCCGGATGAAGGTCGCAGGCTCATCCTGCCATCCGGTGCGGAGGACCTGCTGCCCTCAATGATCACCCTCGACCGCTCCGAGTTCTTTCTCGAGCATCAGGTGCTGCTCGCGGATACTCTGGACCAAGCCCTTCAATGGGCTTCGCTTGAGCCCCTTCCCGAAGTCGCGGAAGCCGGCCAGCTTTTCGATGAAGTCCGGAAGGCCAAGGGAACTCGGTCCTTGGGCAGCTTTCTTGCCATGCCCGGTCCCCGGCAGCGCCTTGCCCGGATCGCCGAGATCCTTCCCGAGCACGCATCGGCCCGAATGCTCGTACTTCGGGGCACCTCCCAGTGGCCCCGTCGGCTGCCGCGGGAAATGTATGCCCGCGAGATCCGCTCGGCCCTCCTTCCGCTGGGTCCCGTCCTGCTCCAGGCCGCCGGGGCTGAATCGGTCGATCCGAGCATGCTTCTGGAGGCCGATTCGCAGTGCCGCCAGCGGCTGGCTCCCGTCGAAAACCTGAGTGAAAGGGTTGATGCGCGGGATGAGCTGCACAACCTCGCCTTCAATGTTTCCAAGTCCCTCGGCAATCTCGCCGGACAGATCCGGCGGCTGGACCGGGACTACCAGACCTCCACTCACCGGATTCAGTTGCTGGTCACGCCGGTCTACCGGGATTTCCGCGAGGCGGTGATGCGGCTGACCGATGCGGTGGGGGACGCCTCCACCTTTCCCGCCCCGCGCAAGCCCTGACTTCGATCTTGCAAAAGCCCCTTCCCGGAGGCCCATTCGGGGCCTCACCCACCCCTTTTCATGAAACGTGGCTTCCGAAGCTTCCTGGTGCTCCTCGGAGTGTTCTGCGGCACCTTCGCTGCCGTCTTTTTCATCCGTAACGGTCCCTCCGGCGTCCTGCGGGCTCTGGGCGCGGCCGACAAGAATTCCAACGGCTACCGGCCCGAAGCCTACACCTTGCCGGAGCGGGCGCCGCTCGATTTCGACGATGTGGAGGTGCTCTCCCGCCTTGATGAAGAATACGCCACGCTCACCGATGCCGTCGTCAAATCCGTCGTCAGCATCAATACCAACGGCGTCCAGGCCCAGCGCTTCTTCGATTGGTCCGGCCGCCAGTTCGTGCGCCCGGTGCCCACCAAAGGCCAAGGATCCGGAGTGATCGTGACCAAGGAGGGCCACGTGGTCACCAATCACCATGTCATTGAGAATCAGCAGGAAATCAAAGTCACCCTGCACAATGGCGAAACCTACGGGGCGCGGCTCATCGGCTCCGATCCGCTGCTCGACATCGCCGTCTTGAAAATCGAGGGAGCCACCGACCTGACGCCGCTCCGGCTCGGGGACTCCACCGGTGTCCGGCGCGGCCAGATTGCTTTTGCCATCGGAAACCCCTTCGGTCTTGGGGAAACCATCACTCAAGGCATCATTTCCGCGGTCGATCGGTCGGTTTCCGATACCCAGCGGGATCTTCTGCAGACCGATGCCGCCATCAACCCCGGCAATTCGGGCGGGCCGCTGGTGAACATCCGCGGCGAAGTCATCGGCATCAACTCGGCCATCTACCGGCCGGACGACCGCGTCAACGCCGGCTTTCAGGGCGTGGGATTCGCCATTCCCTCGAACGACGTCATGACCGCCTTGCAGACCATTCTCGAGCGCGGACAGCCGATCTACGGCTACCTCGGCGTCCGCCGGGTCGACGACCTGGACCGCGCCCTGCGCTATTCCCTGGGCTACGATGGAGAAGGTGCGGTGATCCGGTCGGTGATCGAAAACTCACCGGCCGATCTGGCGGGCCTGAAGCCGCTGGACGTGGTCGTTTCCTACAACGGCGAGAAGGTCGAGAATGTCACCACGCTCCTGAACATGGTCCGCCGGTCGAAGGTCGGAAAACCGGTCCCCGTGGAGATCTGGCGGCAGGGCAAGAAGCAGACTCTCGACGTGACCATCGGTGAAGCGAACGTCACCCCGCCCGCGCCCGCCGAAGTTCCCGGGGAAGACGAAGTTTGGCAAAAAGTCGGCATCACGCCGTCTTCGGCCGACGTCTCGCAGGGCATCATCGTTGAAAAGATCGCCCCCGGCTCGCTGGCGGAGGGCCACCTGCTGCCGGGCGACCGCATCGTCCAGATCAATGGTAGCGCGGTCGGGACGCTCGACCACTTCCGCCAGGAACTCGCTTCCTCGGTGGCCGCGCAAGCGACCGCGCTCACCATCATCCGCGGCAACCGCCGTGGTCAGGTACGGCTGCCCCGCCTCAGCCGATAAAAACGACCTCGCGCGTCCGTTCCCCTTGCAGCGATCCATCCCCTTCCGATGCCATGCGCCACCAAGCTCCCTACCTGATCCTCGCGCTCGTCATCGGCGCCGTGGCCACCTTTCTCCTGCTGAACCGCTTTTCCCCCCACCCGGTGGGGGTGGAAGCCCCGCAGCCGCCCCCGATCACCCGGGCTGAGGATCCGGATCCCGTGCCGTTGCCGGAGAAAATCCCCGCCCTTGAGGAAAACTCCATCGACACCACCGCGGCGGAGTTTCCCGAGGATCCCGGTCCGGGCATGACGCGCCGGGATCCCGGCAGCCTGGTCGGGGAAATCGGTGAGGCCTTGGAAAAGGGTGACCTGCAGACCGCCGGCAAGCTCATCGGGAGCGCCGCCCTCACCCCGGAAGCCCGCCAGCGCCTGGCCGAGCTGGCCGCCGCCGGCTCGCTCAAGCTCAAACGGCCCGATCCCGCCCACGAAGTCGGCGAAATGGAGGTCAACGCCCGCATTCGCTGGTCCCTTGAGCTGGATGGTGCCGAGCCGGGGCGGGATCGCATCCTGCTCGACCTGAACCGCGGGCAAGCGGGCTGGAGGGTCGGGAAAATCACCCTGCCGCCAGGACCCGGGGAGCCGGTGCCCCGAGCCATCGTCGTGGATCCCCTCGGCATCAGCGATGCTTTCCTGCAGGCCACCCTCCGGCAGGACTTCGAGCAGGCGAAGGAGTTCGTCGATACCAGCCGCGTCTCCGACGCCAAGATCGCCGGGCTCTGCATCCTGTTCGAGGAGGGCCACTACCGGCTCAGGCCGGAAAAGCCCTTGCGCGGTATGTTCGAGCGCGACGATGCCGCCGGCTTCCTTGCCAATGTCCTCGCCGGCGACGGGGACGCGATCGCCCAGTTCTCCATGACCCTCGGCAGGTCCGCCGCCGAAGGCTGGCTGGTCACCGAGATCAACCTCGATGAGCTGCTCGCCGACTACGCCCGTCGTTTCGCCGGCGGCGATGTCTACTACACCCCCCTGCTGAAGAACCCCAGGGGCGGCGACACGTTGGTGCTCTACTTCGACTTCGATGCCGACACCCTCTCACCCCGCACCGCCCGCCAGCTCGAGATCGTGGCCGATATCCTGCGGCTCGATGTGGGGAAAAAGCTCACCATTTCCGGCCACACCGACGCCCTCGGCAGTGAGAACTACAACGAGCAGCTTTCCGCCCGGCGCGCTGCGGCGGTGAAGGAATTCCTGGTCCGCAATGGGGTCGACGAGCTGCAGATCGTCACCCTCGCCAAAGGCCAGAGCCAGCCGCGGCGGCCGAATTTCACCGAGTCCGGCGAGGACAACCCCTCCGGCCGCCGTGCCAACCGCCGGTCCGAGATCTACCTCGACTTCTGAAGTACTATACCTACCGTAGAAACATGGCCCGCCCCCGCATTCATCCCGTGTCCGTCGTCCTGCTGCTGCTGGCGGCGTGTCTTGCGGCGTGGGTGTTCCTGCGCGGGCCATCGTCCCGCCTGCCGGATGTCGAATCACTGGCCACCTACCAGACCGCCGATGCGCCGCTGTTCCTGCCGGAGGACGGGAAGCCGAGGCACCGGCTTCACCAGCTTTCCGCCTGGGACCTGGCCAGCGTGCCCGAGGCGGCGCGCTTCGATGCCCCCATGGGCGGTGCGAATGGCGCGCTCACCTACAATGCCCAGCCTTTCTGGGAAATGAACCAGGGGAGGGGCGGCCACCACACCGGCGACGACCTCAACGGCATCGGCGGCATGAACACCGACCTCGGGGACCCCGTCACCGCCACCGCGGACGGGCTGGTCATTTACGCCGGCGAGCCTTCGCCCGGGTGGGGGAACACCGTCATCCTCGCCCACCGCGCGGCCGATGGCCGCCTGCTGCAGTCGATGTACGCCCACATGCACGAAATCGACGTCGCCGTCGGCGCGCTGGTCGCCCGCGGTGACCGGATTGGCATGGTGGGGACGTCCAATGGCTACTACCCCGCGCACCTGCACTTCGAGATGCGGGAAAGCGACGGCGCCGACATCGGCGCCGGCTACAGCCTCAACCCGCTCAATCGTCTCGATCCCGAAGGCACCGTGGCGGAGCTTCGGGGAGCCCCGGCGGATCGCCCGGCTCCCCCGATGTTGCCGCTCGCGATGTTTCGCGACCAGCCGTGGAACCTGCTCGAGCTTTCACCCGAGGATGCGGCCCGCCTGGGCGACATCATGCAGCGGAAATAAGCGTCGGCCGGGGAGGAGTGCTGCCAGGGAACCGCGGCAAATCCGGACGAGCTACCGTTGCTCCGATCAAGGCCTGGCGGGGTTCGCCTGCCGAACCTCCACGGCCCCTGACAGCAGGGCGGAGTCAACACCGCCGCCCGGTGCCGTGCAACGGGTTTTTCAACGCCCGCCGGGACACCTCAGTCGATGGGCAGCCCGGGAAGAATTTTTCGGCTTTTTCAGGAACACCCGATCGGATCGGGAAATGGCCCAAACGATGGGGTGCGAGCGGATCGGACCCCGAATTCCAACTCCCGAAAAATCCCAAATGAAACCCACCTCTCCACTCCTCAAGCTCTCCGTGTCGCTGCTCGCCTGCGGCGCGGCCTCCGCGGGCACCATTGTCCCCGATTTGAACGATGGCAGCGCGGTCTTCAGCAGCACCACGGCCACCACGACCACCATCGGCGCTACCAACCTGGCCGATGGCATGACCATGGCAGCCAGCTTCACTCCCAGCGCGACGGACCTCGCCAACAGCGTGACCGGGGCGGTCGCCATCCTGGAAATTGGCGGCACCACCAGCGGCTCGGGCCTGTGGATCATCGGGGGCAGCGTCTGGTTCCTCTCCAGCTCGGGAAACTCCGCCGCCTTCCCCACCGGGCCGGGCGACACCAGCGGTCTCGGCGATGCCCTCGGCATCCAGCTCGGCACCGTGGCTGCCGGCGTGCCGACCGACATTTTCGCTTCCTTCGATGGCGCCAATGCGACGCTTGTCGTCGGCCAGGACGGAGCGTTCACCACCTACGCGCTGACCGACGTCACTTCGACCTGGAACTGGCGCGGCAACAGCACGGTCAGCCTCGGCGTCCTCGACAACAATCAGCCGACTGCGGGCGTCAACGGCTTCCGTGGAGGTCTCACCGACAATGCGGCCGCCGGGGTCTATTTCACCAACAACGCCTCGGCGCTGGATGGCACCCTGACCCTCGGGCAGGTCTTCAACGACGTTTCCACCGTGCCGGAGCCGGGTTCCGCCGCGCTGGCCTTGGCGGGCCTGGCCGGATTGGCGATTCGCCGCCGCCGTTGACCTGGGTTTTCCACAGAAAAAAGGCCGGCTCCGGGATGGGGCCGGCCTTTTTTCGTCGTCAAAGCACCAGCATGCAGTCGCCGTAGCTGTAGAAGCGATAGCGCTCCCGCACCGCCTCGCGGTAAGCCTCCAGCACCAGCTCGCGGCCGGCCAGGGCGCTGACCAGCATGATCAGCGTGCTCTCCGGCAGGTGGAAATTCGTCAGCAGCGCGTCCACCACCTGCAGGCGGTAGGGAGGGTAGATGAAAATGTCCGTCTCGCCGTGCTGGTCCACCTCGGCCAGCGTTGCGGACTCCCGGCCGAGATGCTCGAGCACGCGCGTCACGGTGGTTCCGACCGCCACCACCCGTCCCGCCGCGTTGATCCGGGCGGCGCTGTCGGCGGATAAAGCAAAGCGCTCCGAGTGCATCGCGTGGTCCTCCGGCCGCTCGACGCTGACCGGTCGGAAGGTGCCCACGCCGACATGAAGGGTCAGGAAGGCGTGATCGAAGCGGGCCAGCATTTCCGGTGTGAAATGCAGCCCGGCGGTGGGCGCGGCGATCGCACCCTCCTCGCGCGCGAAGACCGTCTGGTAGCGCTCCTTGTCCAGCTCCTCGTCGTCGCGGTTCATGTAGTGCGGCAGCGCCAAGTGGCCGTGGTCATCGAGCCGGATCGCCCTTTTCCAGCGGATCAGGCGGTCGCCGTTCTCGAACACCTCGGCGACGGTGCCGACGGTGCCACCGACGACCACCTCGCGGCCCGGCTTCATCTTTTTCCCCGGCCGCACCAGGCATCGCCACTCGGTGGGCGACAGGCGGTCGAGGCACAGCAGCTCGATTTTTCCGTCATCGGAAAACACCCGTGCCGGGATCACCCGGGTGTCATTCAGCACCAGCAGGTCATCGGCCCGCAGATACTCCGGCAGGTCACGGAAGTGGCGATGTTCGATCTTTCCGGATCCGCGGTGCACCACCATCATGCGCGATCCGGCGCGATCCTCCAGCGGCCGGGAGGCGATCAGTTCCTCCGGCAGGTCGTAGTGGAAATCGCGGGTGGTCAGGCCCATGCGCCCCTCTATCCGCGGATCGCGCCGCTGCCAAGTGGCGGCATCGATTCCAATGGGCCGGGGAAAATGGAGCTGCCGCCGCGAGCCCGTCCCGGCTAACCTCCCGGCCATGCCGGTCAAGGTCAGTAAGGTCGCCTGTCAGCAGTGTGGCGCGGATCTCGAAGTGGACGAAAACGTCCGCTTCGTGACCTGCCGCTACTGCTCTTCGCGGCTGGAAATCGTCCACGACCCCTCCGTTTCCTACAGCAAGATCCTCGACGACGTCATGCGCCGGCAGGATGCCGTGGAACACGAGGTGAGGCTGCTGCGACTCGAGCGGGAACTGCGGAAGCTGGAGGAAACTTGGGCGACCTATCGGCAGGCGACTTGCCGATCCGGGAACGGAATACTCGTCGAGCCGAACCCGCTCGGCGGCTATTTCATCTGGGTGGTCGGCATGGTCGCCATGGGTTTCACCTTCGTCCTGGCAGGGCAGCAATCCGCGCTCGCCGGGTTCGGCGCGGCCCTGCTCGTCGGCGGCATCGCCTTCGTGCTCGGCAAGGTCCAGATCGATTCCGGTACCCGATATCAGCGCGCCCAAGCGAACTACCACGCCAAGCGGGCCCAGCTCCATGCCATGCTCCACGGGCTTGAAACACGCGGGGCGATGCCGCCGATGAAGCGTTCGGGGGGGTGACATCCGGGCGACCTCGCCCCTTGCACTCCGCCGGCGATGGCCTAGGAAACTTCCATGCATCCGTTTCTTGCCGACGATTTCCATGTCCGCTGGTCCAGCCTGGTCGCCACCGCCATCGAGCCCGACATCCGCTACGCCCTGAAGGTGGCGCAGGAAAACATCGACGCCATCGTCGCCCAGGATCCCGCCACGGCCAGCTACGAGTCCACCTTCGGCGCGCTCGAGGATGCCACCGAGCTGCTCGACCGCGGGTGGGGTCGGCTCAACCACCTCGACTCGGTCAACGATCATCCCGAGCAGCGCGCCGGGCTCAATGCGATGCTGCCCGAGGTGACCGCCTTCTATGCCTCGATCCCGCTCAATGCCGGGCTGTGGTCGATCCTGCATGCCTACGGCGAGTCGGCGGAGGTCGACCAGCTCGATCCCGTGCGCCGCCGTTTCGTCGAGGAGACCATGCAGGACTTCATCCAGGCCGGTGCCAACCTGCCGCCGGAGGAAAAGGAGCAGGTCGCCGCGATCCAGTCGGAGCTCTCGAAGCTGACCAAGCAGTATTCCGAGCACGTGCTCGATTCGACCAATGCCTGGGAAATGGTCATCGAGGATGAAGCCCGCCTCGCCGGCCTGCCGGACTCCGCCAAGGCCGCCGCGTTCGCCAACGCGCGGGCCAAGGGACTCGCCAGCGAGGACAAGCCGGCCTGGCGCTTCACGCTCCAGTTTCCCTCGATGTTTCCCGTGATGCAGCACGTGGACGACGCCCGCCTCCGCAAGCAGGTCTGGGAGGCCTCGGTCTCGGTGGCGGCGGAGGGCGACTACGACAACACGCCGCTCATCTGGAAGATCCTCGATCTCCGCCAGCGAAAAGCCGAGCTGCTCGGCCACGCGCATTTCCCCGATCTCACCCTGCTCCGCCGCATGGCGCGCAACGGGGAAACCGCGCTCAAGTTCGTCGAGGACCTCCACGACCGGGTCGATCAGCCTTTCCAAAACGAATGCGCCGAGCTGGCCGCCTACAAGGCCGCCAAGACCGGCACCGCCGAGCAGCCGCTGGAGCCTTGGGAAACCTCCTACTGGGCCGAAAAGCGGCGCAAGGAACAGTACGACCTCGATGATGAAGCGCTGCGTCCCTACTTCCCGGTGGACCGCGTGATGAGCGGTATGTTCGAGCTGTGCAGCCGGCTGTTCGGCATCCGCATCGAAGAACGGGAAGTCTCGTACTTCGAACCCGGCCAGCGACCGGCGGACAGCGAAGCCATCGAGGTCTGGCATCCGGAGGTGAGGTTCTACGACCTTCACGATGCGACCTCCGGCGAGCACCTCGGCTCGTTTTATGCCGACTGGCATCCGCGCGAGTCGAAGCGCGGCGGCGCCTGGATGAACGCGCTCGAAACCGGCCTCCCGCCGGCGGGCGAAGAAGCCCGCAAGCCCCACCTCGGCCTGATCATCGGCAACATGAGTCCGCCGGTGGACGGCAAGCCCGCCCTGCTGACGCACAATGAGGTCGAGACCATCTTCCACGAATTCGGCCACCTGCTCCACGGCCTGCTCAGCGACGTGTCCGTACGCTCGCTGGCCGGCACCAACGTGCCGTGGGACTTCGTCGAGCTGCCCTCGCAGATCATGGAAAACTTCTGCTGGGACCGCGCCTCGCTCGACCTCTTCGCCCGCCATCACGAAACCGGCGAAGCGATCCCCGACGCGCTGTTCGACCGCATGATCGCCGCCCGCAACTACATGAGCGCCTCCGGCTTCATGCGCCAGCTGGCCTTCGGCAAGCTCGATCTCGAGCTCCACCTGCACCTCGATCAGTACCGCGGCCGCGACCTCGACGAGGTCGATGCCGAAATCCTGGCCGGCTACAAGGCACCGCTGGCGACGGCGACGCCGAGCATGGCCCGCCGCTTCAACCACCTCTTCAGCTCGCCCACCGGCTACGCCGCGGGCTACTACTCCTACAAGTGGGCCGAGGTCCTCGACGCCGACGCGTTCACCCGTTTCCAGGAAAACGGCGTCATCTCCGAGGAAACCGGCCGCGCGTTCCGCGAGCACATCCTTTCCAAGGGCAATTCGGAGCCGGTCGACGAGCTGTATCGCCGCTTCATGGGCCGCGATCCCGAGCTGGAGCCCCTGCTCGCCCGCAGCGGCCTGGTCGCGGACCTGGTGGCGTGACACGCGGCGGCCACCTTTGGCTTGCCCGCCGTGGCGGGTATTTCCACCGTTCCGCATGCGCATCGGCATCCTCTACCTCGTCTCCGGTCCATCGGGTTCGGGGAAATCCACGCTCTGCCGCCGGCTCGCGACCGATGGGCTGGCGAGCTTCTCGATTTCCTGCACCACCCGTCCGCCACGGGGATCCGAACAGGACGGGCGGGAGTATTACTTCCTCGACCGCGACCAGTTCCAAGCCATGGCCGGCAAGGGCGAGTTCCTCGAGCACGCCGAGGTTTACGGGAACCTCTACGGCACCATGCGCGAGACCGTCGTTTCCCTCCTGCGCGAGGGCACCGATGTGGTCATGGACATCGATGTCCAAGGCGCCGCCCAGGTCCGCGCGTCGAAGGATCCGCTCATCCAGGGCTCCTTGGTCGATCTTTTCGTCATGCCGCCGAGCGAGGTCGAGCTGGCCGCGCGCCTCAAGAGCCGTGGCACCGACACCCGCGAGGTGATCGAGCTGCGCCTGCGGAATGCGATCGAAGAAATGTCCCACTGGCAGGAATACCGCTATCGCCTGCTTTCCTCCACGCGCGAGGAAGACTATGCTCGCTTCAAAGCGCTGCTCCTCGCCGAGCGCATGCGCGTTTCCCGAATCGTCTGATGAACATCGTCCTCGGCATCACCGGATCAATCGCGGCCTACAAGGCGGCGGACCTGGCTTCGCGGCTGGTGAAGGCGGGGCATCGGGTCGATGTCGCCATGACGCGGGCGGCGACGGAGTTCATCACGCCGCTGACGCTCCAGACGCTGACCCGCCGGCCGGTGCTGGTGAGCCTGGAGGATGAAAAGCAGAGCTGGAAGCCGGGCCACATCGAGCTGGCGGACGAGGCCGACCTGTTCCTGGCCGCGCCGCTTTCCGCCAATACGCTCGGCCATTTCGCCCACGGGCTGGCTCCCGATCCGCTGTCGTCGATCTACCTCGCGCTGCCACGTACGACGCCTGTCGTACTTGCCCCGGCGATGAACGGCAAGATGTGGCTGCACCCGGCGACGCAGCGAAACGTGGCCCTGCTCCGGGATGACGGCTGCCGCTTCGTCGGCCCGGCCGAAGGATCGCTGGCGTGCGGCTATGAAGGCATCGGCCGCATGGCCGAGGTGGAGGACATCCTCGCCGCGCTGCCCTGAGCGGTCTCAGACCTTGGCGGCGACCACCGGCGCGGGCACGAATTCCGCCGCCAACAGGCAAACGTCGTCGTCGAAGCGGTTCTCCTCCGCGTGCGAGAGCACGGTGTGGACGATGTGGTTGAGCGACTCCTCCAGCGAGACATCGCGCGTTTCCATGGCGGCTTCGGCCAGGCGGTGCTCCATGAAGGCCTGGCCGGTCTCGTCCTCGGCCTCGATGATGCCATCGGTGAACAGCAGCAGCCGCTGGCCCTTGCGGATCGTTTCGGTCACGCTCGGGAAGCGGGCGTCGGCCATCAGGCCGAGGCCGGGGCCGCGCTCCTTCTTTTCGCGGGAAATGTTGGTGATCCCCTTGTCCCCGACCAGGATGGCGCAGGGGTGGCCGGCGCAGGCGCAGCGCAGCTCTCCGGCACCGAGGTCGATGACGGCGTAGTAGGCGGTGGCGAACATGGTGATGCCCGCACGCTCGAAGATGGCGGAAAGGCCGCGGTTGAGGCCGGTCAAAAACTTCGAGG
This sequence comes from Haloferula sargassicola, assembly GCF_040362925.1. NCBI lineage: Bacteria > Pseudomonadati > Verrucomicrobiota > Verrucomicrobiia > Verrucomicrobiales > Verrucomicrobiaceae > Haloferula > Haloferula sargassicola. Next base: position 46,650 of record NZ_BAABRI010000009.1, read on the forward strand.
GATCGGCGGCATTGCGGCGTTCCTTTTCCATCAGGCCGCGCAGCATCGAGACGACCAGGGCCGAGCGCACGCCGTGGCCCATCACGTCGCACACCAGCAGGCCGACGCGGTCGGGCCCGAGCGGGACGATCTCGAAGAAGTCGCCGGCCAGGCCGGAGATCGGCAGGTAGCGGGAGGCGAAGTTGAGGCTGAGCCCGCCGCCGGAAATGTCGGGCACGTCGGGTCGCGCGAAGGCTTGCTGGATTTCCCGCGCCAGGTGGACCTCCTCCTCGTAGGCCTGGTTGCGCTCGGCCAGCTCGCGGGCGAGGGCGGCGGTCTGGCGCTCTACCAGCACCAGCTTGGTCACATCGCTCGACACGCCGAAGGTCCCGCGCAGGTTGCCCTTTTTCCCGTACCACGGAAACTTGGAAGTGAGCACCCAGGTCTCGGTGCCGTCCTCGCGGAGTTCGTGTTCCAGCTTGCCGGTGATCGGCTCGCCGTTCTGCATGATGGCTTTTTCGTCGGCCTCGGCGTCTTCCCAGTGTTCGGCGGCGAAAAAATCACGGTCGTGTTTTCCAACCACTTCGCTGGGATCACCCAGACCGTTCCACTCGGCCATCTTGCCGTTCACCAGGACGAAGCGGGAGTCGACGTCCTTGAAGTAGATCTGGACCGGCACGTGGTCGATCAGCTCCCGCAGCAGGTGGCGCTCCTCCTCGATCTGCGCCTCGGCCTTCTTGCGGCGGGAAATGTCGATCATCGACCCCGCGATGCGCCTGGCCTCGCCCCGGCGGTCCCGCACCACGGTCCCGCGGATGCGCAGCCAGGTCCACTCGCCGGAGCCGGTGCGGACGCGGCAATCGACGCCGAGGATCTCCGGACCGCCCTGGCTCAGGGCGCCGCGCAGCCGGGCGGCGAAGCTTTCCTGATCGTCCGGATGGATCGACTGGTGGGGCGGGAGGAAAATGTTCGGCGGCCGCCGGTCGCCGCACTCGAGGAACTCGAGAATACGGCGGGAGTAGTAGATTTCCTGGCGATCGGTCCACCAGTCCCAGATGCCCTCGTTGGATGCCCGCAGCGCGAGTTCGAGCCGTGGATCCGAGGGATCCGGCGGGGTATCCGGTGGAGGACTCATGGGCTGTCAATCAAGCAGAGGGCCGCACGTCCGGCAAAGCCTTTCAGCGGCTGCATCGGGGTCAGCGTGGCTTCTTGAGCCACTTCCGGGTCAGCGGGCCGAAGTAGGCTTTTTCCGAAATGTCGGTGAGCAGCATGCCGCCGGGTCCGAAGAATTTCCACTCGTGGCAGCCGTAGCAGAGCTGCAGCACCCGGCGGGTGCCGCCGGAGGTCCAGACGATGGCGTAGTCGGGGTGGAAGCCGGCGCACTTCGTCTTCGGGCCCCAGGCCTGGTGCGAGTCGGGATCGTTGTAGAGGGCGAGCACCTTGTCGATGTTCTCGCGCGGCACGTCGAGGGGTTGCTCGAAGAACTTGAAGCCCTCGATCTCGACCCAACCGCCCTTCGCGACCTGCTTGTCATAGGTCGCCTTGGCGGCCTCCGGATGCGCCAGGCCGCGATAGACCTTGGCATGGGAGGTATTGCCGAAATCCACGACCGCCTGAGTGCGCGCGCGCTCCTCGATATCGCGTAGCGGAATGCCGCCCGACCAGCAGGTGGCGCACGAGGCGAGCAGGCAGGACAGCGCGGCGAGCAGCAGCAGGGGGAGCTTCATGGTCGGGAAACTAACCGAGCTTCCCGGCGAGGCAATCCGGGATTGGGAGCGCGGGCTTGTGAAACGGGCGGTGGGTCGATAGCGTTCAGGAGTCATGGAAACGATCGCCCGCTTCGAGGTTCCCGAGCAAGCGCACCTGTTCCGCGGCTGGCTGGGATCGCGCGACATCGCTGCGACGGTCCTCGACGAACACGTGGTCCAGCTCTTCTGGCATTACAGCCAGGCCATCGGGGGCGTGCGCGTGGTGGTGGCGGACGAGGATGCGGAGCGGGCGAAGACCGAATTCGAGGCGTATCGTGAAACCCTGCGACGCAAGCCCGAGGAAATTCCACAGGCAAAGGTCTGGCCGATCGTGCTGGTGGCCAGCCTGGTGTTCGGCTTTCCGCTCATCCTGTTCGGCCGGCGGCCCGGGCGTTGAGGCGGGCGATCGCCCACGCGGCGTGCTCGGCGATGAGCGGATCGGGATCGGCCGCCGCTTGGCGGAGGGCGGGGAGGTCGTCGGAGCTGCCGGTGTTTCCGAGGACGATGCAGGCGTTGCGCTTCAGGCGGGCGAGCTTGATGCGCTTGATCGGACTCTTCTTGAAGATGCGGGAAAAGTCGGCCTGTTCGAGGTCGAGGATCGCGCGCGGGGTGAGGTTGAAGATTTCCTCGCGGGCGTGGAACGACGCCTCGCGCGAGATCTGGGCGAAGCGGTTCCATGGGCAGACTTCGAGGCATTCGTCGCATCCGTAAAGGCGGTCGCCGATGGCGGCGCGGAATTCTTCGGGGATCGCGCCCTTGTGCTCGATGGTGAGGTAGGAGATGCAGCGCCGGGCATCGACGCGATGAGGCGCGGTGATGGCGCAGGTCGGGCAGGCGTCGATGCAGCGCGTGCATTTTCCGCAATGATCCCCGAAGGGCTCGTCCGGTGGGAGATCGAGGGTGGTCAGCAGTTCGGCGAGGAAAAACCAGGTGCCGAGGCGGCAGTGGATCTGCACGGTCGATTTGCCGTTCCAGCCGAGCCCGGCATCGGTGGCGAAGTCGCGTTCCAGCACCGGCCCGGTATCGACGTAATAACGCTGCGTGCCGCCGAGCGTGGCCATCGTTTCATCGAGCGACTTCAGCTTGGCTTCGACCAGGTCGTGGTAGTCGTCGTTCCACGCGTAGCGGGCGATGCGGAAGCCCCTGGCCGAACTACGACCGGGATAGTAGTTGAGTGCGAGCGTGACCACCGACCGGCAGCCGGGCAGGACCTCGCGCGGGTCGGTGCGGCGGTGGGGGTTGCGCTCCATCCAGCCCATGTCGGCGTGGCAGCCGTCGGAAATCCACGACTCGAAGGCGGCGGCGTGCGTCGCCCGGCCGGCGGCGGCGATGCGGCAGTCGTCGAAGCCGAGCGCGGCGGCGGCTTGCTTGATGGTGGCGGCGTGGGACACGTGTCGCGCCCATCAATGTCCGGCGTGGCCGCCACGCCAAGGGATTTGACACGGCGGAATCCGGGCGGTTGGGTCGCGCCATGAAATCCGCCCTGGCCCTCTTCGGCAGCCTGCTAACGCTCGGCGCGCCGCGCACGGGTGCTGAAACGATCGGCACCTACAACATCCGCTACGACAATCCCGGCGACCGCGAGACCGGCAACGACTGGCCGCGCCGCGCACCGGTGGTGGCCGGGCTGATCCGCTTTCATGAGTTCGACATCGTGGCCACGCAGGAGGGCTTCAAGCACCAGATCGATGACCTGAAGAAGCTGCTGCCCGACCACGCCTGCTCGACCCACGGCCGCGATGATGGCGGGGAAAAGGGCGAGCAGATCGCGATCTTTTTCCGCAAGGACGCCTACAGCCTGGCGGACGAGGGCTGCTTCTGGCTCTCCGACACGCCGGAAAAGCCGAGCCGCGGCTGGGATGCCGATCTTTTCCGGATGTGCGGCTGGGCCAAGCTGCGACCGGGCGACGGCCGGCCGGACTTCTACGTTTTCAGCATCCATTTCGACCACCGCGGCGAGCAGGCCCGGCAGGAGAGCGCGAAGCTGGTGCTGAAGAAGATCGACGAGATCGCCGGCAGCTCGACGGCGTATCTGCTGGGCGACTTCAATGCCGACCAGACCAGCGCGGCTTACCAGATCCTCGAGGACTCGCCGCGTTTCACCGATGCCTTCAAGCTGGCCGACATCCGCTACGCGCCGAACGGCACGATCAACGGCTTCGACCCCGACAAGCGGACCGAAAACCGCATCGACCACGTGTTCGTGCCCGAGGGCGCGCGGGTGCTGCGCTATGGGATCCTCACGGACACCTACCACACGCGGGTCGAGGAAAACGAGGCCGCCACCGGGTCGCCGAACTTCCCGCAGGAGGTCGAGTTCGGCGGCGGCTACGTCACGCAGCTGCCGTCCGATCACTTCCCGGTGCTCATCGAGCTCGGCGGTCAGTGAGCGAAGTGATAGCGCGCGCTTTCGAGGATGCCGCAGGCGGTTTCCTCGGGGTCGAGGCCCGCGGTATCGATCTCCAGATCGGCTGAGGCACGGTAGAGCGGCATGCGCTGGTCGAGCAGAGCCTGGATGCGGGCGGCGGGGTCGTCGGTTTCGAGCAGCGGTCGGTCGCGGTTGCGGCCGGTGCGCTCGAGGATGGTATCGACCGGAGCCTGCAGCCAGACGACGTAGCCGAGCTGCTTGAGCAGCGTGCGGCTGCGGCGGCGGGTGATGATGCCGCCGCCGGTGGAAATGATGCGCGGCGGGCCGGGCGCGGCGAGCTCGTGGAGGACGGCGGCCTCGACGAGGCGGAAGTAGGCCTCGCCGCGCTCGGAAAAGATCCGCGAGATGGGCATGCCGGCCTTTTGCTCGATGAGCAGGTCGAGATCGACGAACGGACAGCCGAGCATCCGCGCGAGGATGCGGCCGATGGTCGTCTTCCCGCAGCCCATGAAGCCGATGAGGACGATGTTTCTTGGAAGGCCGGAGGCCGGGTTCATAGGCCGACTCTAAAGGGGCCGGGGCGCGGCGTCGAACACCGAACTTCGAGGTTGCCCGCCGCCGCCCTGCGGTGCAAATCCCGCCTGTCCGCCGGCCCGGCGCAACCGTCCGGGTGGCTGCTGCTTGAACGAAGATCGGAGCGCGTCGTTGCTGTCGTCGGTGGTCGAGGGTCTGGTGACCCGCGGCTGGGTGTGCCTGGATGGCTTCCTCGGGGAAACGGAGGCGCGCGAGCTGGCGAGCGAGAGTCTCGAGGCCTGGGAGGGCGGGGATTTCCGCCGCGCGGGCGTCGGCCGGGGCGAAAATCTGACCGTGCGCGAGGACATCCGCCGCGACCACGTGCTGTGGCTCGATCCGGAAAACGCGGGCCCCGCGACCCGGGCGTATCTCGACCGGCTGGAAGCGCTGCGGGGGGCGATCAACCGCGAGCTGTTCCTCGGTCTCTTCGAGTATGAGGGCCACTTCGCGGTCTATCCGCCGGGGGCTTTCTACAAGGCGCACCTGGACCGCCACAAGGGCACGGCGGACCGCGTGGTCACGGCGATCCTTTACCTCAACGACGGCTGGCTGCCCGAGCACGGCGGCCGGCTCAAAATCTGGACCGAAGCGGGACGGCAGGACGGCCCGTTCGAGCACGTCGAGCCCCGGATGGGCACGCTGGTCGTGTTCCTGGCCGGCGACTACTGGCACGAGGTCGAGATGGCTCACGCGACGCGGATGAGCGTGACCGGCTGGTTCCGCGTGCGCGGGGCCTGATGCGGGCTTGATGGGCGGGCGATCGCCCCGGATGCTGGCGGCCGATGAGTGCGCCGTGCCAGCCGGAGGATGTGGTGGAAATGCTGCGGGACGAGGGTCTCGTGGACCTTCCCGCGGGCGCGGGCGCGGATACGGATCTGTTCGACGCGGGATTGGACTCGATGGCGGTGATGCAGCTGATCGTGATCGTCGAGGAAAAGTGGGGCGTGGCCCTCGGCGCGGCGGATGCCCACCGCGACGCGCTCGGCACCCCGGCCCGCCTGGCGGAAACGATCAACGCGCGACGATGAAGGCGGACGTGCTGGTCATCGGCGGCGGCAGCGCCGGCCTCGCGGCGGCCGTGACCGCGGCGCGGACCGGCGCGAGGGTGGCGGTGGTGGAGCGACACGGCGCCTGCGGCGGGATGGGTACGGCATCCCTCGTACATACCTTTTGCGGGCTGTATTTTCAGGACACCGAACAGCCCGAGTTTGCCAACCCGGGAATCGCCTCGGAGATCGCGGAGCGGATGCAGTCGATCACCGGTCTGCCGCCGGTGAAGATGGGGCGGGTATGGGTGCTGCCACAGCATCCGGTCGAGTTCGCCGCGCTGGCGGATGCGATGCTGCGCGAGGTGGGCGTGGAGGTGCTCTTCCACTGCGAGCTGGTCGCGCTGGAGCCCGGATGGCGGGCGCGGGTGGCCTGCCGCGGGTGCCTTTTCGAAATCGAGGCCACGGCGGTGGTCGATGCCAGCGGCGATGCGGTCGCGGCGGCGGCCTTGGGCGCGGAGCACGGGCTCACGGAGTCGGCGAAACTCCAGCGCCCGGCCTACGTTTGGGGCATTCAAGGCGTGACTCCGCCGATCGCCGGCCTGGAGCTGGCCGGGCGGATCGTCGAGGGGGTGCGTGCGGGCGATTTGGACAAGTCCGCACTGGGCATGCATTTCCGCGCCAGCGGGCGGCCCGGCGAGGTGTTCGCGACGCTGGACCTTTCCGGCGCCGAAACGGGCGATTACGACCCGACCGATCCCCGCTGTCTGGCCACGCTTGAGGCCACCGGCCGGCGGCTCGCGCAGTCGGTGCTGCGGTATTTCCGCGACCGCGCGGCGGGCTGGGAAACGGCCTACATCTCCCACTGGCCGACGCGGGCGGGCGTGCGCGAAAGCCGCCGCTGGATCGGCGAAGCGGTGCTGACCGGCGAGGACGTCATGGCGGGCCGGCGTCGCGACGATGAAGTGGCGCTGGCGAGCTGGCCGCTGGAGCTGCGGGAAACGAACCGTGGCCCGAAGCTGCGCTACCCGGAGGGCCCGGCGGGCATCCCGCGCGGGGCGCTGGTGGCAAAGGGTTTCCAGCGCCTGTTCGTGGCCGGGCGGTGCCTGAGCTGCGACCACGAGGCGCAGGCCTCGATCCGCGTGATGGGCACGGGTTTCGCCACCGGCGAGGCGGCAGGCAGGCTGGCGGCGGGATAGGTCGGGCTCCGGCATCGTTTTGACCATTGGCAGCCGGGATCCGAGCGGCCATGGTGGGCGCGGGAAAAGGCGGACTTTTCCTGCCTCTGCGATGAATCAATCCGAGCGAACTGCGTCCAATGAAAACCCGGCGGCCGGTGACGAACCGGACGACACGGAGTGGGTGCTGCGCGCACGGGAGGGCGACGCGGCGGCCTACGATGTGCTGGTGACCCGGCACCGGGGACGTGTTTTCGCCATGATTCGCCAGATGGTCAAAAATGAAGCCGACGCTTGGGACCTCGCCCAAGAGGTCTTCATCAAGGCTTGGAAGGCACTCCCGCGCTTCGAGGCCAAGGCGAAGTTCTCCACCTGGCTCTACCGCATCACGCACAACACCGTCTACGACTGGCTGCGCCGCAAACGCCCGGAGGCCGGCGGCGAGCTGAATGATGAGATCTTCGGCGCGGAGCGGATCGACCCCGCCTCGCTGACGACGCCCTCGATGGACCGCCGGCCCGACGAGTCGCTGCAAGGCGACGAGCTCCGCGAGAAGATCGAGGCCGCGCTGAACAAGCTTTCCCCCGAGCACCGCGAATGCGTGGTGCTGAAAGATGTGAACGGACTCGCGTATAAAGAGATCGCCGAAGTGATGGAGTGCTCCATCGGCACCGTGATGAGCCGCCTTTTCTACGCCCGCAAGAAACTCCAAGCCCTGCTGCAAGATGAATACGACGCCCGATGACGAGATCCTGGCCCGGTGGGTCGAGGACGAGCTGGACGAGACCCGCGCGCGGGAGGTCGAGGCCTGGGCGCAGGGCCAGCCGGAGTGGCTGGCCCGGCGCGTGTTGGCGCGGGAAAGCAAATCCCTGTTCGCCCGCGCGGGCTTCTCCGGCAACGACGTGCCGTCCGGTGAGTTTTTCAACGCCCGCATCCAGCGCGAGATCGCGCAGGCCGGTCCTGCCGCGGTGCCGGCGCGGCCGAAAAAGTCCGCCTGGCTGGTGCCGCTGACGGCCGCGGCCGGGATCGCGCTCGGTTTCTGGGCCGGTCGTGGAGCGTCGCCGGATGCGGTGCCGCCGCCGATGGCTGAACTGGCGCCGGTGATTTACACTCCGGAAAAGGGTGTGGATGCCCAGCTGGTCTCGATGCAGGAGGCGACGGTGATCGTGCTCGATGGGGTGAACGCCATTCCAGACACTTGGGAGCTGCCGGAAACGGCCTCCAACGACCCCGGCCTGCTGCCCATCGCCCACACCCGATGAACCGCCGCCTGCTGCTCGGGCTCGTGTTGCTGGGCCTCTCCGGATTCCCCGCCGTGGCCAAGGACGCGGGCCGCGACGTGGTGGGCCGGGCCAAGGTCGAGGTGTTCTACGCCACCGATGGCGACGCGGCGGCGGCGGGCGAACGGGCCGGACCGGCCGCGGAGGAGGTGGTGAAGCGTTTCCAGGCCCAGAAAGCCCTGGATTTCTCCCACTACCGACGGCTCGGCGGGGAAGTGAAGCCGATCTACCGCAGCTATGAAAACTGGGCCCAGCCGATCGCCGGCAGCGACGAGGTGCTGTGCCGCTTCGAGGTGGAGTCCCGGCTGCCGGAAAACGGCCTGCGGCTCGACCTCGAGCTGTGGTTGAGCCGCAAGAAGATCCTCAAGTCCGGGGTGGTCCTCGGCCCCGGCAAACCGGTCTACGTCCTCGGCCCCGAATGGCGCGGCGGGCGGCTGATCATCGCCGTCGAGCTTGTCCCCGAGGGCTCCTGATGCATAGTGCCGGCACGATGAAGACGGCCCTCGCATTCCTGTTCTCCCTGGTGGCCCTGGCCGCCGCCGCGCCCGCGAAGCTGACTTTTGAAAACACGGTCGAGAAAGCCACCGCCGACCTCAACGAGCGGCAGATCATCGTGGATTTCCCCTTTTCCAACAAGACCGACGCCCCGGTCACGATCGAGCGCTACGAGGCCTCCTGCTCCTGCACCTCGGTCAAGGTCAAGGGCGGCAAGATGCGCTACGAGCCGGGCGAGGAGGGGCTGATCCGCACCGTGTTCGACCTCGGAAACTTCGTCGGTGACACCACCAAGGGCATCCAGCTGTGGATCGAGGGGGATCCCGTGAACCAGCCGTCGGTCCTGCTCCAGGCGGAGATCCACATCCCGGTGCTGGTGCAGCTCGAGCCGAAGACGCTGCGCTGGGACGTGAACGAGAAGCCCGAGCCGAAAACCATCGGCGTGAGAATGGAGGATGACTCGCCGATCCACATCACCGAGGTCACCTGCGGAAACGAAAGCTTCACCACGAAGGTGAAGACCCTCGAGGACGGGAAACACTACGAGATTTCGGTGAAACCGAACTCCACCGAGAAGCCGGCGCTGGCGATCGTCAACGTCCAGACCGATTGCAAGATCGAGCGGCACGCCACCCAGCGGGCCTTTGCGATGATCCGCAACCTGCCACAGATTCCGCGCAAGCAGGGCGAATGAGGGTGACCCACGAGATGACGGCCATCGTGGCCGCCGCGGTGCTGTTGTCCGCGGGGCATTGGCTGGCCGATGGCCGGCCGAGCGGCATTCCCGCCGTGGAGCTGGCAAAAACCCCGCTCAAGGAGGGCGAGATCGCGCTGGCGACCTTGCAGGAAGAGGGCCTTGACGGCGTGGTCTTCATCGACGCCCGGAAGCCGGAGGAGTGGCGGGCGGACGGGCTGGAGGGATCGATCAACGTGACCACGCTCAGCGACCAGGACCTGGTGCAGCAGCTCGAGCCCCACCTGGAGCGGCTGATGACGGCCCGCCGGATCGTGGTTTACTGCGGTGATATCCACTGCGGGCTCAGCCACGAGCTGGCCGAGCGCCTGAGGGACGGTTTTTCCGACGTACTGCCCGGGCGGCCGCTGGTCCTGCAGGGCGGCATGACGGCGCTGCGCGAGGCGGGCCTGGTCAAGGAGACCAGTTATAGCTCTTGATGTCCGAAACCCGGATGTAGGGGTGGTTCGGATCCTCGGTGGTGTTCCAGCTGAGCAGCAGGGTGGCGCACACGCGCTTGCCCCAGCGGGCGGGCGAGGAAATCGAGTAGAGCTGCTCGGCGAGCTTCGAGTGCTGGCTGGCGTAGGCGCGGGCGATTTCCGTGCCGCCATCGGCGGAGAGCAGCTTGTAGGTGAACTTGTCGTCGGGGTTGGGAATGCCTTCCTCGAAGGACCGCGGCATGGGCTCGATGATCGCCCGGAAGGGGTAGGTCATGCCGTCGCCGGTCGGCGCCTTGGCGAACTCCGCGAGGCGGCCGCCGAGGAGGTCGAGCACCGGCTCCACCAGCACCCGCGGCGGTTGTTGGTCGCGCTGACGGACCATCAGCAGCATCCGCCGCACCGGCGCATTGCCACTGAAGCCGACCAGGAAGGGGAAATCGATGTACTGCTCGACGATGTCGCGGGTCTGCGGCAGCTCCTTGATGGCGTGCATTTCGGGCAGCGGGCCGGCGAGGAGGGTGCCCCCGAGCTGTTCGGCGGTGAGGGCGGGCTCGATCATGTCGAGGCGCGGCTCCAGCGAGGTGGCCTTGAGAAAGGCGACGGCCACGCGCTTGGCCTCCTGGACCTGGGTGAGGGCGACCGGTTCGTTCTCGGGCGGCGTTTCCCCGGCGGGTGCCGGGGCCTCCGGCATGGCCGGCCGCACGGCGGGCGGCTGGGCGGTGGCTTCAAACGCGGCCGGCGGAACGGCCGGGACCGGCGGACGGGCCGTCGGCTCCTCGTCGCGCGATTTCATGATGAAAAACACGACCGCCCCGCTGGCGATCACCAGCAGCAGGGGAATGCCGATCCGGATCAGCCCGTTGCCGCCGGACGGGCTGTCGAGCGACTTGCGGTGGGGGGGGACGGCCGCGGTCGGCTGTTGGAAGTCCTCCATCGGCCGGGCCGAGATCTTTCTGGGGTCCCGCTCCGCCTGGAGGTGGCGCGGCGAGGGGGCCACGGCGAGCGGGTCCACCGGCGGGGCCGGCTCGGGGCGGGGGACGGGCACCTCCGCGGGGGGAGGGGGTGCTGGCAGCGGGGCCTGGATTTCCGCCGAGCAGATCGGGCAGGGTCCCCGCACGCCGGCCATCGAGGCGGGCACCGTCAGGACGGCTTGGCAGGCGGGGCAGTGGAAACGGAGGGTTTCGGCGGACATGGGCGAGTGGCGACATGTAACCAAAGCAACCACCAGCGTCAACGCCACCCCTTGTCTGCCGGGATAGCAGGTGACAGACCCGCGGAACCGGTCGTAGCATGCCGCCGCAGATGGAGTGGCAAGACATCACCCGGCACTGGCGGCACGCGGTCGAGATCCTCGTGCTGGCGGTCCTGATTTACCAGATTTACCGCGCTTTCCGCGCCACCCGCGGAGCGCGCATCTTGGTCGGGCTGGTGGTCATCCTGGTGGTCTTCACCGGGCTGCTGCAGTTGTTCAAGTTCCAGGTGATCACGTGGCTGGTCACCAAGGCGCTGTTCGTGCTGCTGGTCGCACTGCCGGTCATCTTCCAGCCGGAGATTCGCACCGCGCTGGCGCGGGTGGGCAGCAGCCGCTGGCTGGACTGGCTGCTGCGCAACGAGCGCCGCCAGGTCGCTTTCCTCGGGATTCTCGGCGAGGCCGTCGTTTCCCTCTCGAAAAAACGCATCGGCGCGCTGTTCGCGATCGAGCGCAACATCTCGCTCAAGCCCCAGCAGGACACCGGCGTGACGCTCAACGCGGTGTTCACGCCCGAGCTGGCGCAGAGCCTGTTTTTCCCGAAAAGCCCGCTGCACGATGGTGCCCTGATTCTCGCCGAGGAGCGCGTCCAGGCCGCCGCCTGCGTGCTGCCCGTGAGCCAGAAGGAACTCAGTGACCGCTCGATCGGCCTGCGCCACCGCGCGGCGATCGGCCTGACCGAGGAAACGGACGCGGTCTGCGTGGTGGTCAGCGAGGAAACGGGCGGGATTTCCATTTGCATGGACGGCCAGATCGAGCGCGGTCTGTCCGAGGAAAAATTCCAGGAACGGATGGAAGAGATCTTCCTGGGCAAATCAAAGGAACATGAGAAAGGCGTTTCGGAAGAACTGGGGGCCGAAGATGATCTCCCTGATCCTGGCGATCGCGATTTGGATCGTGATTCGGGCTCAGCTGATCGCTGACGGCGTGTGGGAGGACGAGAACGGTGGCGAGCAGCCCAAGCGCGCCATCATCGTGCCCGAAGACGAAGCCAAAGCCTACGAAGGACAATGAGCTGGTTCATCACAGGCACCGACACCGGCGTCGGCAAGACATGGTTCTCGCGGCTGCTCGTTTCCGCCCTGCGGGAAAACGGCATCCATGCCGCCGGCTACAAGCCCGTCTGCTGCGGTGATCGCGACGATGCCATCGCCCTCGCCGAAGCCTCCGGCGGACTCACCGTGGAGGAAATCAACCCCGTCTACCTGCAGGCCGGCGTGGCTCCGAAGGTCGCCGCCATGCTCGACAACTCGCGCGTGAACCCCGGCGCGATCCTCGCCGACTGCAAGCAGTTCGAGAAGCGCTTCGACACCGTCGTCATCGAGGGCGCCGGCGGCTGGCGCGTGCCGCTGGCCGACGGCTACGACATGGCCGACCTCGCCACCGACATCGGCCACCCGGTCATCGTCGTGGTCGCCAACCGCCTCGGCGCACTCAACCACACCATCCTCACCGTGGAGGACATCCGCGCCAGCGACCTCGAGGTCGCCGGGCTGGTGCTCAACCACCTCCAGGACGAGCTCGACACCGCCGCGGTCACCAACAAGGGCGTCATCGAGGAACTCACCGGCGCGCCGATCCTCGCGGAAATCATCCACGGCCAGGATTTCCTCGACGTGGATCCCTTTCTTCAGCTCGTCGAAGCGCGGACTTGAGAAAAGCCGGCGGACGGGGTTGGTTGAGACTTGTCGTGGAAACCTTTGCCAAGCTGCAGACCGTGGCCGGCCTCGACCCGATCCAGATCGGGTTCAACGAGGCCGCCGTGCTGCAAGTCGAGGGTGGCGAGTGGACGTCCTACCTGATCGCCGCCGGCTGCACGACCGGCCGGGAGGTGCTCCACCTGCACGAGGTTTGGTTCTGCGGCGTGTCCGCCGAAATCGTGGAGCTCGGCCACGCGGCGGAGGTCATGATCAGCTGCCGGCACGATTGGTGGTCGGCCGTCAATCCGGCAAGCATCGACCTGCTCCCTTGTCCGTCCCGCCAGGCCTATCCGCTGCGCTTCATTTCCCGGCACGGCTTCCGCTGGATGGCCGACATGATCCGCCACCAGGAGTTCGAGCCGCTGCTGGAGCACCTGCACGGGCGCTTCCAGGCCGCGGGGCTGGTGACCGATCGCCGGCAGCTCCGTGAGCTGCCGTTTTCCCGCGCCCGCACCGCGCCGGTCCGCGTCCATCCGCTCGATCGACTGCCGACCGGCTGAGCGGCGCATTTTCCCCTCGGCACGCGGCGCCCGCGCGCCCAGCCTGCACGCTCCCATGGCCCTGCTGGAACTGACCCTCCGCCCCGAGCGCACCACCGAAGTCCCGGACGAGGTGGCCGCCTACCTCGATGAGGCCGACCGCCGCGAGGCTGCGTTCTTCGAGCAGGGGCTGGGGAAAAAATTCTCCCGCTACGTGCCGAGCGACCCCGTCGCCTTCCTCGCGGCCCTCGTTTACCTGCGCAAAGAGAAGCTCCTGCGCGGCAGCCGGTTCTGCGAATGGGGCTGCGGCTTCGGCTTCGCCGCCTCGCTGGCCGCGATGGAGGGCTTCGAGTCGTATGGCATCGAGTTCGTCCCGGAGCTGGCCGAGCTGGCCGAGCAGCTGGCGGCCGACTTCGGCCTCGAGGTGACCATCCTCAACACCGACTACCTGCCCGACGGCTTCGACGACTGCGAGGGCGTCGGCGGCAAGATCCTGGTCTGTCCCAATCCCATGTCCGACCCGCCCGAGTACGACGGGCTGGATCCGGCCGAGGTCGATCTGTTCTATGTCTTCCCCTGGCCCGGTGAGGAGCGGCTGATGATGGACCTGTTCGAGGCCGTCGCCACCGAGGGGGCGATTCTTTTGATGTATCTCGGCGATGGCGAACTCGCGGCCTATCTGAAGGACGAGTGCTGAGACTTTCGGTGGACGCACCGCCAACCTCCGGCATGGTCGGAGAGATCATGGCGGATGATGGAAACGACAAGATGGGCCCCCTGTCGGCGGCGTTGATCGGCATCGGCGGCATGGTCGGCGGCGGCATCTTCGCGGTGCTCGGCACGGCGGTCGCGCTGGCCGGTGGTGGCACGCCGTTGGCCTTCGCCCTTGCCGGCGTGGTGGCGCTGCTCACCTGCTACGCCTACGTGAAGCTCTCCTGCCAGTTCCCGGAAGCCGGCGGCACCGCGTTGTTCCTCGACCAGGCCTTCGGCGCGAATCTTTTCACCGGCGGCCTCAACCTCACGCTGTGGCTCAGCTACCTGGTCACCATCGCCCTCTACGCCAGCGCCTTCGCCTCCTATGGCATGACGTTTTTTTCCAGCCAAGCCGGCTGGCTGGAGCACGTGCTGATCAGCGTGGCGATCCTGCTGCCGACGGCGATCAACCTCCTCAACGCGTCGATCGTCAGCAAGTCGGAGTCCTACATCGTGATCGGCAAGCTGATCCTGCTCGGCGTCGTGATCGCCGCCGGCATGTTCCACCTCGATGCCACCCGGCTCGAACCCGCATCGTGGAAGGCCCCGGGCGCGCTGGTGGTCGGCGGCATGGTCATCTTCGTGGCCTACGAGGGCTTCGAGCTGATCGCCAACGCCGCCGGTGACGTCCGCGAGCCGCGGAAAAACCTGCCCCGCGCGTTCTTCGGCTGCGTCGCCTTTGTGGTGCTGCTCTACGTGCTGGTCGCCGTGGTCACGGTCGGCGGTGTGCCCGCGGAGACGATCCAGCAGGAAAAGGACTACGCGCTTGCCGCCGCCGCCCGGCCATCGCTGGGTCAGGCTGGATTCACGCTGGTCTCGGTCTCCGCCTTGATGGCCACCTTTTCCGCGATCAACGCGACCATCTACGGCAATGCCCGCCTCGGCTACAGTCTCGCGGTCGATGGCGAACTGCCCGAGGAACTCGAGAAGAACGCCTGGAATCGCCCGCTGCCCGGGGTCATCGCCACCGCCGCCATCGCTTTGGCGCTGGCGAACTTCATCGACCTGCGCTCGATCGCCATCCTCGGCAGCGCCGGCTTCCTGGTCATCTTCGCCGCGGTGTGCGCGGCCGCCTTCAAGCTCTCCGCGAAGATCGGTGCCCGGAAATGGCTGTGCGCCGCCGGCTGTGCCGCCTGCCTCGTCGCGCTCGTGGCGCTACTCTACCACACGGCCACCGACAACCCGCCCGCCCTCGCCATCTTCGGCGGACTGCTGGTCGCGGCCTACGGTTTCGAGTGGCTTTATCCGAAGCTCAGCGGGCGGCCGAAACGCCAGGCATCGGAAGGGTAAATCGGATTCCACTTTCTGGATCGGTCGCGGGCGCAGGCTCGTCGCGGCGTTGGTGCTCTCTCAAACCCTCAGGAAAATCTGCCGCACGTAGAGGAACCGGCAGATCCATACGGAAAAGGCGAGCGCCAGAAGGGCGGTGGCGAGCTCGCCGAGACCGGTGCGCAGGCTCTCGAGCCAGGCGTGGATCTCCCCACCGATCAGACCGCTTGCCAGGCCGGTGAGGTCAACGACGTGGACCAGAAGATAGATCGTGATCGCGTTCATGCCGATCCACACGAAGGGCTGACACCAACGACGGTGCTGGCGAAGATCGACGACGAAATAAAACAAGGCCATCAACAAGGTGCTGAGGCCGCCCGTCAGCAGTACGAAGGACGAGGTCCAGATCTTCTTAATGACCGGAAACTGCAGGTGCCAGAGCAGCCCGGCCGCGACGCCGGCGAGGCCCCAGACCACCAGCCGTCGGACTTTTCGCGAAGCGTCCACCTCAGGGTCGCGAAGCAGCCGCCCGGCGAACACGCCGAGCAGGCAGGTGGCGATCGCGGGCAGGGTGCTCAGCAGGCCCTCGGGATCGTGGTCGCCATCCCATTTGCGGAAGGGGAGGTAGTGCTGGTCGATCCAGTTGGTGAGGTTGTGCCCCTCCGCGAAATCGCCGGCACCGAAGCCCGGGACCGGCGCGAAGGACAGCAGCGCCCAGTAACCCGCGATCAGCCCGACCGTGAGCGCCAACAGGCCCCGCGGCCGCAGCCAGACAAAGGCCAGGCCGGCCGCGAGGTAGCAGATCGCCAGCCGTTGGAGGACGCCCAGCAGGCGGACCTGCTCGATGCCTTCGCCGATGCCGCCATACATCCACACGCCGAGCAGATAGAGGATCGCGCTGCGTTTCAGGATCTTCAGCGTGGTGGATTTCCTGCCGTGCAGTTGGGTGGATTTGGTCAGGGAAAAGACCAGCGACACGCCGATGATGTAGGCGAACAGCGGGAAGATCAGGTCGTAGAAATGAAAGCCCGCCCACGGTGCATGCTGGACGCGGTCGTTGAGCGAGGGCG
Organism: Haloferula sargassicola; assembly: GCF_040362925.1. NCBI lineage: Bacteria > Pseudomonadati > Verrucomicrobiota > Verrucomicrobiia > Verrucomicrobiales > Verrucomicrobiaceae > Haloferula > Haloferula sargassicola. The sequence goes on from NZ_BAABRI010000009.1 coordinate 62,950, forward strand.
ACATCGGGAACATTTCCGACAGCGCCTCGAAGACCTCCTCCATGCCGACGATGAAGAACATGTCGAGGCCGCGCAGGGCATCGATCGACATCAGCCGCGGGCTCTTGGGCAGTGGGCGGGAGTCTTCCTCACTCATTCGCGCAAGCTGGGCAACCGCGCGCAGCTCGACAAGGCGAATGCCCGCTCATCCGGATTCCGGTGGCTCCCGGGTGGTCGCGCGCCGGGCGAGGCTGATCGTGACGAACTCGAAGGTCAGCGGGTGGTCGCCTTCCGGGCTGGGGGGAGCTTGTAGGTGTAGTTCATCTCCGGGCTGGTCGGCCAGCCGGCTTCGTCCCCCTTTTCCCAGATAATGTGCGGGGAGACCGTCCAGACGCGGACCGTTTCGCCATCCGGCAGGAACTCCAGCAGGCGCAGCCAGCCATCGCCGCCGTGCGGCGCCCATTGGCCGTTGAAGAGCATCTGGTGCACGCTACGGTGATCATCGTAGACGTCGTTCCGGCGGGAGACGGCAAGCCCGCGGATGGCCTTCACCTCGTTGCCGTCGGGGCTGACGCGTTCGTAGGGCTTGTAGTGGCCGTTGACGACGAGCTCGAAGTTGGAGTGTTTGGAAACGAAGGCATCCCAGAGTTCCGAGCCGCAGTGGACGTTGCCGTCCTTGCTGATGCCGTAGGAGTAAGGACTGTTCTTCGTCTGGCGGGTGGTGCGGCGTGCCAGCCCGTCGTCGCTGAACAGGGTCGATTCCTGGTCGATGAACTCGTGGGTGACGAGGATGTAGGACTCGTCCGGATGGCGATCGGCGACCTTGCCGGCCCATTGCACGACCTCCCGCCGCGGACCGAACTCGAGCGAGAAAATGACGTACTTCCGGCCGCCGTGCTCGAAGTGATACCAGGCGTTCTCCAGCCGGCCTTCCTCGAAGGCACCGCCGAAGATCTGCTCGTTCAGGCGGTTGTCCGAGATCTTGAAGTAGTCGTTGAGCATCGTGCTGCGGTCCGAGGAATTGTGCCCGAGGTCGTGGTTTCCCACCGCCAGCACGTAGGGTAGCTTGCCATCCAGCACTTCGAGGCTTTCCTTCGCCCGTTCCCACTGCTCCGGGCGGTTGCCATCGACGATGTCGCCCACGTGAAGCACCAGCTGGATGTGGTACTTTTTCCGCTGTTTCACGAGCCAGCGGGTCATTTCCGTGAAATACGGGGCATGGTCCTCGTTGTTCACGTAATACTGGGTGTCGGGAATGACCGCGATGGTCCATGAGTCCTTCGATGGCCGCTCGTTCGGGCTTTGGGCAAAGCCGGAAGTCGCGGCCGCGAGAAGGAGGAGCGAGACAAGACGGGTGGTGGGGAATCGGTGGATCATCGGAGCGGGTTGCGAAGACATGGTCGGGCCCGCCATTTCCGCAGGAAGCCCCGACGGAGCGGATACTCGCCGAACCGGCCGATCTTTCCGCCTGATTTACCCCGAGGCCGCGGTCCTTCCGATGTGGGAACGGCCTCGGCACGCCCCGCCGCCGGGACCGGATTCCAGAGCCTAAAGCCCCAGCCATGCGCGGCCCCACAGCAGCACGAAGGGCAGCGTGACCAGGCTCGCTACCGTGGTCGCGACCACGATTTCCACCGCTACCGCCGGTCGGCCGCCGTAAAGCTTGGCCAAAAGAATCGGCGTCATCGCCGCGGGCATCGAGGCCTGAACCATCACCACCTGCTTCAGCGCCACCGGCATCGGCAGCCATTTCGCGACCGCGAGCATGACCAGCGGGATCAGCGCCAGCCGCATCGCCACCCCGCCGAGCGATGCCTTGAGGGTGGGTCGCTCGGTGCCGATCAGGTCGATCATCAGCGCGCCGGTCACGAAGATCGCCAGGGGAAAGGCGCCCGCGCCCAGCCAGTGCATCGCCTCGCGCGGGGGCCCGGTCACGCGGCGGTCCCAGCCGAGCCCGACCAGCGTCAGCCCGAGCAGCACCGAGACCGTCGGGCCGTTGATGACGCGCCGCCAGGGGATTGATTTGTCGCCGGACATCAGCATCACGCCGACCGACCACACCGCCAGCTCGACGCCGAGGTTGTGCACGAACAGCACGGCCAGCGCCCCGGTTCCCCACAGCGATTCGACCACCGGGATGGCGGTGTAGCCGAAATTCTGCACGCCCGCGGTGACGGCGAAGGTGCGTTTCCCATGGCCGCGCTGGTAACGCAGCACACCGGCGGCCAGCCATGCCAGCGTGAAGCCGCCGACAGTCAGGCCGAAGCCGGTGCCGAGCCCCCATGCCACCGTGCCGAAGCTACGCACGCTCTCCGCCCCCAGGATCTTGTCGAGGATGAAGCACGGATACATCACGTGGAAGACGAGCTGCAGCACGGCATCGTCGTTGCCGCGCTTCACCAGCCCCGCCTTGCGGGCCACCGCCCCCCCGATGATCAGCAGATAGACCGGGAAAACCTGCTTCAGAACCTCCAATGCGGACACGGGGGGAACGCTCGCGGGTCGGGCGCCCGATGTCGAGAGTGGCGCCCGCTCAAATGGCCGGCGGCCGGGGCCGCTTGAAGTAGACCACCAGCACGGCGACGACCCCGATGCCCCCGCCGATGATAAAACGGGTCAGCGACATCCTGCCGCTTTCCTCAAGCAGCATCTCCCTGCCGATCGCCGAACGCGTGGCGCCCAGCCAGAACAGCACGCCCGAAATAAGGAATACCAACAGTAGGGAAAAAGCGATCATCGCCCGGTGGAACCAGGGGGCCCACCACGGCTCCCGCTCCTCCTCCCCCGTCCAGGTTTCGAACGAATCCCAGTCCGGCGGCTTGGCGGGCGTCTCGCGCTCATCGTCCATCGACATCGACCAGAGCCTGTCATGCGGCCGGGGGGAAGGAGGATTTCGAAAACCCTCAATCCCGTTTTCCCGCCGCACTGCTCCAGGCCCGCAGCTTCGTCCAGTGAGCCGCGATGAAGTGGCTTTCCTGCTCTCGTCCGGCCGGGGAACGGAGCCAGCGCCAGCCATGACGCACCAGCGCCCTGAGGGTGCCGACCGCTCCCGACCACGCCACCTTCAGGCCGTGACGACGCGCCAGCCGGAACGCCACGGGGGCGAAAATGTCCATTCGTGTCCCGCCCTGCCGGAGGTGGCGGAAGGGGTATCGGAGCCGCCCCACCGCGTAGCCGCGCCGCAACATCGCCACGGCCCAGGCATAGTCCTCACACTCGCGCTGTTCGGGATCGAACGGGAACTCCCCCCAGCAGGCCCGGCGGAACATGCCCATGCTGTTGGAGTAAATGCCACCGAACTTGAGGCCCTTCTCCTGCAGTTCCCGCCAAGTGATACGACAGCTGTAGTAGTTGTCACCATCCCATGGGGAGCTCACCGCGCACAGTTCGGGGTCGCGGGCTAGGGCGTCGGCGAGCCGCTCGATCGTGTCGGGCCCATCAAGGGCGGTGTGCGAACTCAGTGCGAGGATGAAGTCGGCCGGGCAATGCTCCACCCCGAAATTGAGGACCCGCGGGTGCACATAGGCTTCCGACCATGAAATCACCCGTCCACCGGCTTGGCGGATGATTTCGGCGCTGCCGTCCGAGCTGCCGGTGTCCACTCCCACCAGCAGGTCGGGCCGGCGGGTCTGGGCCTGCAGGCAGCGGAGCACCTCGGGCAGCGTCCCGGCGCTATCGCGAAAACGGATCACCACCCCCACGGTCGGTGGGCCTCCGATGGAGGATGGGGTCGGATCGGGCATCGGAAGAGATGGGATAAGGAAAGCGCACGCATCTTGTGGCACCGATTCGTCTCCGGCCCACTTCCTCGAACACGTAGAAACGCGATCGCGTTCCCACGTGAGTTGGGAATGCCGGCCATCATTTTCCCATGGATGATCGGCACCACTTCACCGACGCCCATGTCATCCGATCTCCTCATGTCTCTTCGCCCCACCGCCTTTCGAAGCTGGCTGGTGCTCGCCCTTGGTCTGGCAGGCGCCACTTCCAGCCAGGCGGCCTTGATCATCACTTATGCCGAAAGCCCCGGCGAGATGCAGACCACGCTGACCTCGACCCAGGTCTTTACCTTCAACTCGCTGCCCGGCAATTCGCGCCAGTCCAACGTGAGCTGGGCCGGCGTGGGCACCATCAACCAGGTCTACGTCCGATCCGCCGACCAGTATGGCGGTGCCACGCTGGATGGCCTGACCACCGGCACCAACACCAACTACGCGGTGCAGTCGACCTCCGTCGGCGGCGGCAGCGCGACCTCCTCGACCACGCTCACCTTTGCCGCAGAACAAGCCTACTTCGGCCTGTGGTGGTCGGCCGGCGATCCCAACAACCAACTCCAGTTCTACAAGAACAGCGTGCTGGTGGCCCAGTATTCCACGCTCACCCTGCTCGACGCGGTGGCGGCCGACGCCGGTTACAAGGGCAATCCCACCACGGCCTTTGTCGGCAAGAACGCCGGCGAAGGATATGCCTTCGTGAACTTCTTCGGACTCGAAGGCACCACCTGGGACACCATCGTTTTCACCAACACCGCCAATACCGGCTTCGAGAGCGATAACTGGACGACCCGCTTCGAAGCCTACGGCACGCTTCCCGGAGAAGATCCCGACGAGCTGCCCGGCAAGGAAGTGGCCAAGGTGACCGGCACCCGGGTGGAGACGCTTCCCGAGCCCACTGCCGTGGTGTTCGCCGGTCTCGGCGGGCTTCTCGCCTTGGTCCGCCGTCGGCGCGCGGTCTGAGCTTCCTGCCACCCCGATTGGAGTAGACAGGGCGGAAAGGAGACCGGTGTAGTCTCCAGCACCCATGCGTGCCTTGATCCTCGTTCTTTCCTCGGCGTTCCTCATGGCGGCCTCGGCCCGTGAGGAACGCGTCATCAACCGGGACTGGTTTTTTCATCGCGGAAAACTGACCGGGCCGGATCAAGCCGACACGCCCGGCACCGACTGGCAGGCGGTCGATCTGCCGCACGACTGGGCCATCGCGGGACCTTTCGATCCGGAGGTCTCCGGCGAGCAGGGCAAGCTGCCGTGGAAGGGTCAGGGATGGTACCGGAAAAACCCTCGACCTCACCGAGGCCGCCCCCGCCGGCGGGGATGGTTCGGAAAAGGAGGTCCTCGCCCCGTATTATGCCGTCACTGACCGCCACCGGCTACGCTGGGAAAACGTGACCTATGAGCCCGGACGGGCCTCGATCCCTTTCAGGACGCGCGCCATCCGCTGTTCCATGGAAAAGCGGTGCTGATCCTGCGGCGCGATGGCGGAAAGACCGGCGAGGTGACGATCCGCGCCACCGCCGCCGGCATGCAGCCGGGCACCGCGAAGGTCACTTTCCGCTGATCGTCGGGATCGGCGAGCCGTGCCGGTGCAAGGTCTGCGAGATGGCCTGTTCGTGGAAATAGCGGGTCAGCTCGACGCGGCCGTTCGACACCGGCGCGGCGGGGCTGAGGCGCAGGCCGTTTTCCGCCGCGGCGGAGCGCACGGACGGTGGGGCCCCGACCACTCGCATCGAGCCATAGAGCCCGGGCGCGATCCGATCGGCGAGCTGCTTGTCCGTTTCCCGCAGCGTGGTGAAGCCGCGCATCCAGTCGAAGACCGGCTGGTCGGGCACCAGTGAAAGGTCGATATCTCCCGCCGTCCGTCCGCTGGCCAGCGCGGCGATCATCATCCGGCGCAGGTCGCGCTCGTCCTCGGAGCGCAGCAGCACGCGGCCGACGGCGCGGTAGCGGAAGACGTTGCTCTCGCACTTGAGGCCGCTGGGATCGTGCTCGATGCCGAACTCGTGCTTCATCCACCACGCATCGCTCTCCGCTGCCGGGCGGAACTCGCCGGTGGCGTCGAGTTTCAGGAAAGCCTCCACCGCCGGCGAAACGCGGGCCTTTTTTTCCGGAGGCGCGGCGTCCTCCCACGCACCGAACTGGGCGACGTAGTTCGGCCCGCCGGCCTTGGCTCCGGGGCCGAAGCACGACTGCTTCCAGCCACCGAAGGGCTGGCGACGGACGATGGCTCCCGTAATCGGGCGGTTGATGTAGCCGTTGCCCACCTGCGCCTGCTCGCGCCACCGCGCGATCTCCTGCGGGTCGAGCGAGTGGAGGCCGCCGGTCAGCGCGAAGGAGGAGTCGTTCTGGATTTCGATGGCATGCCGGAGATCGCGGGCGCAGACCACGCCGAGCACCGGCCCGAAGCACTCGGTGCGGCGGAACCACGAGTCCGGCTTCACGCCGAGCTTGATGCCGGGCGACCACAGCTGCGGGTTTTCCGGGTCCTGCCGCGGCTCGACGAGCCACGACTCGCCTCCGTCCAGCGAGCTCAGTGCGCGCCGGAGTTCGGGGCCGGGGGGACGGATCACGGGCGTGACCACCGAAGCGAAGTCCCACGACGGGCCGACCCGCAGCGACGAGGCGGCATCGGCCAGCTTGCGGCGGAAGGACGGATCATTGAAAACCTCGGCCTCCAGGATGGCCAGTGAGGCGGCCGAGCATTTCTGGCCGGCATGGCCGAAGGCGCTACGGACCAGATCCTTCACCGCCAGGTCGGGATCGGCCGCGGCGGTGATGATCAGCGAGTTTTTGCCCGAGGTCTCGGCGAACAGGTTCATGTCCGGTTTCCAAGAAAGGAACAGCCGTGCGGTGTCGAAGCCGCCGGTCAGGATGACCGCGCCGATGCGGGAATCCGTTACCAGCTCCTGGCCGACCGGCCCGTCCGGGCAAGGCACGAACTGCAGCACTTCCCGCGGCACGCCGGCGCGCCACAGGGCCTCGGCCATGACCCAGGCGGTGAGCACCGTCTGCGGGGCGGGCTTCAGGATCACCGAGGTGCCCGCGGCCAGCGGCGCCAGTACGCCGCCGCAGGGGATGGCGAAGGGAAAGTTCCACGGCGGGGTGACGACCACCGGCCCGATCGGCGTGAAGCTCGATCCGTCCGACCAGCCGTCCGCGCTCAAACTACGGGCGTAGTAGTTGGCGAAATCGATCGCCTCGCTGACCTCGACATCGGCCTCGACCACCGACTTGCCGGCCTCCCGCACCATGGTGGCGATGGCTTTTCCGCGCACCGCGGAAAGCTCGGCCGCCGCCTGGAGGAGAATCTCCGTCCGCTCGGCGGCGGGCTTCGCCATCCAGCGCTGGCGGGCATCCACGGCGGTCTCGATCGCCTCCATCACCTCATCCCAGCCGGCCTCGGCATACTCGCACACCACCGTCCCGGGCCGCGAGGGGTCCTCGGTGGTCGCGGTGCCCTTGCCGTCGTGGGGGATGCCGCCGATCTGCAGGGGCACCTTGGCCGGCGGGGCTTCCTTTTCCTCGGCGACCCGTGCGCGGATCCAGTCGACATTCGCTTCCAGCGAAAAATCGGTGTCCGCCTCGTTGTCGAAGGGCTCGTCCGGCAAGGTCGGGGCGTGGGTTTCCGCGGCGCGGTCCTGCCCCCGCGCCGGTCCCCAAGGGGTGGTCGGGATGGCGTCGCAGGCGGCCTTGAAGCGCTCGACCTGCCGCAGCCAGGCCTCGTCGCCCGGCTGCATGCCGAAGAGATCGTGGAGGAAGTTCTCCGGCGTCGTGTTCTCGTCGAGGCGGCGGATCAGGTAGGCGATGGCGCTCGGGAAATCGTCGGCCGCGACCACCGGCGCATAGAGCACCAGCCCGCCGGCTTCGGCCTTCACCGTGCGCGCCTGGTGGTTGGCCATGCCCTCCAGCATCTCGAAGCGGACGCGCTCGGCGACCCCGTTTTTTTCCCGCAGCAGCAGGCCGTAGGCGAGGTCGAAGAGGTTGTGGCTGGCGATCCCGACGGCCACCGCGGCGGCGTTCTCCGGTCGGCAGGCCTCCTGCATCATGCGCTTGAAGTTCGCGTCCGACTCGACCTTCGAGCCATACGGTGCCAGCGGCCAGTCGTGCCATTCGGCATCGACCCGCTCCATCGCCAGGTTGGCGCCCTTGACCAGCCGGATGCGGATGCCGGCCCCGCCGTTCTCCACCCGCTGCCGCCCCCAGGCATTGAGCGCCTTTTGCACCGGCCACGCGTCCGGCAGGTAGGCCTGCAGCACCAGGCCCGCTTCCAGATGGTGAAACTCCTCCTCGGACAGCACCTCGACGAAGGTCGCACAGGTCAGCCGCAGATCGCGGTATTCCTCCATGTCGAGGTTGACGTATTTCGGCATGCCGTCGGCCTTCGGGTGCCGCATCGCGGAGCGATAGATCTCGCGCAGCCGGTCCTTCAGTACCGCCACCGATTCCAGATCGGCCACGGGATGAATCTGGCTGAAAATGGCGGACAGCTTGACCGAGATGGCCTCGCAGGCGGGATCGGCGAGGCGGTCGAGGTTCGCGCGCAGGCGCCGAAGCGCCTCTTCCTCGCCGAGCACGGCCTCACCCAGCTGGTTCACGATCACGCCGATGTCGTGCTCCTTGCGTTTGCGCAGATGTCGGGAAAGGCCGGGCTCCTCGTCGGGCAGAATCACCTCCGCGCTCTCGTCGCGCAGCCGCTGGGTCACCTTCGGCATCACCAGGGCCGGCGCCAGTTTCGCGCCGAAGGTGCCGAGCTTCAAAGCCATCCGTGACGGCAGCGGGAGGTAGGAGGGCACGCCGAAGCGCTCGACGAGGTCGTGAAACAAGCGGGCCTGCCGTTTCGCCGTCGGCGGGCGGAAGACCTCGTCGGCCATGGCGAAGGTAAACGCCTTGCCCGCCTCGTCGTCCATCATGCGCGAGAGCTGGGCCTCGGCGCGCTTTTCGGCCGGCCGGCGGGCCTTCAAGGCGGCCGCTAACAGCCTTTCCGCCAATGCCACCACCGCCTGCGGATCGACCTCCGCCGCCGGCAGTTGATCGACTGCTTTTTCCTCCGTGAGCAAACCTCTCCACATCGCGAGCCGTGGCTAGCAGATCCCGCACCGGACGGGGAGTGACGAAGCTGCCAGCGGATGCGTTTTTTTGCTGATGCCGAGGGCCATTTCCCGGATCTCCGATCGGCGGCGGCCCAACAATCGATTCGTAGGGCCGATCGTCGTCGGCATGGAGGAAACGCCAGCTGCCCGATGGGTGGAAAAGCGGGTCCCGCGCCAGCCAGCGGGCCGCGGAACCGCGACCGGAAGCCGCCGATGTCGGGAATACCTCATTCGCTGACTTGTCCTACAACCTGTCCGCCCGCAAGCTGCCGCCAAAACCATGGCCTATCTCGACAACGACTTCCTGCTCCACTCGCCGACCGCCCAGCGCCTTTTCCACGAAGTGGCCAAGGACCAGCCGATCTACGACTACCATTGCCACCTCTCGCCCGCCGAGATTGCCGGCGACCACCGCTGGCAGACGCTGTCCGACATCTGGCTCGGCGGCGATCACTACAAGTGGCGGCTGCTGCGCGCCAATGGCATCGAGGAGCGCCTGATCACCGGCGACGCCTCGCCGCGCGAGAAGTTCCAGGCGTGGGCGGAAACCCTGCCGCTCACGCTGCGCAATCCGATCCACGCGTGGTCGCACCTCGAGCTGCGGCGCTACTTCGGCATCGATACGCTGGTCACCCCCGCTACGGCCGATGAGATCTGGGAAAAAGCCAACGCCCGGCTCGCCGAGCCCGACTTTTCCGCCCACGGCATCCTGAAGAAATTCGACGTGCGCATGGTCGGCACCACCGATGACCCGGTCGATCCGCTCGACCACCACCGCGCGATCGCCGGATCCGGCCTGGAAACCAAGGTCCTGCCCACCTTCCGCGCCGACAAGGCCTTCAACGTCGATCAACCCGAAGCCTTCAATGCCTGGCTCGGGAAACTGGAGTCCGCCTCCGGCATCGACATCTCCAGCCTCGGCGACCTGCTCGATGCGCTGCACCGGCGGCACGACGACTTCCACGCCGCCGGCGCGCGGCTTTCCGACCACGGACTGGAATCGATCCCGACCCTCGACTGCGACGACGCCCAGGCCTCGAACATCTTCGACAAGGCGCGCTCGGGCGGGCAGGTGACGCTCGAGGACCGGCAGCGGTTCACCTTTTTCCTGCTCGTCTTCCTCGGTCGCCTCGATGCCGCCAAGGGCTGGACCAAGCAGCTCCACCTCGGCGCCGCGCGCAACGTCAACCCCCACGGCTACGCCTCGCTGGGGCCGGACGCGGGCTACGACAACATCGGCGATTTCCGCCAGGGCCCCGGCCTGCTGAAGTACCTCGGCCGGCTCGCCTCGGAAAACGCGCTGCCGCACGTGATCCTCTACAACCTCAATCCGGCCGACAACTACCTCTTCGCCACCATCGCCGGCAGCTTCCAGGGCGATGGCATCATCCACCGCATCCAGTTCGGCTCCGGCTGGTGGTTCCTCGACCAAAAGGACGGCATGGAGCTGCAGCTCAACGCGCTGTCGATGACCGGGCTGCTGTCGCGCTTCGTGGGCATGCTGACCGACTCGCGGAGCTTCCTTTCCTACCCGCGGCACGAGTATTTCCGCCGCATCCTGTGCAACCTGGTCGGCGGCGAGGCCGACCGCGGCGAGCTGCCCGACGACTTCGAGGCCCTCTCGCAGCTGATCACCGCCGTCTGCTCCGGCAATGCGGCGCGGCAGTTCGGGCTGGGCTGATGGCCGGCCCGATCCTGGGGGGATTTTTGGGGAAAAACGTAGACTCCGCCCCGGGGACGACGGGCTCTCCCCCCAGATCGCCCGCCGCCTGGTCCGGGACGAAGTGCGATGACTATGGGGTAAGTTTCGCAAGGGGCAATCCCGATCGCGGCTGAGGACGGAGATTGTTGGTCGCTGAACTTCAACAGGGTGTATAGTTAGATAATGCTGACAGCGCGTGTCCTGGAAGCGGTCGGGGAAAACTCTTCGAACTCCGGGCGCTTCCCACCGCCGTGCGGGTTGCCGCGGCGCGCGGGATCTGGTTTCCTCCCGCTCCATGGAGGCGCCCTATTTCCCGGCCGGTGAAAAAATCGCCCTGTTCGGAGGCAGTTTCGATCCGGTCCACCTCGGGCATGTGGCGATCGCCCGACTGGCGGTCGCACAGATGGGCCTGGAACGCGTCATCTTCCTGCCCTGCCGGATTTCGCCCCACAAGCAGGCCGGTGCTCCGCCGGCCGCCGGCGAGGATCGGCTGGCGATGCTGCGGCTGGCCACCGCCGGGCTGCCGTGGGCGGAGATCGACGATTTCGATCTCGTCCAGCCACCGCCCTCCTTTTCCTATCTCACCGTGGCGGAAATGCAGCGCCGCCACCCGCGGGCGCGTCTTTTCTGGCTGCTCGGCAAGGACCAGTGGGACGCCCTGCCGCGCTGGAGGGAGCCGGAACGGCTGGCCGCCTCGGTCGAGTTCATCGTCTTTTCCCGCGAGGGCGAACCCCTCCCGCGCGCCGGCTGGACGATGCACCACCTGTCCGGCGAACACCCGGCCTCGGCCACCGCGATCCGTCGGAATCTCGCGGCGGGACGCTCGCCGCAGCATCTCGATCCGACCGTGCTTGATTTCATCCGCACCCGCGGACTCTACGGTGCCGGGCCGGCTTGATCCCCTGCTTGCGGTTTGCCGGGCACGTGCCTAGCGTGGCGCCAAGCTCATCCGAATGCCCATGAAACCCCGTTTTCTCCTCGCCGTTCTCTCGCTGCTGCTGGCTCCGCTCCACGCCCAGGAACCGTCCACTACGAAGGAAGATCTCGCTTGGGTCGCGGACTTCAAGAACCTGCCGGAGGAGAAGCGCATCGAGTTCGCCAAGGAGCTCGGCAAGGCCCGCGAGCTGTTCGCCCAAAAGCGGATCTTCGAGACGGAGGAGAAGCTCCACGACGCCCAGAAAATCTTCGCCGATTCTCCCGACGTGGAAAACCTGCTCGGCGCCTGCAAGGTGGAGTTTCGGTCCTTCGATGACGCCATGGAGCACTTCAAGAAGGCCGACGAATTGAGCCCGGACTCGCCCAACGTGCTGTTCAACATCGGCGAGGTCTACTTCGTGACCAAAAAGTGGAGCGAGGCCGAGCAGACCTTCCGCAAGGTGCTGGAAATGATCGGCGACGACGAAAAGCAGATGCAGCTCCAGCGGCTGGTCGAGTTCAAGCTGATGCTCTCCCTCATCAAGCTCGACAAGATCGACGAGGCCAGGGAGATGGCGGAAAAATACGACGAGTTCGACGATTCGCCCTACCCCTACTACGCCGAGGCCGCGCTCGCCTTCAACCAGGGCGATGAACTTAACGCCGAGCTGGCCCTGCGGCGGGCACAACGCATTTTCCGCAACCCCGAAATGCTCAATCCCTGGCAGGACACCCTGATGGAGTTCGGCTACCTCAAGAGCTTCATCGGCGCGATCCCCGACGCCATGGAGGATCCGGCCCCGGCTCCGGATCCGGCAGGAAAGTGAGTCATCCGGCGGTCGGAAAGTCCGTCACCCTCTCAAGCTGGATCCCGTAGAGCCGCGCGATCTCCGGCGCGTCGGAGGCGTGATACTGCTCCCGGTAGTAGATCTCCCTCACCCCATAGGCGCACAGCGTCTGCATGCAGGCGGTGCAGGGCATGGTGGTGCTGGCCACCAGCTTCACCTCGCCGCGGCGGAACAGGCTGCACAGGTTGATCTCCGCGTGCAGCATGAACTTCTGCCGCGCCTCGCGATCGTCCCAGAATCCGGCCGGCGCGTCGAAGCCCGGCGCGAGACCATTGTAGGCGGTGGCGATGACCCGGTTGTCGAAATCCAACGCCGCGGCACCGACTTTCCGATACGGGTCTTCGGAACGCAGCGAGGCCACGTGGGCCAGCGCCATGGCATAGCGGGGGATCGAAATCCGCGACATGCCCCGACTCAATCGGCCCCGCCCCGCAGCGTCAATGCTCGCTCGATGACCCGCCACTGCGCCATCCAAATCGGGTCATCATCGCGGGTCCGCTCAAGCAGCTTCTTCAAGTCGTCCGCGCTCACCTCCTCGTCCCGCAGCCACAGCCCGAAGGCCGCTTGGGTCGCCGCGCGCAGCATCGCCGGGTCGGGCTTTTCCTCCGGGATCTCCAGGGAAAAGGCATGCCCGGCCGCGTCGCTCAGCTCGACCGTGCCCAGCGCGCCTTCGCCGGAAAATTCCATCAGCACCAGCTGCGAGCGGCCCGCCGGCAGGGTCGTCGGCAATGCCGCATCCGAGCGCGTGACATACGAGCCCACCACCCGCCGCGGCCGCTCGGAAAGCGAGCGCAGCACCAGCCCCTGAACTTCCCTCTCCGGCGCGCGCAGCGAGATGCCGACCAGCCATCGGTCCGGCGCCCACGGGCAGGGCATCGAGGCCACACCGGCTTCAAGTTGGTCGCCGAGCGGTTTCATCGGCAGCGTCTGGCTGTTGATCATTTCCTCGACCCGCACCGCATCGCGCGGCGGCAGCATGCCCCGCTCCTCGATCCAGCGCCGGACCCAGACCGCGCTGCCGGTCCCGGTCACCACCGGCAGCCGCAGCTCGGAGCCGGCGGAAAACCCGGCCAGGTCGGTGGTCGCCGGCAGAGCCGAGCGCACCGGCAGGGGCGCTTGCGAGATCTTCTTCGCCAACTCGCGGAAGCGATCGCCTGGGGCTCCGCCCGACCCCGAAGGCGCCGTCGTTTCCTCGCCGCCGGAGGCCACCCGCGTGGATCCCGAGGACGGACCCGGAGCCGGCAACAAGGCCACGGCTTCCAGCATCGTGCCCGGCGATTTCCGCCCTGCCCCGAGCTGGCCCAGCATCACCGCCGCCAGGACGACCGCCGCCGCCGCCCCGAGGGCCACCAGCCACGGCTTCCAGGCCGGGCTTTTCCTCACGACCGCGGGCTCCGGCTCGCTCGCCTTCAGCACCGCGCGGCGCTGGCTCGGCCGCAGCCGGGCCTCGCCCGCCGCGCCGAAAACGTCGCTCATGAAGCCGCAGGTGCGCTCGATTTCATCCAGCGAGATGCGCAGCGCCGGATCGGCCGCCACCGCACGCTCGACCCGGCGCGATTCGTCATCGTCGAGCTCGCCGAGCGCGTAGGCCGTCAGCCGGGGATCGTCGGGAAGGAGTTTCATCGGTTCATCCGTCGCGATCGGGACCACCCCATTCGCGTCCATTCGCGTTCATTCGCGGTTGGTTTTTCATGGAAATCAGTAGCCGTCCATCAGGTCGGGCGGCAGCAGTTGGCGGATCCTTTTGAGGCCGGTGTGGATGAGGAAACCGATGTTGCCCGAGCTGAGGCCGGTCTCCTCGGCGATCTCCTTGTAGCTCTTGCCGTCGCGGAATTTCATCAGGATTACGGTTTTCTGGTTGTCGGAAAGGCGGTCGAGATAACTGAGAACTTGCTCGATCCGCTCATCGCGGTCGGCCTCGGCGGCGGGCGAGCTTTCCTCGACCGGCAGCGGGGCGTTTTCGAAATCTTCGAGGTGCGTCACCCGGCCCTCCTTGCGCAGGACGTCGAGCGCGCGGTTGCGGCAGACGGTGAAAAGCCAGCTCTTCAGGCCGTCGCGCACCTTCGACACGTCCTGCCGGCACAGCCGGATGAAGGTGTCCTGTACCACGTCGCGGGCGCGGTCGGCGTCCTTGACGATCGTCCGGGCGTAGCCGATCAGCGGCGACTCGTACTCGGCGAGCGCGCGCTCGATGAAGCGTTCGCGGGTTTCGACCATCTCGGGCGCCCCGGCCAGCGGCGGGGTGTCATCCGGGGAAACGGACGACCCGCCCGGCGTCTTGGGATTTTCTCCCATGGCCTAGCGCACGAAGAAACTCAGGTGCTCCAGCTCGATGGCGAGGTCGACGTTGTTCACCACCACCGGCTCGGGCACATCGAGGACCACCGGCGAGAAGTTCAGGATCCCCGCCACGCCGGCGGCGACCAGGCGGTTGGCCAGCAGCTGGGCGATCGGCCCCGGCACGCAGAGGATTGCCAGCCGCACATTCTCCCGCTGGATGAAGTCCTCCATTTCCGCCTCCGGCAAAACCGGCACCTGCACGCCCCGCGCGGCGGCCACGGCGGGATCGGCATCGAAGGCCGCGACGACCTCGAAGCCCTCCTTTTGAAAGCCTTGATAGCGCAGCAGCGCCGAGCCGAGGTTGCCCGCGCCGACGAGGATCACGGGCTGCAGCCGCTCGCGGCCGAGCACGTCGCGGATCATCCCGGCCAGGGCGGCGACCGGATAGCCGAGCCCGCGCGTGCCGAACTGGCCGAAGTAGGCCAGGTCCTTGCGCAGCTGCGCCGGCTTCACCCCCGCCGCCTTCGCCAGCGCGGTGGAGCTGACCGTTTCCTCCTCCAGCTCCTCCAGCCGCCGCAGGCAGCGGTGGTAGATCGACAGGCGGTAGATCGCCTTCTTGGGAATATCGATCCGTTCCATCAGCGCGGGCAAGGAACGCCGCCGAGCCCTCAGGGTCAAGCCCTTGGCTCAGCCCCGAGCCAAATACGGCCGCCAGCCGCCAAACGCGGTGATGTCTTCGGCACCCTCGGTCGCGCGGGGCTCGGCGATGAAACCGGGGACCTCGCTGCCGTCCTCGAGGAGTACCTTGCCGATGCCCAGCGGGGCGGGGACTTTCGACACGAAGTCGCCGAAGGCCGCCCGGTCGAGCGACCAGACTTCGACCTCGATCGCCGCGCCATTCGCATCTTCGCGGATCAACGCCGGCCGCGGCGGGATGCCCTCGCCGGCCGGCAACGCATACATCCGGTAGGCCGGCGCCGTCTTTGTCTTGGAAACCAAGCGCGCGCCGCGGTCGGCGAGCTGCCAGTGGAGCGCCAGGCCCTCGAGGTGGGCGCCGCAGACGACCACCGGGATCCCGCCCTGCGCCTGCCGCGACCAGGCTTCGCCCGTGAAACTCGAGGCCACTTCGAGCAAACTCGCATCCTTGCCCGCAGGAGCGGCCAGCGTCACGCCCCACGGCACCACGCCGTCGCGGGCGCGACCGGCGGGGATCGCCACCGCGCAGAGGTCGAGCAGGTTCATGAAATTCGTGTAGCGGCCGAGCGTGGCATTGGTCTGATACGGCTCTTCCAGTACTTCCTCGACGCGATACAGACACGGCGTGGTCGGCAGCAGCAGCAGGTCGATCGTTTCCCATACCGGCTCCACCTCGCGGGCAAAGGCCTTGAGCTTGTCCTGCGCGAGGAAGGTGGCGACCGCATCCCAGCCCTGCGAGGCTTCGAGGATCTGGCGCGTCACCGGGAAAACGGAGTCCGGCTTTTCCGCCACGAAGTCGCCCACCGCCGCCCAGCGCTCGGCGACCCACGGGCCTTCGTAGAGCAGCTTGGCCGCCTCGACGAAGGGCGTGAGGTCGATCTCGATCCGCTCGTATCCCAGCGCGGCCATTTTTTCCGCCGCGGCGGCGAAAAGCCCGGGCGTGTCGGGATCGCCGGAGAAGTCGAGGTCCTTCGGCACGCCGACCCGCTTTCCGAGCGGACGATCAACGCCGAGGTCGCGCGAGTAGGGATCCTCCGCATCGAAGACGCCTGCGACGTCCATGATCTCCGCGGCGTCCGCGACCGAGTTCGCGAACACCGAAACGCAATCGAGCGAGCGGCAGGCCGGCACCACGCCGCGGGTGCTGAGCAGGCCCTTCGACGGCTTCCAGCCGACCAGTTCCTGAAACGCCGCCGGCACCCGGCCCGAGCCGGCGGTGTCGGTGCCCAGCGAGAACACGCACAGGCCCGCCGCCACCGAGGACGCGCTGCCCGAGCTCGATCCGCCCGGCAGCCAGCCCGGCGCGACCGCATTTCGCGCCACGCCGTACGGAGAGCGAGTCCCGACGAGCCCGGTGGCGAATTGATCAAGATTGCCTTTGCCGATCGGGATCGCACCGGCCTCGCGCAGCCGCCTCACCACCGCGGCATCCGTTTCCGCGACGTAGGCAAAGTCGGGACATGCGGCCGTGGTCGGCCAGCCAGCGACGTCGATGTTGTCCTTCGCCACGAAAGGCACACCCCACAACGGCAGCGCGCGGTCCATCGCCTCGACCTCCGCCGCCATCGCCGCGAGCTGCTCACGCGAGGGCTGGAAAATGAAGGTCGCCGGATCGTCCCACGCTTCGATGCGCGCGGTCACCTCCTCCAGCACGTCCATCACGCTTGCCCCCTCGGCATAGCGCCCTCTCACCCAGCTCAAAGTCATCCGTTCCATGTCGTCCAATCGGCAATCTTCAATCTTAAATCGGCAATTCTCTAACAATGGCCACCACCTGCCCGGCGCGCACGCTGCCGCCTTCGGAAACGAGAACCTCGACCACTTCGACGGCCGTCTCGGTTTCCACCGGCATCTCCATCTTCATCGCTTCGAGGATCATCACGCCCTGGCCGGCTTGCAGCGTTTCGCCGGCGGCGGAAAGCAGCTTCCACACGCTGCCTGTGACCGGGCTTTCCAAGGCGACGCAGCCGTCCGGGATGACGAGTTCGTCCTCGTCGGCGACCTCGGTTTCCACCGGCGCATCCATCGCCAGCCCGGCCGCCTCCCAGCGCTCGCGTTCCTCTTGGAAAGCCTGCCGCTGATGGCTGCGGAACGCTTCGATCTCCGCCGAGTTCGACTCAAGGAACTTCTCGTAGTCGGCGAAACGGAACACCGTCTCCTCGATCTCCAGCTTGTGCCGGCCGAGCGGAACTTCCTCGCGCAGGCGCAGCAGCTCTTTGGCGCTCACCGGGTAAAACCGGAGCTGGTCGAAGAAGCGCAGCAGCCAGGGCTCGGAGAAGTCCTCCGTTTTCCGCCAACGATTCCACACGGGGACCGTGCGACCCGTGAACTGATAGCCGCCGGGACCTTCCATGCCATAGATGCAGAGATAGGCGCCGCCGATCCCGACCGCGTTCTCCGGCGTCCAAGTCCGCGCCGGGTTGTATTTCGTGGTGACCAGCCGGTGGCGCGGGTCGAGCGGCGTGGCGACCGGTGCGCCGAGATAGACGTCGCCAAGGCCCATGACGAGATACGAGGCGTCGAAGAAGATACGATGCACGTCGTCGATCGACTCCAGCCCGTTGATGCGGCGGATGAACTCCAGATTGCTCGGGCACCACGGCGCGTCGGGCCGCACGCTCTGCATGTATTTCCGGATCGCTTCCTGCGTGCTCGGGTCGTCCCAGCTGATCGGCAGGTGGACCACCCGCGCCGGGACCTCGATTTCCTCCAGCGGCGGCAGCGAACGGATGCCCTCCTCAATGATCACCCACAACGCTTCCCGCGAGATCACCCGCGGGTCGAAGTGAACCTGCAACGAGCGGATCCCCGGCGTCAGATCGACGATCCCCTCGAGCGCCTTTTCCTTCAGCCACTCATACACCACATGGACCTTGAAGCGCAGCTTCAGGTCGAGGTGGTGCGGGCCGAACTCGATCAGGAAATAGGTGTCGCCCGCGCGCCGCACGACCACCGCGTCGTCGCCCTCGCCGAAGGAGGCGAGAATTGCCGATTGAAGATTGAGGATTGACGATTGAGGAAGAGGAAGCGCGTCGAGCTGGCCGGCGAGGTAGGCATCGACGGCCTGGCGTTGGCTTTCGGCCCACGCCTCATCGACCGGTACGAAGGTGATCTTGTCGCCGGGACGGAGCTGGCCGAGCTTCCACAGCTCGGCCTCGACCACCACGCAGGGGCAGACGAAGCCGCCGAGACTCGGGCCGTCGGGACCGAGGATGACGGGCATGTCGCCGGTGAAATCGACGGCGCCGATCGCGTAGGCGTTGTCATGCAGGTTCGACGGATGCAGCCCCGCCTCGCCGCCATCCTTGCGTGCCCATTTCGGCTTCGGGCCGATCAGCCGCACGCCCGTCCGCGCCGAGTTGTAGTGAACCTCCCAGCTCGTCGCGAAGAAGGTCTCGATGTCCTCCGGCAAAAAGAAATCCGGCGCCCCGTGCGGCCCATAGAGCACCCCGATCCGCCACTCATTCGTCATCGGAATGCCTTCACCCCAATCGCCAATCGACAGTCGGCAATCAGGAATCCCCAGCACATCCCCGGGAAGCAAGGCCCGCCCGAACGGCCCGCCGAAGCGGCCCAGCGTGAAGGTCGAGGCACTGCCGAGATACTGCGGCGACTCGATCCCACCGTTCACCGCGAGGTAGCAGCGCATGCCGCTGCCTTCGATCCGGCCAACCTTCACCACGTCCCCGGCGGCGACATCGAAAGCTCCGCTCACCGGTTCGCCATTTCGGGTCACCTTCACCTCGGCGCCCACCACCGCGAGCTTGGTGGCGGTGTTGAAACGCAGCGTCGGTCCGGTCATCGTGATCTCCAAGGCGGGCGCACCTTCGGGGTTGCCGACCGTCCGGTTCGCGAGGCGGAGCGAGAGAGAATCGAAGGGCCCGCAGGGCGGCACGCCGACCTCCCAGTAGCCGATCCGACCCGGAAAATCCTGCACCGTGGTCATCGTGCCGGGCGATTGCACGTCGATCGTCCGAGGCTGGTAGTCGAAGCCGGCCATGTCGTGCATCGCCACGCCGCCATTGACGTACGGCGTCCACCGTACGACCTGGCGCAGGTAGCGCAAGTTGGTTTCGATCCCCGAAATCCGCGACTCGTCGAGCGCCTTGCCGAGCTTGACCACGGCGGCCTCGCGGTCTTCGGCGTGGACCATCACCTTGCACAACAGCGGATCGTAAAACGGGCTGACCTCGGTGCCGGGTCGGATCCAGCCATCGCAGCGGGTCCACTCCGGAAAAGTCGCCTCGGTCAGGAGTCCGGCGCTGGGCCGGAAGTTCTGGTTCGGATCCTCGGCATAGACCCGAGCCTGGATCGCGCAACCCTGCGGCGCGGGCGCGGCGTCGGGCATTGTCCAGTCGGGATCGAGCGCGAGGCGGATCATCCATTCGACCAGATCGATGCCGGTGACCATCTCGGTCACGCCGTGTTCGACCTGAAGGCGAGTGTTTACCTCGAGGAAGAAGAAGTCCCTACGGTCGGCATCGTAGATAAACTCGACCGTGCCGGCGGAGCGGTAGTTCACGCTCTCGCCGAGTTGCACCGCAGCGGCGTGAAGCGCCGAACGGGTTTCGTCGGTCAGCCCCGGCGCGGGGGTTTCTTCAAAGACCTTCTGGTTGCGCCGCTGCACCGAGCAATCCCGCTCGCCGAGCGCCAGCACGCGGCCTTTTCCATCGCCGAAAATCTGTACCTCGACATGCCGCCCCCGCTCGATGAAGCGCTCCACGAACACACCTCCCGAGCCGAAGCTGCGCTCGCTCAGCCGCACCACGCTCTCGAATTCGCGGCGCAGTTCGTCCTCATCGCGACAGACCTTCATCCCGATCCCGCCACCGCCGGCCGTGCTCTTCAGCATCACCGGAAAGCCGATCTCCCACGCCGCGGAAACGGCGGCCTCGGCGTTTTCGAGCAGGTCGGTCCCCGGAACCAGCGGCACGCCCGCATCGCCAGCCAAGCGACGCGCCTCGTGCTTCAAGCCGAAGGCAATGATCTGCTCCGGCGTCGGCCCGAGCCACTTCACCCCGGCCTCCTCGCACATCCGGGCGAAGTCGGTGTTTTCCGAAAGCAGGCCGTAGCCGGGGAAAACCGCCGCCGCTCCCGTCTCGCGGGCGACCTCGATCAGCTTGTCCTTCACCAGATAACTCTCCGACACGGGCCCCGGCCCGATGCGATGCGCTTCATCCGCCAGATCGACGTGCGGGGATGCGATGTCCGGATCCGAGTAAACCGCCACCGCGTCCATGCCCAGCGCATGGATCGTCCGGATGGCCCGCGCCGCGATCTCGCCCCGGTTCGCGATGAGGATTTTCGATTGAAGATTTCCGATTGTCGATGGGTTCATGGGACAGCTCGGTGGCTATTCGGAGTTCTTTCTTGAGGCGACCATGATGGCACATATCTCATCCGCCTCGGCGAGGAGCGGCTGCACTCGCTCAGCGGGCAGGAATTCTCCCTCGATGATGAGTTCCAGCCAGTATGCTGACTCATCCGCTTCCTCGATCACGATGCCGAGCTTGGCTCGAAACTCTGCCTTGGAGCGACCTCGACAAGCCGCTCGATAATTCGCGCCCACCGACGATCCGGAGCGAACCAGCTGCCCGGCGATAGCTCTACCGGCGAAGGTGTTCGGCAGGGCCTCCACCAACCGAAACACCCGCAGCCCGAACTGCTTCGTCCGTTTCTTCAATTCTTCCGGCGTCATCTCTTCAATCGTCAATCAACAATCTTCAATCGAAAATCAGCACCTCCACCGGCGTCGGGTTCCAGCCGTTGCAGGGGTTGTTCAATTGCGGGCAGTTGGAGATGAGGCACACCACATCCATCGCGGCTTGCATTTCGACATATCTTTCCGGCGCGGAAATGCCGTCGGCGAAGGTGAGCTGGCCGTCGGGGGTGACCGGGACGTTCATGAAGAAGTTGATGTTGCAGGTGATGTCGCGCTTGGTCAGTTCGCCGCGCCATTCCTGAGCGCCGCGGATGAAGCTGTCGCGGCAGGCGTGCATGCACTCCTTGTCATGGGAATAGCGCATGGTGTTCGACTCGCGGGAACACGCGCCGCCGAGCGTGTCGTGGCGACCGCAGGTGTCGGCGGTGATCTCGAGCAGGACATTTCCCTCCGTGCTCATCAGCTTCGTGCCGACCGTGAGATAGAGCGCCTGCTGGGCCTGGATGGTGCGGTCGGCGCTGTAGCGGTCGGTCGGGTCGGCGGCGCTGTAGAACAGCGTGTCGGCCGCCTGGTTGCCTTCGAGATCGAGGATCCGCAGCGTCTGGCCGGCCTTGATTTCATGCGTCCACCAATCGCCGGCGGGCACGACCTGCCGGTAGCTGGCGTTGGCGGGATCGAGGGGGCTCTCTTTCATCAGAAACGGAGGGCGTGATAGGTTTCGTTGTTTTCCCAGGCGCGGAGGTTTTCCGGCCGCACCGCGAAGCTCGGGTCATCGAGGGCCGGCTTGTCGCCGGAAAAGACCTCCAGTTTCACCCGGCGGGGATGGTAGGCGGGATCGGGGTCGAGCGGGTGCTGGCAGGTGTTCAGCACGACCAGCGTGTCGATCTCGAACCGCAGCTCGACGCGGTCGCCGGCCTGCGAATTCCCCGCCACGAAGGTCAGCGCGCCGCCCTCGTCGCTGACGACCTTGCTGAACCAGTTCAGGTTCGGGACGAGGTCCTTTTTTCCGAGGCCCCACTTCGCCAGCTCGATCAGGAAGCAATCGCGGGCGTTTCGATACCAGTCGTTGCGCGCGTCCTGATAACTGTGTTCGCCGTACTTCGACTTCACCAGCGCGGCATCCGAGTGACCGCAGACCGTGTCGTGCCAGCCGACCGAATCGGCCGTGATCGAGGCGAAGAGCCGCCCCATGTCCGAGTGCAGGCAGTAGGGCGCGCGCAGGTGGAAGACATGCTGGCCCTTGAGCGTGTCGGGCATGTTGTAGCGCTCGTGTCGCTCCAGTGCATTGTAGAGCAGCATGCCGACGTTGGCGCCGCCTTCGAGGTCGGTCAGCCGCAGCCGCTTGCCGCGGGAAACGACGGCCGACCACATGCCGGCACCTTCCAGGGTTCGTTCGAGCAGGGGTGTCATCGATCAGTCGGTGAGTCGTTTGGCGTGAAGCGGCGGGATCAGGTGCGGCGTGAGCGTCAGGTGGGCGCGCTTGACGCCCTTGCAGGTGACCAGCTTGTTGGCGATCTCCCGCAGCGTTCGTGCCGGGCCCTGCATGAGGAGCACCTCCATCACGTGCTCGTCCTCGAGCAGCACATGCTGGGAGGAAATGACCTCCGCCACGTGCTCGCGGCAGATCCGGGACAGGTCGCGCAGCAGCGTGCTCTTCGACTCGTCATAAACGAGCGTCAGCGCCCCCGCCATGACCTCCGTGCCGATCTTTCCGAGATGCTCGGCGGCCTGCTGGTGGATCATTTCGGCGATCGCCTGCGAGCGGCTGTCGAAGCCGCGCTCGTTCACCAGCCGGTCGAGCGACTGGAACGTCTCTTCGGGCATCGAGACGGTGATCCGTCTCAAGCCTTCGCCATTGTCCTCGCGTGCCATGCCGGGGAGAAAAAGCAGGCACCGGGCCGGGTATGAAGTTTTTTCGAAAAAATCACACTATAGCTGTGAGCGACCCGTCACCCAGTTCAAGTGATGGCAATTTCACTTTTCCATTCAGCGGCCTCCGTTCCTCGGCGTAAATCAGACGGCGAATTGCCGGGAAAACATCATGTCAGCCGAACGAGCCGGAAGCCGAGGTTGTCCCGACGAGCGTCGATTGGCGCGCGGTCGCGCCAAGAGGAGCGGAGCAGGCGCGGCATGAGGTCCCAGGCGCCGCCGCGAATGACCTTGTCCGGGTGCGGCGGCCCCCCGTGGGTGGGCCGCCAGCGGTTGGCGGTCCACTCGCAGACGTTGCCGTGCATGTCGTGCAGGCCGAAGGCATTCGGCGCATAGCGGCCGACCGGCGTGCGTCCGCCGGGGCCCACGCGGTTGCCGTCCTCGTCGTAGAGGAAATTCGCGTCGTCCGGCGTGATCATCGATCCGCAGGAAAAGGGCGTCATCGTCCCGCCGCGGCAGGCGTATTCCCACTCCGCCTCGGTGGGCAGCGAGATCGACGGATCGCCATCGCCGAGCCACTCGGCGAAATCGCAGGCGTCCTCCCAGCTCACGCCGACCACCGGCAAGTTGCTGTCCGGCCCGCCACCCGCGAACTTCGCCCACTGCCACTCGATCACCGGGCAGGCCATCATTTCGAAAGCCTTCATCTCCATCCGCTTCACAGGCAGTTCGGTGCGGTTGACGAAGCGATCGTCCTCCGAGCCGCCCATCAGGAACTCGCCGGCCGGCACGTGGATCCAGTGGATGTCGGCGAGGCGTGTCATTCGATCCATGCTCCTTCCCTGACCTGCGGCGGCGCGACCCCCTCGTGCTCCATCCAGCCGGCGGCCTCCGCCGAGGCCAGAAAATGGAAGACGTCCGCGATTTCCTCCGACTTCCCGAGGCGGCCGAGCGGCGTCGTTTTCCCGAGGAAGGGAATCTCCGGGATGTCCCTCACTGCCGGCGTCTCGACCGGGCAGACGCAGTTCACCGTGATCCCGCGCGGCGCCAACTCCAGGGCCGCAGCTTGGGTCAGATGGATCACCGCGGTCGGTCCGTGAACGGCGGCCTTGGGCGCGCCGATGCCCGCCGTTTCCACGAGGTCCGCGATGACCCCCCGCGCACCAGTGGATCGTTCGGCGAGCGCGCGACCGATCCCCGAGGCTCCGCCCGTCACCACCGCGACCTTGCTTTCCCGAGAAAAGAACATCAGCGCTGGCTCGGAGCAGGTGGGTGATCGAGTCCCGGCCAAGTCCCGCGGGCGCGCGCGGCCAGGTAGCGCTGCATCAGCCAGATCGGCATCTCGAGGTGGCTCAGCCGGCCGCGCTGGTAGCCGCTCGCGTGCAGGCTGCGTTGCACGGCGGCGACCACTTCCATGTCCTCGAGGTGGAAGGCCACCGCCTCGGCGGTCGCGCGGTCGAGCATCTTGCCGAAGTCCGGATGCCCGATCGTCGATTTCGGCACCAGCACCGTGGTCAGCAGCTTCAGCGAATCCGGACCGGTAGGCAGGATGCGATACCACACAAGCTGATCCGGCGTCAGCACGAAGGTGAACAGCGGATAGCCGAGCATCAGGCCCCACTCGAAACGGTCCTCGCCTTCGAGTCCCTCGACCGCCGGGAACGCCTCCCAATGCCCGCCCGCCGCCTCCGCGTCGGCGATTTCGTCACGCACCTTCGCCTTGTAGGGCAGGTGGCAGCGGATGAAGTGCGGCCGCTCCTGCTCGGTCCAGGTGTGCTTGGCCGGCATGATCGTCTGCAGCGTCTTCGCGTGCGCGCCAGCGTGGTGGTAGGACTCCATGAAGTTCTCCGTCAGCACCTTCCAGTTGCACGGCACGTCCCACTCGCGCGCGACCACGATCTCCATCCCGGCGGTGTTCCATTTCGAGACATGCTCGCCCAGCTCGGCGTATTGCTCGGCCACGCTCGACGGCGCATTTCCATCGAGGTTCACGAAAACAAAGCCCTGCCAGACCTCGGCGCGGAACTCCTTGAGGCCCCAGTCGTCCCTTTCGAAACCCTCGGCCTGCTGCATTTCCGGACAAGCCTTCAGGCGGCCGTCGAGCTCGAAGGTCCACGAGTGGTAGGGACAGAGAAACAGTCGCGTGCTGCCGCAGGCGGGGCTGCTCTCGCGACGCACCGCCGGGCCGTGGCCATCGTGCCCGAAGCCCGGCGGCATGATGTCCATCCCGCGGTGCGGGCACGCGCGCGACAGCACCCGCACCGTGCCGGACTTGTCGCGCACCACCACCAGCGGATCGCCGGACAGGTCGAGGTTGATGAAATCGCCGTTCTCCGGGATCTGCGAGACGTGGGCCACGCAGAACCATTCCTTCGAAAACACCTCGTCCACCTCCCAGGCGAAGAACTCGTCAGAGGTGTAAACCTCCTTCGGCAGCGTCTCGCTTTTCTCCAAAGGAAGTGCGGCAATCCGCCGAACCTCGGCGAGCAACGCATCGAGCGATTCCACCTCACGCGCCTTCCTCAACCCCGCCCTAGCCTGCTCCTGCAGCCGGGCGTTCTCCGCACAACCGCGCAGCACCCGCGCTTCCTCGCCCGCCACCGCGGCGGACGTCGTCCCGCCCCATCCACCGGCCTTGACCGCCGACAGGGTTGGATTCGACTCGCTCGACATAGGCCGTCCAAAAAGCACGCGACATGCCATGTAGTTGCGCGCGCAACTACTTGGGAGCATCCCCCTGAATGACCCTCTACTGGGCTCACCATTTGAGGGTAGTTGCGTGCGCAACTACTTGGGGCCACCGCCCTGGATCACCCTCTGCCAGGCTCGTGGTTCCAGGTAATTGCGTGCGCAACTACATTGCGCGTCGTCCCGCACTCGTGGTAGCAAGGCGGCGATGAGTGGCGGTGTGATGGCTGAAATGGGGAGCAACGGGGCGGCGATGGCGCCGTTGAGCGGGGCGTCGAAGACGAAGCACGTCGCCTGGCGCATGCTGCTGACGACCCACGGGCTGCTGGTCAGGCGGATCGAGGAGCGGCTGACGGAGGCGGGGACGATTCCGCTCGATTGGCAGGATGTGTTGATGGCGCTGCATGAGGCGCCGGGCGGAAAACTGCGGCCGAGCGATGTGGCGGAGTTTGTCCTGCTCAGCCGGGCCGGGATTTCGCGGCGCGTCGAGAGGATGTGCGCCCGCGGGCTCATCCAGCGAGAACAGCATCCGAGCGACCGGCGGAGCGTCTTTTTGAGCCTCACGGAAAAAGGTCGTCGAACGCTGTTTGATTTCTGGCCGGTGTATCGCGCGGCCATCGAGGAAACTTTCACCGCGGCGCTGACGGCGGAGAAGGCGGACACGCTTTCCGCGATTCTTCACGGGGTGCTCGAGAAGGTCGGCTCGGACCACCACCAGACGATTTATCCGGCGGGCATCACGGAGGAGCCGCAGGTCGGGGCGGGCTAGAGGGGCCGCTTCTTCGAGTCCAGGTTTTCAAGGGCCGGCGGTCGATCGTTTCAGCGGTTTCAGCGAGTTCGGTTTTTCAAAAGTCAGCGGGCGATCGTTTCCGGCTGGCGCTGGTAGGCGGGGCGACCGCAAACGTTGGCTCTGGGAGGCTGGCGGGGCGCTCCGCTACTCCTCAAGTCCACCCGGGAACGCAGCGCGAAGGTGAGCGGCCATCCAGCGGTTCACCTCGCGCAGGTTGGCGAGCGGGCGGCCTGAAAGGTCGCAGGGTTGGTAGCCGTCGGGGCCGGCTTCGGGGGTCATGGTCACGCGCGTTTCGCCGCGGGCGGCCATGGTTTTCCAAAGGTGGCGCCACCAGCGGGTGTGAGCTTCGAGGTCGGTGGCGTGCATCGGGGCGCGGGGATCGATGACCTGCGGACCCTGTGCGTGGCCGACACGCGCGTGGATGTGCGCGGCACAATCGGCGACGAGGTCGAGCAGGCCGGGATCTTCGTCGAGGACGAGGCGCTCGGTGACGACGCACCAATGGCTGAAGTCGCAGGTGAGCCGGATCTCGGGTAATTCCCGTAGCAGCTCGCGCGTGATCCAGGGGCTGTAGGTGCAGCGGGTGCGGTGGGTTTCCACCCGGATGGCGGCGCCGAGTTTTGCTTCCAGCTCCACCACGCCTTCGAGAAAGCCGACCATTTCGGAAAAATTCCACGCATCCCAGCCGGCCATGGTGGTGAGGAAAAGCGGACTGCCACCCAAGGCGGCATCGGCCGACCGAGCGAGAGAATCGAGGTGCTCAGCGGGGCTCCGGCCGGGCTCGGGAATATAGAACCCCGGCGGCGTGCAGGTGCAGATCTCGGCGATCCACGGAAGTCCGGCGAGCCGGTCGAACCACTCCTTTTCCCGTCCTGGCGGCACAGGTCCCTCGATGCCATCGAAGCCGTCCTCGCGGGCATGCGCGACGGCTTCGGACAGGCTGCCCTCATGGCCCCAGAGCGTTTTGAAAAGCAGCAGCTTCATCCGTCGCCGGGGAGCGGTGAGGTTTCGTCGAAGCGGGGCAGGGTGGCGATCTCCGATGTCCACCGTAGTTCGTCGTGGACCCAGCACTGGTCGCCGGGCGGGAAAGCGTCGGCTCGATCGAGCGTGCAGGTGTTGACCTCGGTGAAGTCCGGTCCGGCGGGATCGACGAAGAGCAGCGGGCTGCCGCAGTCGCCGCAGAACCAGCGTTCGCGGCCGGCGAACTCGACTTTCCGCGGCTCTCCCGTGGTCCATGCCAAGGCACCGGGAGGAAAGAAGGTCCAAGCGACGAAGGGCGCGCCGCTGGCGCGTCGGCAGTCCTCGCAATGGCAGAGGCTGGTCTGAAGGGCGGAACCGCGGACCTGGTAGCGAACCCGGCCGCAGAGGCAGCCGCCGGTGTGGAGCGCTTCAGTCATAGCGGATCTCGGGTAAATCGTTCCAGTGCTCCGCAGCGAGGGGCGGCTCCTCCCCGCCGGCGCGGCCGATCGTTTCCACGAGCGCGGCGGTCATCGCGGTGAAGAGTCGCTCGCCTTCCTCCGCGGTGGCGTCGGAGGGCTTGCCGGTCACGCCATTGAGGCTGGTCTGGGCGACCGGATGGGAAAACACGGTGCCGGCCGTGCGGTCGGGGTCGTCGGCCCCCGCCAGCCGATCCATGTGGACGAGGTCGGGATGGAGGTGAAACATCAGCGAGGTTTCCGCACGGTTGGCATGGAGGTCGTCGGCATCGGAAAAATAGGCCTCGCGGGTGCCGTCGCCGAGATGGAAGACATGGACGAGCCCGACCTGGAGGCGACCCAAGTACGACAAACGCAGTTGATCGACCGCGACGCGGGCGGGCGCGTCATTGCCGAAGTGGGCGTTGACGAGAAGGAGCCGCTTCCAGCCGGTGGCGACGGCCCAGGCGGCGAGCTCGCGCAGGGTGGCGATGAAGGTCTCGTGGCGCAGCGAAAAGGTGCCCGGCCATTTCGGGGTGTGGCCCTGCGAGACTGTGTAGCGCAGGGCGGGCATGACCGGCGCGCCGGTGCGCGCCGAGGCGGCGTAGCAAACCGCCTCGGCGAGCAGGGTGTCCATCGCCACCGGCAGGTGTGGCCCGTGCTGTTCCGTGGCCCCGAGCGGAAGGAGCAAAAGTCCGCCAGTGCGGTCACGGATTTCCCCCAGCTCCGGCCAGGCGAGGTTTTCGAGAAGGACGGGGGTCATGTCAGTAGACCTGATTGTGGGCGCCGACATCGAGAAGGACGACGGTGATGAATCCTCCCTCCTCGCGGTAGATGACGCGCAGATCGAATCCGGCGGAAAAGGATCTCAGGTCGGACATCTTGCCCTTCAGGGCGTGGTCGCGGAGAGCCGGGTCCCGGCGATCACTCCCGAAACGGAGAATGGCATCGTCAACCGCCCGCTGTTGCTGGACGGCCAACCTTCGATACGCCTTCCGGAAATGACGATGGGACTCGATTTTCATCAGTCTTCGTCGTCAGCCGTCTCATGAAGATATCGAACGAAATCCTCAGCGCTTTCGAACGGCCCCACCCGATAGGCCGGGTCCTTCGACTCTTTCCAGGCCTTCAGAATGCGTGCCTCGGCCTCGGGCGAGAACTCGGGCTCGACCTTCAATTTGAAGGGGATGCTCTGGGTCTTCACCACCTTGGTGAAAAAAAGACGAACGGCGGTGGCTGCATCGATCCCGAGTTCGGAAAAAACCTCGTCCGCGCCTTCCTTGAGGCTTCGATCAAGGCGGATTTGGAGCTTGGCAGTGTCGTTCATGGGCCAAATGTATCCAAAACGACTCCAAAGACAACCCTTTAGAACGTCCGCGCGTATTGGTCGATTTCCCACTGGCTGACGCGCTGGTGGTATTGGCGCCATTCTTCGGACTTGTAGGTGATGAACTCGTCGCGCAGGCCCTGGCCGAGGGTTTCGGTGACGAAAGGATCGGCGGCGAAGGCTTCGACGGCCTCGTGGAGGGTGCGCGGGAGTTCACAGATGCCTCTTTCGGCGAGCTGCCGGGGCGTCCACTCGTAGAGGTTCTCCTCCTGGGCCGGGCCGGGGTCGAGGTTCTCGCGGATGCCTTCCAGGCCGGCGGCGAGCACCAGCGAGGCGGCGAGGTAGGGGTTGCAGGCGGCGTCGGCGTTGCGGCTCTCGCAGCGGCCGCCGGCCATCGGGACGCGGACCGAGTTGGTGCGGTTGTTTTTTCCGAAGCTGTTGAAGACGGGTGCCCAGGAGTAGTAGGACATGAGGCCGCGGCGGACGAGGCGCTTGTAGCTGTTCACCGTCGGCGCGAAGGCGGCGCAGAGGGCGGGGCCGTGTTTCAAAATGCCGGCGACGAACTGGTAGCCGAGTTCGCTGAGGCCGAGGCCGCGGGGGTCGTCGGCGGGATCCCGCCTGAAGAGGTTCTCTCCACTATGGATGTCGTAGATGGACATGTTGAAATGCGCGCCGCTGCCGGTCTTGTCGGCGAAGGGCTTGGGCATGAAGGTGGCGAGCAGACCTTCCTCGGCGGCATACTGTTTCGCCATCAGGCGGAAGAAGATGTAGCGATCGCACATGGTGAGTGCGTCGGCATACTTGAAGTCGAACTCGAACTGCGAGTTGGCGTCCTCGTGGTCGAGCGAGTAGAGGTCCCAGCCGAGGTCGTTGATGGTGGAGGAAACCTTGTCGAGCCAGGTGTAGCGATCGAGAAAGCGCTTCACGTCGTAGCAGGCCTTGACCTGGTTGTCGTCGGTGTTGGGGATTTCGAGGCGGCCGTCGTCGGTGTATTTCACGACGAACAGCTCGCACTCGATGCCGAGGTTCATGCCGAAGCCCATCTCCGCGGCCCTGGCGAGCTGCTTCTTGAGCGCGACGCGGGTATTGATCTCGTACGGCTGGCCCTTGAAGGTGTTGTCGGCGGGAAACCACGCGACCTCCTTGTTCCAGGGCAGGACGATGCCGCCATCGAGGTCGGGCACGGAGGCGATCTCGTCGTCGTTCGGCCGCTGGCCGAGTCCATCGAGCGCGTAGCCGGTGTAGAGTTCGCTGCCGGCGGCGAAATCAAGGAAGTGGTCGATGGGCACGAACTTGCCCTTGGGCACGCCGTGGATGTCGACGTAGGCGCCGACGCAGTACTTCACGCCCTGCTGCTTGAGTTCGGACTGGAGCGCGCGGGCCTTTTCGGGATCGAAGTCGGGGTTGTTCATACCTTTTTCGTGAAACGTGTGAAACGCGGGAAGTAAAGTGTCCCTAGTAGCTGATAAGTCGGCGGAACTCAGAGGATGTCCGGATCGGGCGCGGCGAGGCGCATCACGGGCGTCTCCTTCTTTTCCGAACCGGGCGGGTGGATGAGGTCGTCGACGTGCTTGCGGGTCGCCATGAAGGGCGGATCGAAGAGCTGCGAGGAATCGCGCGGGCGCGGCACGGGAACCTGGATGAACTCGCGGACGCGGCCGGGGTTGGGATCGAGGACCAGGATGCGGTCGGAAAGGAAGACGGCCTCGTCGAGATCGTGGGTGATGAAGACGATGGTGATGTCGACGTTTTTCCAGATCTCCAGCAGGTATTCCTGCATCTGGCAGCGGGTCTGGGCATCGAGCGCGCCGAAGGGCTCGTCCATGAACAGGACGCGCGGCTGGTTGGCGAGGGCGCGGGCAATGGCGACGCGCTGCTTCATGCCGCCGGAAAGCTGGTGGGGGTAGGAGTTTTCGAATTTCGAGAGGCCGACCATTTCGATCCACTGCCGTGCCTCGCGCTCGGCGGCGAAGTCGGGGGTGCCGGACATTTTCGGGCCGAACATGACGTTCTGCTTCACCGTGAGCCACGGAAACAAGGTGTAACTCTGAAACACCATGCCGCGGTCCGGGCCGGGGCCGAAAACCGGTTGGTCATAGACGCGAAGTTCGCCGGAGGTCGGCGTTTCGAGGCCGGCGAGGACGCGGACGAGGGTCGACTTGCCGCAGCCGGACGGGCCGATGACGCAAGTGAACTCGCGCTTGTGGACTTTGAAAGAAACGTCATCAAGCGCGGTGACCGAGCCCTTCGGCGTTTCGAAGACTTTGGTGAGACTCCGGACTTCCAGCGCGACCGGGCGCTGGACGAGGCGATCGAAGCGGGCCGCGACCTCGGGCTCCATCTCGCGGTAGTCGGGCAGGATGGTGTGGGCGGCGGTCATGGGCGTTCGGTCTGCGGGCTGAAGCGTGACAGGCGGCGGGCTTCGCGGTCTTGTTCGTCGGCGGCGATGCGCTCGCGGGCGCCGGCGACGACGGTGCGGACCGGCCACATCACGGCATCGGCCACCGCGCGGGAGAGTTTTCCGGACTTGCCGGCCCAAGGGAAAAGCACGCCGTGGAACCAGGCGAGGATCTGGTCGGTGACGAAGCCGGTGACCCCGATGAGGATGATGACGGGGAACACGCGGTCGAAATTCCGGAAGCGGCCCTGGGTTTCGATGAACTCGGTGAGACCGCTTTTCACGCCGATCAGCTCGGCGATGACCAGCCAGGTCCAGGCCCAGCCGAGGAGGATCCGGAGGTCGTTGTAGAGGTTCGGCAGGATGCCGGGGATGACGACGCGGGTGACCATCTGGCGTGGCTTGGCGCCGAGCGTCTGGGCGGCCTCGAGCAACGAGGGATCGAGGAGTTTCGTCGTTTTCGCGACCACCAGGACCATCTGGAAGACGGTGCCGATGAACACGAGTGCGACCTTCGGGGCATCGCCGGCGAGCAGCACGGCGACCAGCAGCGTGCTGAAGGTCGGCGCGGGCATGTAGCGGAAGAAGTCGACGAAGGGCTCGAGCAGCTTCGAGAAGAAATCGAAGACGCCGCAAAGGATGCCGAGCGGGATGCCGATGAGGCAGGACCAGAGGAAGCCGGAAATGATGATCCGCAGCGAGTGGACGTAGCGGTCACCCATGGTCGGCTCGCCCTCGGGAGCCTCGGCGGTGAAGTCGCGCAGGCCGGCCTTCCACACCTCGTGCGGCGCGGGAAGGTAGACCGGGTTGGCGGGGACGCCCTGCGGGACGAGCTTGAGCAGCGGTTCGTCGGGCAGCTGACGGTACGAAAACTCGGGGGACAGGGCGGAGAGCGTGGCCCAGTTGGCTTTCACGACCGCCAGGTTCTCGGGGCTGAGCGGCGGGTGGACGGCGGCTTTTTCGCCCGTGGCGAGGTCGCGCCAGATGGCGTAGATCTTGTCGTCGTTCTGGCCTTCCTCGTAAGGCAGCCAGCCATTTTCGACGGCGACCGGGGCGATCTGGCGGAGCAGCTTCTGGTTCTTGCGCTTGACGCCGGACTCCGGGCTGCCGGCCGCGCGGGCAGCCTCGACAGCGGCATTTTCCTGCCGCACCGCCTCGACGAACTCGGGAAAGAACCCGCGGCTGACGTGATCGCCGGCGGTGAACACGGTGGTCACGCCCTCACGCTCGGCGGAAACCTGGATCTTGATGTCCGGGTGCCAGATCCACGGCACGTAGGAGACCATCGCCCACACCGCCAGCGGCAGCAGGAAGGAAACGACGGTCAGCACCAGGCGCCGGCCGTGCGGGAGATCGCGACGGATCGGAAACCAGTGGCGCAAGATGCCGGGAAGAGCCATGCGGGCGGGAAAAAGGGTTCCACCTCGCCCATCCCGGCGGGCGTACCGCGGGCTGGGCGTGGGGAGTGAAACGGAATCAGTCCTTCGACCCGGCGAAGGCCTTGGTCAGGGACGGATCGAGGTATTTGTCGATGTCCTGGCTCTTCTCGTAGACGCCGAACTTGAGGTTGAAGTCGTCGACGATCTTGGACGAGCCGTAGATGCTGCCGAGGCCGTCGGTCTTCTTCCAGCGTTCGAGGGCTTCATCGAGAGTCAGGATGTAGGTGCCCTTGAGAAAGGGCTCATACTCCTCCGGGGTGATCTTCACCCGGGCGGAAAGGATTTTCAGGGCGTCGTCGAGGTTCTCCTCGTCGCGGATGTAGTCGGCCACCTTGTACCAGACCTTCATGATCTTGGCCCAGTCGTCCTTGTGCTTTTCGAGGCTCTCCGGGGAGACATAGAGGCCATCGTAAATGATGCCGGGCACGTCGGCCGAGGTGAAGATCGGCTTCGAGCCGGGAACCGCCTTGAGCGCCTGGCCGGAGCTCGGCTGCCAGGCACCGATGGCGTCGACTGCCTTGGAGGCGAGCACCTGCGGCGTTTCGTTGGTCGGGGTGTTCACCACGGTCACGTCCTCGGGCTTCATGCCGTTCTTTTCCAGACCGGTGAGGAGCAGGAGGTGGTCGACGAAGCCTTCCTCGACGCCGACCTTCTTGCCTTTGAGGTCCTTGAGCGACTCGATGCCCGGTGCGCCGACGATCATGTCGTTGCCGTTCGAGTAGTCGTTGATGACGATGCAGACGGAGGGCTTGCCGGTTGCTCCGGTGACGAGGGCGTCGCCATTGGTCATGGTGACGGCATCGACCTTGCCGGCGACGTAGGCGTCCATCGAGGGGACGTAGTCGAACCATTGGAAGTCGACCTCGACGCCCTCGTCCTTGAACCAGCCTTTCTGGATGGCGATTTCCCACGCGACCCAGCCGGGCCAGTCGGAGTAGGCGATCTTGAGGGGCTCTGCGGAAACGCTGGCGGCCGTGGCGGCGAGACCCAGCAGGGCGGACAGGAAGCGGTGGGATGTTTTCATGGCGGAGTCGCTGTTTGGGGAAGGCCGGCTCAGTATGAAGTTTTTTGGCCAACTTCATACCGGATTAGCACCATCCATACCAAGAGCGAGGGTTGGAGCGCCGATGATGAAATCGGCATCGCCTGACCCGTCGAGATGGAGGGCTGGTCGGTAGGGAGCGGGGAAGAGGTTTCGTCGCTGCCGGTCGCGAAGTGGCAGGCTCCGCGAAGTGGCGATGCCGATTTCATCATCGGCGCTCCTGCGGCGGCGCGGACTCTTCCGTGGCTTCCGTGATTCCCCGCTTTTCAGATTTCGTCCATTTCGACGATTTCGTTGTTCGGTCCTCCGCGAAGAAATGAGGGAACAACGAAAAGGTCGAAAGTGACGAAAAGGGAGGCCAAGGAAGCGCTTTGCGGGGATCCACCTTGAAGTGGGTCACCGTGAACTGGCGATGCCGATTTCATCATCGGCGCTCCCAATTCGTGATCACCCGCCGGTGCGGGGGCCGCGGGGCTTGGTCGGCTTGTCGTTGCCGCCATCGACCACGCGTCCCTTGGCCTGCTTCAATTTCTGCTGTTTCTGGGCCTCCTCCGCGGCGGCCGCCATGCGCTCCATGAAGGACATGCCGGGCTTTTTCCCGCCGGCTTTCGCCTTCAGCTCGGGCTCGGGCATCTTCTTGGTGATCCAGGTCTGGGCGATCGAGAACAGGTTCGAGGTCGTCCAATAGAGCGCCAGGGCCGAGGCGTAGTTGTAGCAGAAGAAGAGGAACATGAGCGGCATGAACTTCATGACCGCCTGCTGGGTTTTGTCGCCGCCCGCCGTGTTGGGCATCATGTGCATCTGCAGGAAGCTGGAGAGGCCCATGATGATGGGCAGGATGTTGATCGGGAAACCGGCGACCACGGCGATGGTGTCGGGCATCGACAGGTCATCGACCCACAGGAACCCGTGGCCGCGCATTTCCACGGCGTGCTGGAGCATGCGGAAGAAGCCGAAGAAGATCGGGATCTGGGCGAACATCGGCAGGCAGCCGCCCACGGGATTGATCCCGTACTGCCGGTAGAGCCCCATGATTTCCTGCTGCTGCTTGGCGGGATCGTCGGGATACTTTTCCTTCAGCTTGTCCATCTCCGGCTTGAGCTTGGACATCTTTTTCATCGTCCGGTTCGAGCGCGCGTAGAGCGGCCACATCGCGGAGCGGACGAGCAGGGTGACAAGGATGACGGCGAAGCCCCAGGACCACTTGTCGGAGACCTTCGAGACCACGTCATGGACGTGGACCAGCAGGAAGTTCATGAAGCGGGCCGGCCAGCGGAAGATCGGCCAGCCGTAGTCCATCACCTCGCCCCAGTTGCCGCCCATCCGGCGCAGCATGCGGTTGTCCTTGGGGCCGGTGAAAACGGTGTAGCCCAGGGTTTTTCCCTGACCCGGCGCGAGCGCCCCGGCCGGCAGGGTGAAGCCGCCGCGCAGGGCGGGTTTCTGCTCGTCCTCGTCGGGCACATCCACGTGGGAAATCTTGGCCCACAGGTTGGAGGCGTAGTCCTCGTCCGGCTGGATGACGGTCGAGAAGAACTGGCTGGAGACGGCGGCGAACTGCAGGTCGTCGGCCTTTTTTGAAATGAGGCTCTTCTCGCTCTTCAGCATGCCGCCGCGGAACGAGACCGACTTGATCTTCTCGACGTTGCTGCCATCGAGCCAGGTCAGCGTGGCGGGGTTGATCCGGTTTTCCCCCTTTTGCAGCGGCTGGGCGCGGCCGAGGAACAGGCTGAAGGAATCCAGCGGAACCTGGGCCTGGGCGTCGTCCGGGTTTTTCACCTCGAGGGTGAAATGGAGGAGGTAGGGGGCGCCGGCGGCCTCCTCCTTCGTTTCCTCGCTGGCATCGGCCGGCGGCTCGGAGGGCACCAGCTCCCAGGTCTTGCGGACCAGCAGGCCGGAGGGATGGCGGGCGGCAAAGACCAGCTTGCGACCCATCTCCGACTGGTCCTCGATCAACGGGTAGTTCAGGTGCTCGAAGGCATCGAACCCCTGGCACAGGGTCCCGATCCCGTAGTTGCCGCCGGCGTTCAGCGTGACCAGATGGCCGGCATCCTTGACCGCGGGGTAGTCGAGCAGCTCGGCCCGCAGCAGGCTGCCGCCGAGGGTGGAAAAGGTGTACTTCGTCTTGCCGCTGGTCAGCTCGTAGGTCTGGCTGGCGACGGTCGGCACCGGATCGACTTCTTCCAGGACGCCGGGCTTTTCGGACTCATCGCCCGCCTCCGCGGGGGATTCGCCCCGTTCGGCGGCCGCGGCCTGCTCCGCCGCCTCCTCCGTGCGGAGCTTCTCGGCGTTCTGGTGTTGGAAATAAAGGTTGGCCGCCAGCAGCAGGCTGCAGGCAACGACGACGATCCAGGTCTTGCGGTCGTACATGTGGGAGAGGGATTACGGGTGCCGGCAGGGCGTTTCCGGGTCTTCCCGGGCGGATCCCCGCCGCGGCGGGACGGGGTCATAACCATGCCCGCCCCACGGATGACAGCGGAAAATCCGGGACAGCCCGAGCCACGAGCCCTTCCAGGGCCCGTGAATTTCAACGGCCTGCAAAAAATAATGCGAGCAGGTCGGCTGGTAGCGGCAGCCGGAAAGCGGCCCGCCGAGCGCGTGGAGCACCGGGTTGAGGAACCTCTGGTAGCCCCGGATCAGCACCCGGATCAGGATGGAAAGCACCCGGTTCATGGCGTCTCGCGCAGCAGCCCGAGGCGGCGCGCCTGCTTCAGCCAGTCTTTCTCCAAAGCGGCGAACCCGCACTCCGCGGCCCCGTGGCGGGGGATGGTGACCAGGTAGCGGTGCGGGTTTTCCAAAAATTCGCCATGCCGGGAAACGATGGCCCGCAGCTGGCGGCGGAGCCGGTTCCGGTCGTGCGCCTTGCCGACCCGGCGGGTGGTGATGAAGCCGGTCATCAGGTGCGGCAGCGCCGGATCCTCCAGCGTGCTGACAATGAGAAAACGGCCGGCTTTCGACCGACCGTCCTTTTTCACCCGCTGGAACTCGCGCCAACGGGTCATGCTGTGCTTCCGCGGGAGGCGCATGGCCCGGAAGCAGGCGGGGCTCACACGCCGTGCTGGGTCGTGTGGCGATCGTACTTGATCTCGGCACCCTTCGGCAGGAGGCGCTTGCGGCCCTTCTGGCGGCGGCGGCGCAGGATGTCGCGGCCGGCCTTGGTCGCCATGCGGGCGCGGAAACCGTGCTGGCGCTTGCGGGTCCGCTTGGAAGGTTGGAAGGTGCGTTTCATGGCGTGATCGAAAAATGAAGGTTCAGAAAGGGCGCCGCGGCGCGGGCGGGCACTCTAGGAGCAAGCCCTTCCTTGTCAATCCGTCAATCACCCCGATTTTCCAAAAATTTCTCTAACCCGACGAGAAATCCATGTTCCCTTGGCTCGAACCATGCAAGGCTTGCCCGACATGAGCCTTCCCGAATCCTCGAACTCGTCCCTGACCCTTGAAGATACCCCGCGGGTGGAGACGGCGACGATCGAGGACCTTCCGTCGTTGGTGGAGCTGACGATGGAGCTGTTCCGGCTGCAGGGCGACTTCGAGCCCGACCCGGTGGCCCAGGAGCGCGGGCTGGCCCTGATCCTCGAACAACCGGCGCGCGGCCGCATTTTCGTGGTCCGCAACGGGCACCTCACCGTCGGCATGGTCAACCTGCTGTTCACCATTTCCACGGCCATGGGCGGGTTCGTGATCCTGATGGAGGACGTGGTGATCCACCCCGACCATCGCGGCCAAGGCTATGGCAGCATGCTCGTCCAGCACGTCATCGAGTTCGCCCGGAGCAAGGACTTCAAGCGCATCACGCTGCTGACCGACAAGATTTCCGCCGACTCGCAGAACTTCTTCCGCAAATACGGCTTCGAATACTCCAACATGATCCCCATGCGGCGGATCCTGCAGCCCGAATGATCGCCATGACCGAGGCCGACGGGTTCGCGCTCGCCATGATCGCCATGCTGGCCCTCAGCCTGGGCACCGTGCTGGTCATCCTGATCGCGATCGTCCGCGCTGGCTCGCGCCAGGACCGCGAGGTCGAGGACCTCATCGATGAGATTTCCCGCGAGGAAAAAAGCGATGCCGCCCCGGCCGGCAAGGGCGACGCCGCGCCGCTCGAGGCGTGGGAGAAGGAGGCCGACTGGTGGAAAAACTGATCGCCTGCCCGCGGGATTGCCGGCGGGCCATCCGGCCGCCAGCCTGAGCCCGTGCGGGGAGAGGACGAGATCATGATGACCCTGTGGTGCCGGGAAACGGCCGGCCGACTGGGCTTGGGCCGGCTCGCGGAGCGGGTTGAGGTCCGCTGGAATGGCCGCCTGCGCTCGACCGCCGGCCGTGCCTGGCCCGGTGCGGAGTGCATCGAGCTGAACCCCCGCCTGCGGGAGTTCGGGCGGGACGAGATCGAGCGCACCCTGCG
The DNA here is from genome assembly GCF_040362925.1 of Haloferula sargassicola. NCBI lineage: Bacteria > Pseudomonadati > Verrucomicrobiota > Verrucomicrobiia > Verrucomicrobiales > Verrucomicrobiaceae > Haloferula > Haloferula sargassicola. Next base: position 101,261 of record NZ_BAABRI010000009.1, read on the forward strand.
CCACGAGCTGGCCCACCTGATCGCCCATGCCCGCGCCGGCCGTCGGCGGATCGAGCCGCACGGGTTGGAATGGCGCACGGCCTGCGCCGACCTCGGCATCGCCGGCGAACAGGCGACTCATCGCCTGCCCCTGCCGCGCACCCGCATGGTGCGGCGTTTTCGCTACCACTGCCCCGGCTGCGGGGTGGAAATCCACCGCGTCCGGCGGCTTCGCCGCGGCTCCGCCTGCGCCGCCTGCTGCCAACACCATGCCGGCGGCCGCTACGACGCCCGCTTCAGGCTGGTCGAGCGGGGCGGCGGGCACTGACCGCCGGGCAGGGCGGCCACGGTCAGGAATGGACCGAGCTACTTGGAGTCCAGAAAAGCGATGGCCCGGAAGGGGGGCGGCGGGCATCGACCGCCGGGCAGGGCGGCCACGGTCAGGAATGGACCGAGCCGCTTGGAGTCCAGAAAAGCGATGGCCCGGAAGAGGGGCGGCGGGCATCGACCGCCGGGCAGGGCGGCCACGGTCAGGAATGGACCGAGCCGCTTGGAGTCCAGAAAAGCGATGGCCCGGAAGAGGGGCGGCGGGCATCGACCGCCGGGCAGGGCGAGCATCGTCAGGCATGGGCAAATCCCCTTGGAGCCCAAGAAACCCACGGCTGCAAGGGACGCGGAGCCTCTCTCCTCAAAGCCGCGCTGCAAAACCCCCGCCCGGCGGTCGATGCCCGCCGCCCCGATGCGGCTGCAAGGGACGCGGAGCCTCTCTCCTCAAAGCCGCGCTGCAACCCCCCTGCCCGGCGGTCGATGCCCGCCGCCCCGATGCGGCTGCAAGGGACGCGGAGCCTCTCTCTTCAAAGCCACGCTGCAGAACCCCCGCCCGGCGGTCGATGCCCGCCGCCCCGATGCGGCTGCAGGGGACGCGGAGCCTCTCTCCTCAAAGCCGCGCTGCAACCCCCCCGCCCGGCGGTCGATGCCCGCCGCCCCGATGCGGCTACTAGAGACGCGGAGCCTCTCTCCTCAAAGCCGCGCTGCAACCCCCCCCGCCCGGCGGTCGCTGCCCGCCGCCCCCGTTTCAATACCCGCGCATGAACGATTCTTCCGGCGGAGCGGGAACGATCTCGGGGAAATCCACGTCCAACACCGCCTGGCGGCCCTCGCCCTCGTCGGGGAAGGTGATCGTTCCCGACAAACGCACCCACTCGTTTTCCTCGAACTCCGGCGCCGGCTCCTCGAAGCGTACGATGATCGCGATCGGCCGGCTGTCCGCCGCGCAGCAGGTGATGAACAGGCGGTAAAGCCGGCGCTGGGCGGCCGGCGCGTGCGGATCGGGATCATCGACCACCCGGCCATCGGTGACGACCTGCATGCCCTCGACCAGGCCGATCATTTCCGGGTCCCCGCTGGAAAAGTAGAGGTCCAGCAGCGGAAACTCACGGTAGCCGTTCTTGTCCGGCGGGTGCTGGGACTCGATGATCTCCTTGGTCAGCGGCGGCAGCGTCGAGGCCAGGAAAAGCCCCGACTCCTGCGGCGAATCGTCGAGGCCCTTGCGCGTCAGCGCGGCCACCGAATAGCCGTCGGTGGTCCAGACCACCGCCAGGGCCACCGGCGCCACCATGATCAGGAAGGCGCCGAGCGGATGGATGTCCAGCGACTCGTGGTCATGCGCGTCGCCCGGGCCGTGATCGTGGCCGCAATCGGCCTTCCGGCGCGCGGTCAGCAGGCAGAACAGACCCAGCACGATCAGTCCCAGCCCGCCGCCCAGGGCCAGCGTCCGAAAGTCCGGCGCCAGGTATTTCACCATCCGCCCGCTGGCATGGAAGGCCACCAGCGTGCCGCCCCAGAGAATGAGAGCGAGCGACTGAAGGACGCGGTTGAGGATCGCGCTCATGGCTGTTCGAGCGGGGGATTGAGGGCGGAAATGCCGGCTTGCCAGGCGATCGCCGCCAGCCCGATGGCCACGAACAGCCCGACCGCCAGGCCGAGAATGAAGCGCCGCTTCATGACCGTCTGGTAGAGGAAGATCAGCTTCACGTCCATCATTGGACCGAAGGTCAGGAAAGCCAGCTTCGCGCCCCACGAGAACCTGTGCAGGGTGGCGGCGATGAAGGCATCCGAAGTGCTGCAGAGGCTCAGCACGAAGGCCAGCACCATCAGCGCGGCCGGGGCGCCGGCGGGGTTGCCCGCGACGCGGTCGAGCCACTCCGCTCCGGGCGCGATGCCGGTGTTGAAGAGGGCGGTGATCACCACGCCGACGGTGAAATAAACGCCCACGTCGGTGAAATCGCGCATCGCCGAGCGCAACGCGGCCACCAGCTTGCCGTCGGAGTCCTCTTCATGGTGACGATGGCCAGCGCAGCACTCGTGGTCGTGGCCATGATCGTGCCCGCGGCAGCCGTGGTCGTGAGCGTCGTCGGAGGAGTCGTCCTTTTCCAGCGACTCGATCAGCCGCGGCCGCAGGATGGCCCGCAGCGGCAGGCGGGAGACGAGGATCCCGACCGCCACCGCGATCAGAAACCCGAGCCCGAGGCGCGATGCGGTCATCACCGTGCTCGCCGAGGCCGTGCCGAATTCGCCCAGCGAAACCACGGGGCCCTTGAACGCCTTCCAGGTCGAAAGCGCGGTGATCGGGTTCACGATCGGGGCGGCCAGCATGTAGGTCAGCGCGCAGGAGACCGGCAGGCCTTTTTTCACCAGCCGGCGGATCACCGGCACCACCGCGCACTCGCAGACCGGCAGGATGGCGCCGAGCAGCCCGGCCACCAGGATGGCGGGGATTTTCCGCCGCGGCAGCAGCCGGTCCATGGTGTTGGCCGGGAGGTAGACATCGATGAATCCGCTGATCAGCGTGCCGAGCAGAATGAAGGGCGCACCCTCGAACAGGATGCTCAAAAAGGCGAAGGCGAAATCCTGGCGGCTCTCCGGTGACACGCGGGTCAGCATGGCGGGCGCGCGGGACGTGGCAAGGGAATGAGGCCGGCCCCGCGGGCTTGGCAGGGAGTGCCTGATGCCCTACGGCAGCCAGCGGTCAGATCGCCCAGCTGGAAAAGGAGCTCGGCTTGCGGCTGTTCCAGCACCGGCCCTTCCAGCTCACCCCCGCGGGCCGCGAGCTGTTCGAGTCCGCCGCGCTCGTCTTCGGCGGGCTGGCGCCGCGGGCCGCGCGCTACGCGATCGCGTGATCCTCGCCCCGGGTTTCGCTGTTACCCTGCCTGCAGCATTTTCAGCACTCTTTCCCGAGAGCTTCCCCCTTACACCCCACTCCCCCGTAATGACTGCTGCCGTTCTCCCCAAACGGCGGAACAACTCGCCCCGAGGAATGACGCTCCTCGAGTTGACCGTCGTCATCTTAGTCCTGATGTCGCTGATCTCCATCCTGATGATCGGCGCCCGCGCCTGGATTCGTGGCACCGACCGTGCCACCTGCATCCTCAACCTTTCGACCATCCAGAAAGGGGTCCGTTCCTACCAGAACATGTACTGCTATTCGCCCGGAACCCTGCCCATGGCGCAGAACGGGACGCAATCGATCGCCAAGCACCTCCTCGACAAGGGCTACGTGACCGACGATCTGTACGACATGATGATGGGCACGCGCCCTTGCCCCGGCGGGGGTACCTACAGCATCGCCCAAGAGGACGTCTTTCCGCTCGAAGGCACGCTCTACGTGGCGTGTTCGCTGGAGGAATCCCGCCGGCACGGCATCCCGCCGGAGCAGCGCTTGGACTGGTAAATCCACCATCATTTTCAAATTCGCTGCTTGCACCGCCAGCGGCGAAACGCCCAGGGTCCGCCTTCGCCGCGGGCCCTGCTCGTTTGTCCCACGCGGCGATCTTTTTTCCCGTCATGGAAACGCCTCCCTTCTCCGAGCTGGGACTGCCCGCCCCGCTCCTCGCCGCCGTCGAAGCCCTCGGTTTCGAACGCCCGTCGCCGATCCAGGCCCTCTCGATCCCGCCCGCCCTCGAAGGGCGCGACCTCGTCGGCCTGTCGCAGACCGGCTCCGGCAAGACCGCCGCCTTCACGCTGCCGGTGCTCGCCCGCATCGACCTCGACGAGCTGCGCCCGCAGGCGATCGTGCTCTGCCCGACCCGCGAGCTGGCCCATCAGGTCTGCGAGGAAGTCCACCGCCTGGGGGCGGAAATGAAGGGCCTGCGCGCGGTGCCGGTCTACGGCGGCGCGCCGATCGATCGCCAGTTCCGCGCGCTGCGGCAGGGTGCCCACGTCGTCGTCGGCACGCCCGGCCGGGTGCTCGACCACCTGCGCCGCGGCTCGCTCGACACCGCCGGCATCCGCACCGTCACGCTCGACGAGGCCGACCGCATGCTCGACATGGGTTTCCGCGAGGACATGGAGACACTGCTCGCGGACATGCCGGAGGACCGGCAGACGCTGTTCTTTTCCGCCACCATGAATCGCCAGGTGCGCGCGCTCATCGATCGCTTCGGCCGCGAGCCGGAGACGGTGCAGATCGAGCAGAAGGCGAAGACCGTCTCGACCATCGACCAGTGCGCGTATGAAGTGCGGCAACGCTCGAAGGTCGAGGTCGTCTCGCGGCTGCTCGACATCGAGCCGGCCCGGCTTTCCATCATCTTCTGCAACACCAAGCGCACGGTCGACGAGTGCACCGAGGCGCTGCTGGCGCGCGGCTACGCGGTCGACCGTTTGCACGGCGACATCACCCAGCAGATGCGCGAGCGGGTGCTCAAGCGCTTCCGCGACGGCGTGGTCGAGGTGCTCGTGGCCACCGACGTCGCCGCCCGCGGGCTGGACATTGATGAGATCGACATCGTCATCAACTACGACCTGCCGCAGGATCCCGAGGACTACGTCCACCGCATCGGCCGCACCGGTCGTGCCGGGCGCAGCGGACGCGCGGTGTCGTTCGTCTTCGGCCGTGAACTGCACCGGCTGGAAATGATCGAGCGCTACACCCGCCACCCGATCCGCCGCGAGCGCGTGCCGTCGCAGGAGGTCGTCGAAGGCCGCTTGGCCGACCGCCTGTTCGAGCAGCTCAAGGACCGCCTGGCGGCTGCGGATTTCCCGTCCTTCGAGGGCCAGTTCGACCGCTTGCTCGAGCAGGGCTTCACGCCCACCGAGGTGGCCAGCGCGCTGTTCGCGATGCTGCGCGAGGAGGGTGGGCGCGAGTTCAGCGAGATCCAGGAGGACCGCGAGGAGCCCGGCCAGCGCCGGGGGAAACGCGAGCCGCGGGAGCCACGGCCACGCCGCGAGCGGCCGGCGGACCTCGCAGGCGATGCCGACATGGTGCCGCTGTTCTGTTCGCTCGGAAAACGCAGCGGCATCCGCGTCGGTGACCTGATCGGGATGTTTTACAACGAGGCCAACCTGCCGCAGGGCGCGATCGGTCACGTGAAGCTCTTTGACAAGCACAGCCGCATCGACGTGGCCGCCGAGTATGCCGACCAGCTCATCGAGATGGCCGGCCGCATGAACCTTCGCGGCAAGCGTTTCGTGCTCGACCACGACCGCGGCCCCGGCGGCCGGCGGTAAGGAGCGGCGTGCCTAGGGCCGCCGATCCCTGAAAGCCCGCCTGTGAATCCAGGCGCGAACGATCCCGAGAGCGTTGGAACAATCGAACCGCGGAGAAAAATCCCGCCCCACCTCCGGCAGCCGAAGGCGCGCCGTTCCTTTCAGCTCTCGATTCGACGCCCGGCCGTTTCCCGCCACCACAGCTTCACCGCCGCCCAGCCGCGCTTCCAGGCGTGGTCGCGCACGGCGTGGAAACCCAGCGCCTCGCTCACCTCGGCCTCCCTGCCCCGGTAGCGCGGGAGCAGCAGCAGCGTGCGCGATTCGTCCTCGCCATCAATGGTCAGCAGCACCGGCATCAGCAGGCCCTTCGCCAGCTCGAGGCGGCCGGGCGGAAGCAGCACCGAGCGCTCGGGGCCGAGGCACCCGCGGCGGTAGCGAAACTCGATGCCGCCTTCGGCGTTTTTCGCCAGCCGGCCCCCGATGCGGCTCGGCAGGCCCTCCGTTTTCCGCAGAAGAAAGGCATGCGGCCGGGAAATATCGGCCCGCGCCCGACCCCGCGCTCCGAAGACGACATCGAAGGCCAGCCGGGTGCCGAAGATCGTGAGCCGCATCGCCGCCGGGGCATACCAGATGGCCGCCAGCAGGATCACCCCGCAGACCGCCGCGCCGAGCCAGGGGGCGATGGCGTAGGCGATGGCCACCGTGGCGAGCATCGCGGTGCGGGCGAGCTTGAGCAGCGCATCGACGCTGGAGAAGGGCGAGAGGATGATGAGGACATTGATCGAGTGGCTGCAGATCCAGATCAGTCCGAAGGCCATCAGGGCCAGCGGCACGGTGATCCAGGAGGCATCGATCATGGCCATGAAGGGCATCCCGAGGATCGCCGCGGGTGCCTCGACCGGACCGGTGGCGCGGGCCATTTCCCGGGCCACCAAGGGCACGAAGGCGGCGCTGGCGACGAGGGCGCTGGCCTTGTTCTCAAGCAGCTCGGCGAGGTCGAAGGGCTTCTTCAGGATCCCGGGCGCGGTGGCGCCCAGCGAGTCCTTGAGGAAGCATAGCAAAAGTACGGCGTATCCCGTACACCACGCCCACGGCTGGGCGTACCAGGGGAGGTCGGTGCGCTGTTCCTGCGGCGTATGGAGGTAGGTCCAGCTGCCCACCACCGACACTCCGAGCAGCGGTGAAATGGCCACGCCGGTGATCTCGGTGACTCCCTGTGCCAGGGCGACGCCCGGCGTGCCGCGATCCTCCTCGGCCGCAGCCAGCGGCGAGGCGGTTACGAGCAGTGAGGCGAGAAGCAGCCAGACCCATTTCATGGCGGCATGCTAGCACCGATCGGCGCGGCAGGGGATTCTATAAAGTTCCGTCGAAGTTCGAATGGGGAAGGGGGGCGGCGGGCATCGACCGCCGGGCAGGGTGGCCAGACGGAGGCGTGGTGGGAGCCGCTTGGTGTGTTGGGAAGCGATGGCTTCGGGAAGGGGGGCGGCGGGCACTGACCGCCGGGCAGGGTGGCCAGACGGAGGCGTGGTGGGAGCCGCTTGGTGTGTTGGGAAGCGATGGCTTCGGGAAGGGGGCGGCGGGCATCGACCGCCGGGCAGGGTGGCCAGACGGAGGGGTGGTGGGAGCCGCTTGGTGTGTGGGGAAGCGATGGCTTCGGGAAGGGGCGGCGGGCATTGACCGCCGGGCAGGGTGGCCAGACGGAGGCGTGGTGGGAGCCGGTTGGTGTGTTGGGAAGCGATGGCTTCGGAGGACGCGGAGCAAGTTTCCCAGCGGGCGCGCTGCAAGAGCCCTGTCCGGCGGTCGATGCCCGCCGCCCCCATGCGGCTGCATGGACGCGGAGCAAGTTTCCCAGCGGGCGCGCTGCAAGAGCCCTGCCCGGCGGTCGATGCCCGCCGCCCCCATGCGGCTGCATGGGACGCGGAGCAAGTTTCCCAGCGGGCGCGCTGCAAGAGCCCTGCCCGGCGGTCGATGCCCGCCGCCCCCCCCTTACTCGTCCAACGCTGCTCGCAGGTCGCTGGCGGCGGCGGTGTGGGCGGGCCGGCCGACCGGTGCCTGCTCGTCCGCGAAGCCGCTGGCGGGCAGGCGGGCCGATTTTTCCACGGGCATCAGGTCGGGCAGGGCCTGACCCTCAGGCGCGGCTTGCAGGTCCTCGAACTTGCGCGCGGTGGTCAGAACGCGGGCTTCATACGAACCCACGGCCGAGTTGAAGTGGCCGACGGCGCTGTCGAGCGACTTGCCGAGCTTGCTGAAGTGCCCGGCCAACGTGCCGAGCCGTTCGTGCAGGACCTGGCCGAGCTTCCAGATCTCCTTGGCGTTTTCCGACAACGCGACTTGCCGCCAGCCGTAGGCCACCGCCCGCAGCAGCGCGATGAGCGTGGTCGGCGTGGCGAGGATGACGCTGTGCTCCACGCCGCGTTCGATCAGGCCGGGATCGGTCGCCAGCGCGGCGGAAAAAAACGACTCGCTCGGCAGGAACAGCACGGTGAACTCAGGCGCGTCGTCGAACTGCGCGGTGTAGTTCTTCGACGACAGCTGGCTGATGTGCGTGCGGACCTGCCGCGCGTGGCGGGCGAGCGCGTCCTCGCGGTCGCGGTCGTCGCGCGACTCCATGGCGTCGAGGTAGGCATCCATCGGCGTCTTGGCATCGACGACGATCGTCTTGCCGCCGGGCAGGTGGACGATGAGGTCGGGCCGCAGCCGCTTGCCCTCGTCGGTGGTGGTCGAGTTCTGGGTTTGGAAATCGCAGTGCTCCTGCATGCCGGCCATCTCGACCACGCGGCGGAGCTGCATTTCCCCCCACTGGCCGCGGCCGGTCGGCTGGCGCAGCGCCTTGACCAGCTGGGCGGTCTCGCGCTGCAGCCCGAGCTGGGCTTCGGCCATCGAGGCGACCTGGGTCTTGAGTTCGGCGTAGGCGCCCTCGCGGGCTTTCTCGATGTCGCCGACGCGGGTCTCGAACTTGCCGAGCGACTCGGTGACCGGCTTGATCATGTGCTCGATGGCGGTGCGGCGCTTCTCGAGTTCGCTTTTCGCCTCATCCTGCTGGGCGCGGAGCGATTGCTTGGCGAGGGAAAAGAACTGGTCGGTGGTGGCCTTCAGCGCATCGGCGGAGAGCGCCTTGAAGGTTTGCGAGAGGCGGGCTTCGGCCCGTTCGAGCAGGGCCTGCTTTTCGGCGGCGGCCTTGGTTTCCGCCTCGAGGCGGGTGCGGATTTCGGCCAGCTGGGTGCGCAGCGGGCGGGATTCCTTTTCCAGCTCGCTGATCTCGGCCGCGGCCTGCGCGAGCCGGACCTCCAGCTCCGATCCGCGGCGGTGCTCGGATTTCACCTGCTCCTCCAGGCGGAAGCGGCGAGGGCGCACCGCCAGGAAGGTGATCAACCAGCCGAGCAGCAGGCCGGCGGCGCCGCAGAGGATCCACGGCAGGTGGGGGTCGAGGGCGGGTGGCAGGGCGGCGAGCATGATTGTTCCTTGCGGACCGGGCGGACCGGGCCATCGTGCCGTCGGTCGCGCGGCTCCCCGGACTACCCGTCCGTGCCGCCCGACGCAAACCTAACCAAACATTCCACCATGTCACATTCCCTCCCGGAACTCGGCTACCCCTACGACGCGCTCGAACCGCACATCGACGCGAAGACGATGGAGATCCACCACTCCAAGCACCATGCCGCCTATGTCTCGAAGCTCAACGACGCGCTCGAAGGCACCGGCCTCGAGGACAAGAGCATCTGTGAACTGATCGGCGATCTTTCGGTCGTCCCGGAGGCCAAGCGCACCGCGGTCCGCAACAACGGCGGCGGCCACGCCAACCACTCGATTTTCTGGAAAATGATCGCCCCCGGCGGTGCCTCCGCCCCGTCGGGCGACCTCGCCGCGGCCATCGACAAGGCTTTCGGCTCCTTCGACAAGTTCAAGGAGGAGTTCGCCAACGCCGGTGCGACCCGCTTCGGCTCCGGCTGGGCATGGCTGGTGAAAAAGGACGACGGCAGCCTGGCCGTCTGCTCCACCGCCAATCAGGACAGCCCCTGCATGGGCGAGTCCGTGGCCGGCTGCTCCGGCAAGCCGCTGCTCGGCCTCGACGTCTGGGAGCACGCCTATTATCTCAACTACCAGAACCGCCGCCCCGACTACATTTCCGCGTTCTGGAACGTGGTGAACTGGGACGTCGTCGCCGAGCGCTTCGCCGGCTGAGGGCTCCGCTCCTTGCTTTTCGCAAAAGGCCGTCCGGGAATGCCCGGACGGCCTGTCTTTTTGGGGGGAAGCCGGCCGGGAGGGTGAGGCGTGGCCGATCTCGCAATCGCCGCTCCGCAGGTTGCGGGGCGGGGTGGCCGCGGCATGTTGCGGGATTCATGAAAGCGACGCTCCTCCTCTCCGCCTGCCTGGCGGTCACCGCGGTGGCCCAGGATTTTCCCGCCCTCGATCAGCGGCTGACGAACTACGACTACCCCTTCGAGGTGCAGATGCACGCCTTCGCGTCGCAGGGGCAGGACCTCGAAATGGCCTACATGGACGTGAAGCCGGAGAGCCCGAATGGCAAAGCGGTGCTGCTGCTGCACGGGAAGAACTTCTCCGGTGCCTACTGGGAAAAGACGGCCAACCTGCTGGCCAAGGAAGGCTTCCGGGTGATCATCCCGGACCAGATCGGTTTCGGGAAATCGAGCAAGCCGCTGGCGTTCCAGTATAGCTTCCAGGAGCTGTGCACGGACACCAAGGGACTGCTCGACGAGCTGCAGATCCCGGGCGTGTCGGTGGTGGGGCACTCGATGGGGGGCATGGTCGCCACGCGCTTCGTGCTGATGTTTCCCGAGCGCTGCGAGAAGCTGGTGCTGGCCAACCCGATCGGCCTCGAGGACTGGAAGCGCATGGTGCCCTACCAGCCGATCGAGGAAGCGGTGGCGGCCGAAATGAAGAAGGACCCGGAGGCGGTGAAAAGCTACATGAGCCAGGCCTACTTCGACGGCAAGTGGGACGAGGCCTGGAACGACCTGCTGGCCATCCAGGCCGGCTGGACGAAGGGCGCCGACAAGGAGCACATGGCGAGGATCTCGGCGATCACCGCCGACATGATCTTCACCCAGCCGGTGCTCTATGAGTTCCCGGACATCACGGTGCCGACGCTGCTGATCATCGGCGAGCGCGACCGCACCGCGATCGGCAAGAACCGCGCCGACGCGAAGACGGCGGAGAAGATGGGGCTCTACGATCGCTTGGGCCAGAAAACGGCCAACGCGATCCCGAACTCGACCTACGTCGCGCTGCCGGGAATCGGGCACGTGCCGCAGGTCGAGGCGTTTCCGCAGTATGCCAAGGCGCTGGTCGGCTTTCTGGAGAAGTGACGCTCAGCCGCGCAGGCTTTTCCACGGCTCCTCGCCGCTGACATCGACGGCGAAGGGGCCCTCGCTGGCGCCCGGGGAAAGGATGGCCAGGATCATGGCATCGGCCTCGCCGGGATTGAAGGTGGCGTGGACGACGCCGGCGGGAATTACCGCCACCTGCCCGGCGGTGAGCAGGCGGCGCTCCTTTTCCACCCACTGCTCCACCTCGCCCTCCAGCACGTAGATCACCTCCTCCAGCTCGGGATGGGTGTGGAAATCATGCCCCTCGCCGCCCGGCAGCACGGCGCGGCAGATCTGCAGGGCCTCGCTGTCGGCGATCCCGGGGCGGCACAGCCAGTAGTTCGTGCGGCCCTTGAAGTCCTCTTTGAGAGCCTCCGCCTCGGTGATGAAGACGTGTTTTCCAGACATGGGCCGAGGAAACGTTCGCCGCGGGGGTGATGTTTCGCCCGGCCCCCGCCTCGCGGGCTACTGGGCGGGAAAGACGGGCACTTTTTCCCACTCGAACTCGTACGATCCGAAGCGCTTCCGGATGGCCTTGGCGTCCTCTTCATTGAAGAACGAGGTGGTGAAAAGCGGCAGGATCGGCCGGCCGCCGGCGCCGGTGCGGTATTTCTCGCCCTTCTTCTGCACCATCAGCACGAAATGCAGGTAGCCGCCCGGCCGCTCGCCGATCGCCAGGTCCATGTGGCGCTTCTGGCCCTCCTTGAAGGTCACCCAGTCGCCCACCACCAGCGGGATGCCGCCGTAGGGCGCGGGCCATTTCCCGGACTCCTCGGTGACCTTCCACTGGCTCAGCACCTCGTCGCCCATGTCCGGGCGGTGGCCGACCAGCGTCGGGTCGCCATCGATGAACACCGACTCGATGTCGTCCGCCATGCCGACGAAGCGGTAGGTCCCGGGCTCCAGCGCGACCACGTCTCCGGAGTAGTGCGCCATCCACATCCGCGGCTCCATGTACTGCTCGGCGCCGAAATACCGCGGGCCCTCGGAGGCCGGTTGCTGGGGAATGGCGAGGTTGGTGAGCGAAAGTTCGAGCGGAGCCTTGTAGTACCTCGCCAGCACGCCGCGGGAGAAATTCCGGCGCTGGATGGCATCGACGATCTCCGAGAACCGGGACGGGTCGCTTTCCTCCGCGGGGAAATCATTGCCGCGCCGGTCCTGCTTGAAGTCGTAGAGCGCCCCGGTCAACGCGCCGGAGATCTTGAGCGTGCTGCCGAAGCCGGTGCTGCCGCCGCCCATGCCGCCGCCGGACCCGCCGGAGTCGAAAAGCCCGTCGCCGAAATCATCGCCGCTGCCGAACTCGACGGTCGGCTCCTGGATCTCCACATCCACGGTGGGAATGGCCGTCGGCGAGGTGACCGCGGCGGTGATCACGCGGGCGGCGTGGGACGAGGACGGAGGCGCCTGCGGCTTGAGCTGGGTGATCTTCGTTTTCATCTCCATCTTCTCCTCCGGCTGGGTGGCGGGACCGGCGTAGGTGACGATCACCGGGTTCACACGGATCAGCGGGGCGAGCACCAGCAGGGCCAGCACCAGCCCGATCAGGACGATCACCAGCAGCGCGATCACGATCGATGTCAGGCTGGCGGTGCGCTGCTGGCGCTTCAGCCGGGCGAGGGCCTCGGGGGTTTGCTGGGCGTGGATGCTCATGATGGTCCCCCTAACGCCCGGACCGGCCGGCCCCTTAGGGGATTGTCGAAGCTTGTTTCCGGGCCGCGGCCGATCCGTCGCCGCCCGCCAGCCAGTCGAGCGCGGCCGCGGCGTAGCGCAGGGCGATGGAGTAGTGCCCCTCGCCCTCGATCCAGTGCCCTTCGGCGGTGGGAATGCGGGCGGCGAGCTTTTTCGCCACCTCGCAGGGCAGGTTGGCGTCGGCCATTCCATGCCAGATCCGCATCGGCACCCGGATGGCCTCCGGTTGGAAGTCCCAGGGCTCCAGATAAAGTTCGCCATCCGCCAGCATGCCATCGCGGCCGTGGCGGATGGCTTCCAGATAGCTGCGCGTCACCATGTCCCAGCCGCTGCCGGTGAAGAGCGCCTCGCGATCGACCGGCGGCACGCTTTTCAGCATCCATGACATCGGAGCCTTGTGCGCACCCCGGCCGATCATCCAGCGGCTCAGCGGGATGATGGCTGGCAGCGCGTGGCGGCGGGCGGACTTCATTCCGGCCAGGCTGCGGTAGGCCCAGTGCATGTGGGCGCGGTCCTCCTTTTTCGCCAGCGGCGGCGCGCCGCAGATCATGGCCGCCTTTTCCACCCGCCCGCCGAGCTTGGCGCAGGTGGCCAGCGTGTAGGGCCCGCCGCCGGAAATCCCGAGCAGCTCGAAGCGGCCGAGCCCGAGCGCGTCCGCGAAGTCCGCCACGTCCTGCGGCCAATCGCCGAAACGCCGGCCCGGCAGCGGATCGGACAGGCCGATGCCCGGCCGGTCCGGTGCCAGGATGCGCAGGCGGCGGTCGCGGGCTTTCCCATCCAGATACGCCGCCTGGTAGCGGCTGCTTGGCCAGCCGTGGAAATACAGCACCGGATGGCCTGCGGGATCGCCGTAGTCCGCGTAGCCCAGCCATCGCCCGCCGGGCAGCTTGATCCGCTCGTCTTCCTTCATCGGTCCCTGCAATCATGCACGGGATCCGCGCCTTGCCACCACCGAATCCTTGTCACGAAAACCCAAGGAAGCCGGCCCTCCCATTCGCTGCTTGTCATTCGCCACCGCTTCCCCCACCCCCGCGGCTCCTCGCAGCCCGACCGCTCCCATGTTCGATCTCTTTCAACGCAAGCAAGGCACCTACAAGGACGACGTCCTTTCCGGACTCACCGTCGCCCTCGCGCTGGTGCCCGAGGCCATCGCGTTCTCCTTCCTGGCCGGCGTCAGCCCGCTCATCGGCCTCTGGTCGGCGGTCTTCGTGGGACTGATCACCGCCTCGATGGGCGGCCGGCCGGGCATGATTTCCGGGGCCACCGGGGCGGTCGCGATCGTCGCCGCCAAGGCCGTCCACCTCGGCGAACTGGCGGGCGGCGAGGACATGGGGCTGAAGTACCTCTTCGTCACGCTGATCCTCGCCGGCATCCTGCAGATGGCGGCCGGTGCCCTGAAGCTCGGGCGCTTCATCCGCCTCGTGCCCCACCCGGTGATGATCGGCTTCGTCAACGGCCTCGCCATCGTCATCGGCCTCGGTCAGCTCGGGTTCTTCAAAAAACTGGCCACGGTGACGGACGACGGCACCCGCGTGATGGAGTGGCTGTCGGGCGGGCCGCTCGCCCTGATGATCGGGCTCGTCCTCGCCTCGATGGCGATCATCCATTTCCTGCCGAAGCTGACCAAGGCCGTGCCCTCGGCGCTGGCGGCCATCCTGCTGATCGGCACGCTCGGCTATTTCGGTGTCTTCGATACCCGTACGATCGCCGACGTGCTCAAGGACGGCGGCGGCGACGGCACCCTGAGCAACGCCTTTCCCGTCCCCGCCAACCTGGCCGGCCTCAGCTGGGACTGGCCGTTCCTCAAGACCATCCTGCCGATTTCCCTCACCATCGCGCTGGTCGGCCTGATCGAGTCGCTGATGACCCTGCAGCTCATCGATGAAATCACCGAGACCCGCGGTCGCGGCAACCGCGAGTGCCTCGCGCAAGGTGGCGCCAACATCCTCTCCGGCCTGTTCGGCGGCATGGGCGGCTGCGCGATGATCGGCCAGTCGCTGATCAACATCAAATCCGGCGGCCGCGGCCGCACCTCGGGCATCACCGCCGCCGTCGCGCTCGCCTTGTTCATCCTCTTCGCCGGGCCGGTGATCGTGCAAATCCCGATCGCCTCGCTGGTCGGCGTGATGTTCATGGTCGTCATCGGCACCTTCGAGTGGTCGTCGCTCAAGACCTTCGGCAAGGTCCCGTTCTCGGAAATCCTGGTCATCCTGGCCGTCACGCTCGTCACCGTGTTCCTGCACAACCTGGCGCTCGCGGTCTTCGTCGGGGTCATCCTCTCCGCGCTGGTCTTCGCCTGGGAAAGCTCGCGCCACGTCCACGTGGAGCTGGTCCACGACACGCCGGACGAGCGCATCTACTCGCTGGAGGGGCTGCTCTATTTCGGTTCGGTGCGGGATTTCACCGACCACTTCCAGGCCCGCTCGGACGTGATGAACATCGTCATCGACTTCGCCCGCGCCCGCGTCTGCGACCTTTCCGGGCTGGAGGCCATCAACGCGCTGGCCGAACGCTACCGCAAGGCCGGCAAGAACCTGCGCCTGCGGCACCTGTCACCGGATTGCCGCCACATGCTCGAGCGCGCCGGCACCATCGTGAACGTCGAGGTTCTGCCCGACGATCCCGACTACACCGTGGCCAAGCTCAAGGCCCGCGCCTGACCACGGCGGGGCCGGGATCGCTCCGCGTCGGCAATTGCATTGCACACGATGCCTCCGGGTGCTATGGCTCGGCCCATGTTGGATTCGCGCCTGTCCGTTGTGGCATCCTTCCTGTTCGCCGCCTCCGCGCAGGCCGCCTTCGTGATCCAGGTGGACACGGACGGTGCCGATGACGGGCCGGTCACCTACCCGGCGAACTTTTCCTTCGGGGGCGACACCACCACGGCGGCCTCCTCCACCGATGCGGGCACCGTGGGGACCCAGCCGGGGGACAGTCTCTTCGGCGGCGATGGCGTCAACCAGCCCGACACCTACGTCTACACCTATGAGCCGGGCCTCGATGGCGACAACACGCCGCTGCTCGCCGGCACCATCCTCACCGACGAGGGCGACACCGCGACCGGCGTGACGGCCGGCGGCTCCGGGCTCTACAACGTCTGGGCGACCTGGCCACGCACGTCCAACGTCAGCGGCGGCGACGTGCGCTACACCCTCACGGCCGGGCTCACGACGCTCTTCGACGTGCTGATTGACCAGAATGCTGAGAACCTGCCCGACGCGCTCGAACCCGGCAAGGATGCCGAATGGGTGCTGCTCGGCCAGGCGGACCTCGAGGCCGGCACGGCCTACCGGCTGACCCAGCAGGCGGGCCTGAACACCTTCGTTTCCATGCGCGCCTTCGCCGTGATGTTCGAGCCGGTGCCGGAGCCGTCGGTGCTGGCGCTTTCGGCGCTCGGCCTGCCCGCCCTGCTTCGCCGCAGGCGGTAAAAAGCCGGCCCGCTACCGATCCAAGGCGCCGCTGGGATCCTGGGCCGGGCTTGAGGCGGCGGATGAAAAAACTGGGAGCTTGGCAAATCGGGCGGATGTGATAGATCCCGCCTCCGCTCGCATGAATCCGCAAGTCCAAGCCATCCGTTTCCCCCAGCTCTCCCAAGAGGGCGCGGACAAGCGAGGCTACGCCTGCGGTGACCTGACCGCCCGCAACCACAGCTTCCTTTTCGAGATGGGCCACGGCGGGCCCGGTGAGCGCTAGATCCCGACTTTTTTAGGACCTCCTTTCCCACCAGCCCCGCCACCTCAGGTGCGCGGGGCTTTTTGTTTTCCCCGCTGATGACATGAATGCGCACGCCCCACCCCACGCCAGCCTCTGGAGCGACCTTCGAAGGCTTCCGAGATGCTATTGGATTCTTTTCAGTGGCACCCTGATCAACCGCTTCGGGCACTTCGTGATGCCCTTCCTGGCGCTGTACCTGAAGCGCCAGGGCCACGAGGCGTGGGTGACCGGGGCCAGTCTGGCAGCCTATGGCGCGGGGGCGCTGCTGGCCAACATCACGGGCGGCTACTGCGCCGACCGGATCGGCCGCAAGCCGACCATCCTGTTCTCCTGCACCAGTGCCGCGCTTTCGATGCTGGCGCTTTCGCAGGCCCATGCGCCGGGGGCGATCGTGGCCATCAGCGGCGTGGTGGGTCTGGCCAGTGCGATGTATTTCCCGGCCTCCAGCGCCTTGCTGGCGGACATGGTGCCGGCGGCGCTGCGGATCCGGGCCTTCGGCTGCCAGCGGCTGGCGGTGAACCTGGGCTTCGCGCTCGGCATGATCACCGCCGGGGCGCTGGCCGCGGGCTCGTTCTTGTGGCTGTTCGTGATCGATGCCGCCACCACGGCGCTGCTCGGGCTGCTGGTCCTCATCGGCCTGCCCGCCGGAAAGAAGCCCGCGCCGTCGAACGCCGGCTGGGGCGTGGCGCTGCGCTCGATGCGTGGCAACCCGCCTTACGTGCGCGCGGTATTCGCGGCCTTCTGCTCGGCGATGATTTTCTGGCAGCTCAGCAGCACCTGGGGTCTGCATGTCACCACCGTGGGCGGATTTTCCGAAAAAACCTACGGCTGGCTGATGGCGATCAACGGCCTGATGATCGTGGCCTTCGAGCTGCCGCTGACCTCGCTGACGCGGCGTTTCGCCCCGCCGCGGGTGATGGCGGCCGGCTACTTGCTGGTCGGGCTGGGCATCGGGCTGAGCGCCTTCGGCGGCGCGCTGCCGCTGCTGGTCGCGGTGATGGTGCTGTTCACGCTGGGGGAAATGGTGGCGCTGCCGGTGTCGCACAGCTTCGTCGCCAACCTCGCGCCGGACGACATGCGCGGCCGTTTCATGGGCGTGCTGGGCGTGGCATGGAGCAGCGCCACGATGATCGGCCCGGCCGCCGGGTTGGCCTTGTTCGAGCGCTCGCCGGAGTCGCTGTGGATCGCCTGCTTCGGCTTCGGGGCGCTGGCCGCCGCCAGCGTCGCGGGCATCCGCGAACGGCAGCCGGCGGCGGCCGCGCCGGTGCCGGCGGCGACCTGAGGGGCTTCCGGTTCTCGCTCGGCGGAGCGGCTGGAGCGGCCTTGTGCGGCTTGAACGGTCGACTTGATGCCGGACTTGGAACGGGGGCTGCTCGTCGGCAGGTTCCGATGAAGACCCGAGCCGCCCTCCTGATCCCCGCCGTTTCCGCCCTGAGTCTCGTCCCGCTGTCCGCCGCCACTGTGGCGGTGGAGGCCTTCAACAATGCCACCGTGCAGACCGGCGGTCCCCGATCCGGCAGCAGCGGTAAGGCCTTCTTCAACATCGAGGGCAGCAGCAACGGCACCTTCGCCAGCTACGGCGTGGCGGACTTCACGGTCGGCTCGCTGGGAGCGGTGACCGGCATTACCTCAGCGACCGTCAGCCTCACCCAGTCGAACGCCAGCTTCACCACCGACGGGTCGCTGGAACTCTTCCTCGACGCCTCGCCGACGCTCTCCAACATCGAGTCGGGCACCTCGCCGCTCGCCTTCGACGGCTCCGACCCGGGAACGGACACCGACGCGGGCGATGGCGACCTGGTTCTCATCCCGCTCGGCACCGTCTCCTTCACGCAGACCGCCACCGGCGATGTCGATGTTTTCAACCTCGCGCTTTCCCCGCTGGCCGAGGCCGAGCTGCTGACCCGGCTCAACACGAGCGACACCATCCGGGTCGTCTTCGGCACCGGCGATGCCACCGTGGCCGCGACCTACGCGGGCTATTCCAACACCACCTACGACGGTCCCACGCTGACCCTCACCTACGTCCCCGAGCCTTCCACCGGCCTCCTGGCAGCCGGCGCGCTGGGCCTGCTTTTCCTCCGGAAACGGAGTGCCCAAGGGCCTGATCGGAGCCGTGTTTCACGGCGTCCATACCGTGCGGATGCGGAGGAAACGGCGGGGCTCATCGGCGATGCCCGAGTCCCGGAACACGGCGTGCTCCAAGCCGCCGCCGAGGGCATTCGTCGAGGCCGGCAGGCTGGCCGCCACCGACCACGGCCCGGCGAGATCATCCGCGGCCAGCAGCTCGTAGGAAACGCCGAGCGGATTCTCCGGACGCTTCAACCGGACGGCGGCGTAGCGCTCTCCCGCTTCTTCCGCCCACACGAAACCGACCTCCGGCAGGTCGGCGACGAGCGGATCGGTGGCCAAGGCGTACTCCTCGAAGTTCGGGCGGCCATCGCCATCCGGATCGGCCTGGATGCCGGACACTGACGAAGCCGCCAGGCCCGCGGCGCTGAAGCGGGCTGACGCCCAGGCATCGAAGCTGCCGACCGCCGGCACGTCCTCCTCGCCGGGCGAGCCGCCGGTTTGCCCGCTGAGCCGCCAGCCGTCGGGATCGGAATCGGTCGCGGGCTCGCCCGGATGGCGCCGCACCAGCGAGGAGCCGGAGCCATCGGCCGCTGCGGGCCACGGGGCGTCGTCGCTGTAGTCGACCTGGCGCAGGACCTCATCGGCGGGCGTGAACAGGGTGAGCGTTTCGCCAGCGTTGTTGAGGCTGCCGGAATACTTGCCGGCCACCGGTTTCCCCGCGCCGTAGCGGAACTCGAAGGCATCGAGGTCGGCGACGACCAGCACGCGTGCGCCGGGAGCGAGCGTCCGGCCGGTGGCGGCACCGGTGAAGTTGAAGGAAATCGCACCGTAGAAATAGACGTCGTCGAGGTCGACATGGCGGCTGCCGATGTTCAGCAGCTCGACGAACTCGAAGTCCTCCGCATCGTCGAAGCCGGCGGCGATTTCCGCGGCGCCGGGGTCGGCCGGGTGGTAGTGGATTTCCGAAATGGCGAGGTTCGAGGGCGAGGCCGGCTCGGTATCGAGCAGGAAGGTCGCCTCGCTCATCGCGCTCCAGGTGGAACCGGCGCGGCTGCGCAGCCGCAGCGGTCGCTCGCCGGCACCGGTGAGAATCAGCGGAGTCGATGAGCTGGAGCGTGCGAGGCTGAGCCGGAGGTCCATGCTGATGTCCGAACTGTTCGGGCTGGCCTGGTGGATCTCGACGGCGATCACGTTTTCCCCCGCGACCAACGCGGACGGGTCGAACTGGGTGGTGGCCACCGTTTCCTCGATGGCATTGCCGGCGTAGAAGTCGGCGGGCGGATCCAGGGGCAGGTTGCCGGCGATGCGCGTGCCGTTCAGGTAGACGGCGTAGGCATCGTCGTAGAGCACCGAAACGTCGGCCGAAGTGATGCCGTCCAAGTCGGCCAGCGTGAAGCTCTTGCGGAAGTAGCAGGTGGCGGCCTTTTGCCCGGGGCCGACGTAGTGGATCGGGATGACGGTCGCCTCGTCGCCATCGCCGTAGCCCAGCTCGGCGGTGCCCACGGGCCAGTGGGAGTCGTCGTGAACGGGCTCGCGCCAGGCGGTGCCGAGGTCGCTGCCGTCGTAGAGGTAGCGCCAGCTGGGGCTCGACCAGGCCACGGGATATTCGGTGGAAACGCTGGCCGTGTAGACCTGCGCGCCGGACCGCAACGAACCGCCGACGGCGCGGGGATCCGAGCCATCGGCCATGTAGTAGGTGGTCGCGCCCGCCGGGACCGACACCGCGACCTGCACGCCGCTGTCCTGATAGCCGCCGAAGGGAATCGGCACCGGCGCATCGATCGCGGGATAGAGCGAGTCCGCCCGCAGCTGGCTGAGCACGACCGGTGCCCGCGGCGAAAGATAGGCGAGCAGGTTGTTCTGGGCGTTGATCCAGGTCTGGCGGGTCTTGGGGGTGGAGGTCTTGGCGTCCCCCCAGCGCGCGCTTTCCGCGATGATCGCCTGGTCGACGATGCCGGCGAGG
Organism: Haloferula sargassicola; assembly: GCF_040362925.1. Taxonomy (NCBI): domain Bacteria; kingdom Pseudomonadati; phylum Verrucomicrobiota; class Verrucomicrobiia; order Verrucomicrobiales; family Verrucomicrobiaceae; genus Haloferula; species Haloferula sargassicola. The sequence goes on from NZ_BAABRI010000009.1 coordinate 121,490, forward strand.
CGGTTGATGCGGTTGCCCCAATTCACCGGATCCAGCGCGCCGCCGCTGAACATGTGCTTCTGGATCCGGTCCGCCCACAGGGTCCGGTACTCGCTGTTGTCCATCAGGTCCTGGTGCAGGAACAGCGGGTTCGAGTAGGCGAAGTCCGACAGGTTGCCCACGTTGTAAGGCCCGGTGCGGTCCTCGTTGACGTTGAAAAACGTGTGCTCGAAGTCATGGACGAAGAACTGGAAACCCTGCCGCGGATTGTTTTCGCGGCGGCGGCTGCCGAACCAGTTGTTGGCCTTGTCATTGCCGAGGAAGGCCGAGGTGCAGCCGTCGAGGTTGCCGGTCCAGAACGTCAGCAGCAGGTAGTCGGCGAGGTTCGCCGGATCGAGCAGCACCGGATCGGCGGTCGGCGTCTCCCCGTCCGCGGCCAGGCCCATCAGGGAAAAGTAGTGGGCGTTGGTCGGCGAGGCGCGGTGGGTCTTGCCCTTGGTCCACAGCTCCTGCCAGGCGGCCAGATTGCCATCGGTGGCACCGACCACGTAGCCGGATTCGCCCTCGCTCTTGACCACGTCCCACTGGTCCTTGTTTCCGCCGAAATAGGTCTCGGCAAAGGACGCCTCGGGGCGCTCGTCGAGGTTGTAGAGGCCCCAGTACTGGCCGTTGAGGTAGAGGTGGAAATAGCGCACCCGCGAGCCTTCCTGGCCCATGTCGAGGAAGGCCTGCCGGGTCGCCTCCTCGCGCAGGAAGGTGTTGGCGTCGTCGCCGCCGAAGGACCACGAGTAGTTCTGCGCCGTGCGCAGGTCGACCTGGTCGTACTCCGCCGCACCATAGCGGCCGAAGAGCGGATACTCGAGCTTGGTGGCCCCGTAGTCGCCGCGGAAGTAGAGCCGGAACGAGTGCTTCGGGTTGTCCGTCGCCCGGGAGTAGCCGCCGCGGATCCGCAGGCCGGCATTGATCTGGAACTCGCCGGTGCCGTTCGGGTGGTCGCCGTCGGGCGGATTGATCCACTCCACGGAAACCGGCCGCTCCCAGCCGAAGCCGCGGTTGCCGGGATTCGAGTAGATCCCCTGCGAGCCATCGATGTTGAGCAGGTTCGACAGGTCGGTGGTCAGGGAAACCGCCGGCAGCGAGGCCAGGGCCTGCCGCACCGATTCCTCGCCGCCGATGTCCGGATCGGTGTTGTCGACGATGTCCGGATCCATGCCGAAATCGAGGATCTGGCCGGTCCCGCTCCAGGCCGGCCAGCCCGCGGGCGCCGAGCCGTCGGGCGACTGCGCCAGCACGCTGTCGAGAAACAGGTAGGTCTGGGTGTCGACGTTGGTCGGCTCCCAGCCGGGCCGCACCGCGATCGCGCGCAGGGTGGTGGTCGTGGAAACGGTGAGCGGCCCCGTGTAGACCAGCCCGTGGGTCGCGCTCGGCGTGGAACCATCGACCGTGTAGCGGATGATCGCTTCCGGCGTGGCGGTGGTGATTTCCACCTCGATCGGCGCGGTGAAGAAACCGCGGTCGACGCTGAAGTTCGTGTCCTCGACCTTGCCGAACGAGGTCGGCTCGACGTTGATCCAGCCGGGCGTCGCCTTGCCGCTGCCATAGAATGCCGGCGGTGAGGTCGCGTCCGGCGCACCGGCGATGATTTCCGGCAGGATCAGGAAGCTGTCGTCCGCGGCCGCGCTCTTCATGCCGTGGATGGCGAGGACGTTATCGCCCCCGGCCAAGGCCGCCATTTCCGCGGTCAGGTTGAAACCGGAGCCGCGCAGGCTTTGCGTGCTGGTCCGGGAGGTCGTGGCCAGCGAGTTCCACGCGACCGTGCCCGGCGCGTTGGCGGAGGCCACCGGGTCGCCGTTCAGCCAGGCCACGAAGCCGTCATTGTAGCGGGCCACCAGCGAGAGCGAGGTCGCCCACGCCGGAGCGGCCGTGGTGAAGCCGGTGCGGAAATACGCGCCGCGCTGGTTGGCCAGCGTGGCGGCGAGGTTGGTCGCGACGAGCTCGCCGGCACCGTCGGAGGTCGTGGTCGCGGCCAGGCCGCCGTTTCCGGTATCGCCGACCAGCCGGAAGGCGGAGTTCCACGACGAGTAGTTCCCCGCGGCCGCGTAGAACTCAAGACCGTCGCCCCCGTTTCCCTGGAACATGACCACCTCGAACGAATGCGTGCCGGCGCTGAGGTAGCGCCCGTTCATGTGGTCCTCGGGGCCGTGGAAGGTATCGTCCGAATACAGCACCGTGTCATCGATCTTGGTCTGCGAGCCATCGTCGGAATTGACCCCGAAGGTATAAACGCCGGAGGTGGGGATCTCGACGAAGCCCGTCAGCCGGACCGCGTAGTTGTCGCCGTTTCCGCCCGGAAAGGTGGTGTTGCCGGAGAAGCGGCCGTCCGAGCCGCTGCCGAGGAAATTGGCGGAATCGACCACCGCCGTGGTCTCCGACAGGATGCCGGGATCTCCCGGCACCAGCGCGACCAGCGCCAAGGCGTCCGCGAGCCCGCCCATGCTGCCGTTTTTGAAAACCTGCCGCGCCGTGATGCCCGGAACGGTGAGCCCGCAGCCGAGCCCGCTCGGACCGCTGGCCCACGCACTGTCATTGAAGGACGGCTGGATCCAGCCCGCCGCCGGATTGGTGGAGCTGGTGGGGACACGGTAACGCGTGCTCGCGCCGGCTCCGACCAGCACCTCGGTATCGAACACCAAGCCATACGACTCATCGTCGTCCATTTCCGGAAACTCCGGCGCGAACTCCTGCTCGATCGTGGCGCCATCCGGATGCACCAGCGCCAGGTATTCGCCGCCGGCGGAGAGCGAAAAACTCGTGTGCAGCGGCTGGGCCGGCAAGCGGCGGTCCTTTCCCGAGGCCCACACCACGCGGAACTCGCCGGGCTGGAGCGTGATGTTGGGAAACCGCCACTTGGTCAGGTTGTTGTCGGAGTCGGTGAGATACCAATCGCCGAGCGAGACGGGGGCCGTGTCCGGGTTGTGGATTTCGATCCAGTCGGAAAAATCACCGTCCTCGTCGGCAACGGTGGACCCGTTCTTGGCCATGAACTCGGAGATTACGGGGGCGCCGGATGCCAGCCCGGGAGCCAGGCCTGCCACGAGCAGGACCAAGGAGGTGGGGAAAGGGGTCAAAAGCTTGGGTTTCGGGGTTAACGAATGAAGATGCCGGGGCCTTGGGAGCCCGACAATGATCGATTCTGGGCACAATCGGGCCAAGGGATACGCGCCGGCGTCCCGCTTGTTTCCGGCGAACCGGGATTTCCGACCCCCGCGCCGGCGGACCCTCCGCCGCGGCCGATGTTCCGCCTTCGGCCACCCGAGCGGAGCCGGGATGTCCCTCTCCCCACCGACGCGCTTCGCCGGACGCGGAGGAAAAAAATCAAATTCCAACCTTCCCACTAAACCCCGCCCCCGCCTCCGGGAGTGGCTTCTCGTGGTAATCGCCGGGCCACCCCTGCGTCCGCGATCCACCCCCCTCGCTTCCATCCAACCACCAACATCGACATGAACAGAAAACCCATCGTCCTCACTCTCGGCCTGATCGCCGGTCTCGCCGGCACCAGCCAGGCCACCGTGCTCGGCTTCGGCCAGATCGGCGGCAGCAACGCCACCGTGCCAAGCAATTACGGCTCGAACGCCGCCGCCGATGCCAGCGGCCTGGTCGTCACCAACGGCGCCACCCCCAACCTCACCCTCACCTGGGATGCCGCCTGGGACATCCACACCTCCCACTGGTTCGCCGGTGCCGAGTCCGCGACGGTCGGCGGGGGGGATTGGGACAACGAAGGCGGCATCCCCCGCATCGGCCAGCTCGATGAGGGCGTCCACAGCATCGCCTTCGGTGCCGATCCCGGTTACGCGCTGGTCCTGAACTCCTTCGACTTCGGGCTGACCAACGAGACCATCAACGCCACCACCTCCTGGACGCTGACCCTCACCGACGGGTCCTCGAACGTGGTTTGGAGCCAGAACGTCAACTTCGCCAGCGCCGCGGCCCAGAATGACGATGGCGACGTGCAGACCATCACGCCGAACTTCACCGGCAACCTCGGCGAGTCCTACACGCTCACCTTCACCCGCACGGCGGAGTCCTTCGGCTCGAACGGTCGTCACGCGCTCGACAACCTGAGCTTCAACCAGACCACCGTGCCGGAGCCCGCCTCCGCCGCGCTGATCGGGCTGGGTGCCGTCGGCCTGCTGCGCCGCCGCCGCCGCTGATCCAAGCGGGCAACTTCCATCATCCCTCCTCCGCTCCGGCGGGGGAGGGTTTTTGTTTTCCGGAAACAAGGCATGGTCCCCGCCGCCGGCATGCCCTAGCGTGAAAATCATGCCATCGCTCGTTCCAGTTTTTCTCGGCGCGCTGGGCTTTTATGCCGGGGCGCTTCACGCGGAAACGACGGAGATCGAGGCCATCCGCGGGCGCCACCAGCTGCCCGCCCTTGCCGTTCTCGCCGCCAAAGACGGCAAGATCCTCGAGCAGCTCGCCACCGGCGTCCGCAAGTCCGGCGACGACGCGGAAGCGCGGCGGGACGACCCCTTCCACCTCGGCTCCTGCACCAAGGCCATGACCGCCACCCTGGCCGGCATCCTGGTGGACGAGGGCTCGATCGGATGGGACACTTCCATCGCCGAGGTCTTCCCGAAGCTGGCGAAAAAGATGCAGCCGGACTACCGCGCGGTCACCCTCGACCAGCTCCTCCACAACCGCGGCGGCGTGCCCACCGAGCCCCCGCCCGACGCGTGGGAAGAGGCCTGGAAGGAGCGCGGCAGCCCGCGGAAACAACGGCTCCGGTTCATCGAGGCCGTCCTTGCCCAGCCGCCCGCGGCCCCGCCGGGAACGCGCCACGTTTACTCGAACTCCGGCTTCGCCATCGCCGGCGCCATGCTGGAAGAACGCGCCGATCTGCCGTGGGAAGAGCTGATCACGAAAAAACTCTTCCGCCCGCTCGGCATGACCACCGCCGGCTTCGGCCCGCCGGGGAAAAAGGGCAAAAGCGACGCTCCGTGGGGCCACGAACGCACGGCCGATGGCCTCGTCCCGCGCTGGAGCGACAACCCGCCCGCCATCGCGCCCGCCGGTCGCGTGCATGCCTCGTTGGCCGACTTCGCCCGCTTCGCCCTGCTTCATGCGGACGGCTCGAAGCTGCTCAAGCCAGCCACGCTGGAGCACCTCCACCAGCCCGCCGAGGGCGGCGACTACGCCTGCGGCTGGCGCGTGCTTAAACGCGACTGGGCCGGCGGCACCGCCCTCACCCACAATGGCTCGAACACCTTCTGGTATGCCGTCGTCTGGATCGCGCCCGCCCGCCACGCGGTCTTCATCGCCGCCACCAACGTCGCCGGCGAAGCTGCGGAGAAAGCCTGCGACGAGGCCATTTCCCTCATGATCGGGAAGTGGCTCCAAGACTGAGCGGCCCGTGCATGACCGCCCGCGGCGTCCACTCGAAGTCCCGGTCGAGCGGATGCATCGGCCGGGTCAGATGGCGGTAGTCGATCGACTCGAGATCCGGCTGCACCGCCCCGGGCGAGAGCACGAGGAAATGACGGCTGGCCATGGCGTGGAGTTCCGGTTCGAGGTAGCCGATCTTGACCACGGTGATCGTGCTTTCGAGCGGGTCGAGCCCGAGCCGGAGGAAGTCGTCGCGCTTGTGAAAGGGCGTCCGCCGGGTGGTCAGGATGACCTGCACGCCCCCGCAGCGCACGACCGCTTGGTCGCCGACCGATCGCACCAGCTCCGCTTCCACCGGCAGCTCGCGGCTGTGAACCGGGTCGAGCTTTCCGCCGAGGCGGAGTTTCAACCGATCGCCCGGCCGGGCCGCCCGGCATTGCTCGATGGCCGCCGCATCCGGGATCGAGGCAAAAATCGCCGTCCGCCCAGACCCGAAGGCTGGATGGGAAATCAGAGCCTCCAGCGTGTGGGTCACGTCGCCCGCCGCGCCCGCGGTCGGGTTGTCGCCGGCATCGCTGAGAAAGACCGCCTTTTCACCGCAGGCGAGGGCCTGCTCCAGACACCAGTCCACCGGTCCCGCTGGCGAGCCGAACTGAAACTCGTCGCGCGCCTGCCAGTAGCGCCGAGCGATCGACTCCGCCAAGGCGCGGACCGCGGACTCGTCGGTGCCGGTGACCACGCAGGTCGCCATCGATCGCGGCTGGTCGGCCCACGCGTAGCCGACCCACAAGGAGGCATCCATGATCCCTTCCCGCGCCGATTCCTCATCGAGCGGCGCGTAGAGCCGGGCACCCGGATCCACCCGCGTGCTCGACATTTCGCCGGACACCAGCACCGGGATTCCGACCCGCGCCCGGTGGACCGGCAGGCCCGCGGCCAGGCCGTCGAGCAGCAGCTTCACGGCCCGCTCGCGGGTCTCCATCCAGTCGACATGCGGGGCGGTGCGGTAGGCGGTGATGCAGTCGGCCTGGGCGACGAGGGCATCGGTCACGTTGCCATGAAGGTCCTGGCTGCAGGTCACCGGCGTGCCGGGTGGCAGGACCTCGCGGATGGCGCGGAGCAGGTCGGCCTCGGCGTCGTCGAGGCCTTCGACGGCCATGGCTCCGTGGACGTCGAAATAAAAGGCGTCCACCGGCCCGGCCTGCTGCAGGCGCTCGACGATCTCCGCCTTCATCGCTTGGTACGCCTGTTGTCGTACTTGCCCGCCGGGCAAAGCCCGGAAATGGGCCAGCGGCACCGGCTCGACGGAGGCGAAGGCAGCAGCTTGGAGAAACGGATAGCGCTCCATCATTTCCGCCCCGCGGGTGGCGAGGAAGTCGGACGCTTCGGTGAGCAGCGGGGAAAAGGTGCTGCTCTCGATGTGAATGCCGGCGATGCCCAGTCGGAGTGGCTTCATCGGATCAGTGCAGTGATTTCAGGTGCTCGACGAGGTCGGCGTGGCCGCTGGCGAGGTTTTTCATCTCGGACGGATCCTCGCCGGGATTCGAGAGAAACCACTCGCGATCCTCCGGCGCGAGCGGCGGGCCGCCGACCGTCAGCGGCTGGTGCAGCAGTTTCCACGGTCCCTCGCGCACCGCCCATTGGTCGCCGATCCGCCATTCGAGCCGCTGGTGCGGCGACGGCGCGTCGGCCGAACGGATCACTCCGGAGATGTCCATGCCATCGAGCTCGACCTCGGGCAGCTCGACGCCGCACAGCGACGCCAGCGTGGGGAACCAGTCGCAGCCGTGCACCATGGCATCGCGCGATTCGCCGGCCGGCAGGTGGCCGGGCCAGGAAATCACGGCCGGGATCCGGATGCCGCCCTCGAACAGGCTGAACTTCGCGCCGCGATACGGCCCCGCGCTGCCCCCGCCGCCGTGGGCGCGTTCCTCGGTCGAGTGGCCTTGGTCGGATTGATAGACGACGATCGTGTTGTCCCGCAGCCCGAGGCGGTCGAGCTCGTCGAGCAACGCGCCGATCCGCTCATCGATAGTCGACACGGCGGCGGCGTAGAATTTCCGCGGAGCGGGCAGGTCGGCATACTTTTCCAGCCACTTCGGGTCGCCCTGGTAGGGGTAGTGAGGCAGGTTGACGGCGAAGTACATGAAGAACGGCTCGTCCCGGTGCTGTTCGATGAAGCTCGACGCCTTCTCGACCATCAGGTCGGGGAAAAAACGGCCCGGCAGCCGCACGCGGCGGTTGTTTTCCCACAGGTCGTGCCGGTTCGGTCCGCCCCAGTAGACGAAGTGCGACCAGCTGTCGATGCAGCCGTTCATGTGGCCGAAGGAGTAGTCGAACCCCTGGTCGAGCGGCTTCGAGCCGGCGCCGTGGCCGAGGTGCCACTTGCCGATGTGGGCGGTGGCGTAGCCGGCCTGGTGGAACATTTCCGCCATCGTGACCTGCGCGCCGGGCAGCCCGCCCTGGCCCTTGCTTTTCGCCAGGTCTTCCAGCTCCTCCGGCGGCGCGGCCGGGCCGTTCCGCTCCAGGCCCGCCTTCCACGGGTAGCGACCCGTCAGCAGCCCGGCGCGGCTGGGCGAGCAGATCGCGGAGGCGGCATAGAACTGCGTGAAGCGCACGCCCTCGCCCGCCAGCCGGTCGATCGAGGGCGTCTGCAGGTCGGTCGCCCCGTAGCAGCCGGCATCCGCGCTGCCCTGGTCGTCGGTGAAAATCACGACCACGTTCGGTCGGGCGAAGGCCTGGCCGGCGATGACCAGCAGCGGAATGAGGAGGAGTCGGGCTTTCATGGTACTAGAAACCTAGTTCTTCGAGGATGCGGGTGGCGCCGTAGACCTTGCGCATGGCCTCGAGGATGCCGGCGGAGTGCACGGACACGGCGCGGCCGCGGTCCTCGGTGTAGGCGAAGTCGGAGACCAGGCTGGGCAGATTGCCATCGAAGATCAACCCGACCAGCTCGCCGGCGCGATTGACCACCGGGCTGCCGGAGTTGCCGCCGGTGATATCGTTGGTGCTCACGAAGTCGAGCGGCACGCCGGGATCCAGGTCGCCCGCGTGGGCGGCCCACTGCGGGGAAAAATCGAAGGGACTCACGCCTCCCTGTTTTTCATGACGCTCCAGCATGCCGCCGTAGTTCGTGCACCACGGCACGTCCCCGTAGCCTTTGGCCACTCCATAGGAAAGGCGCAGCGTGAAGGTCGCGTCCGGATACACTGAATCGCCCTGCTGCTCGAACTTTGCCCGTGCGATCTTCGCATGGGCCTGGGCATCGCGCTCGTCGAGCGCCTCGGCCTCGGCGCGCAGGGCGCGGGCTTCGTCGTCCACCAGGCGGGCCAGCGCGACCATCGGATCGTCGCTCGCCGCCACGCCATTCTCGTAAAGTTGTCGCCGCAGCGGGATGTCATCGAGCTGCGTCCCGTCCACCAGCTCGGCGGCCCGCTCGTCGGGCGACTTGCCGGCGAGGACTTTTTTCACCAGCGGGTCGTCCGCGCCGAGCTTGGCGCAGAGGAAGGTCAGCGAGGCCGCCATCCGCACGGTCTCCAGATCCTTGTAAACGGGCTCGTCCGCGAACAGGTCGAGCTCCAGCGATAGCCGCGACGAATCCTGGAACTCCGGCAGTCGCTCGCCGTCCGGCTTTTCCGCCTCCGCCTCGGCCCGCAGAAGCGTCCGTGCCACGTAAAACAGCCCGCTGCCAAAGGCGCTGCCGCCCTCCAGCAGGTCCAGACGCACCGCGATTTCCGACAGCTCGTCCTGAACCCGCGCCACCTCGTCAAACGCCGCCGCTTCCGTGGCCCGCAGCTCCGTTTCCGACTCCGACTTGGCCGCCATCACCGCGGGATCAAGCAGGCCGTTGAGCATCCCGCCGATGGCCTTGCGGCCGTTCTGGGTGCCGACGATGGCCTGCTTCGCGCGACGGGCGTTCTCGCGGTCGCGATCGGCCCAGGCCCGCAGCACGGTTTCGGCGCGGTAGATCTGCTCCATGCGGTAGGGAAAGCCCTCGTCGCGCAGGTGCTTCAGCTCCTCCAGCGTGTTCGAGCGGTCGGTCCGACCCGGATGGCCGGAGGTGAACACCAGCTCGCCCTCGGCCGGCCCGGTGGCACTCCATTTCAGGAAATCCGGGGTATCGGCCGGCTCGCCATCCACGTAGGCGCGGAAAAAGCAGCAATCGAGGCAGTAGCGGGGATACTCGAAGTTGTCGGCATCGCCGCCGAAGGCCGCGGCCTTCACGTCCGGCACGAACACCAGCCGGACATCGGTGTAGCGTTGGTAGCGGTAGAGATGATAGGCCCCGCCAAGATAGAGCGTGACCACGTCCGACCGCAGGCCGGTGGCGTCCATCGATTCCTTTTCAATCGCCGCAATCACCGCCCGCCGCGCGGCGGAGGCTTCGGCGGGCGATTGGTCCGGCGTCACCGCGGCTTCGACCCGGCGGGTGACGTCCTCGATGCTCCGCAGCACGTTCAGCTCAAGGCCGGGGCAGGGCAGCTCATCGGCCGGAGTCTTCGCCAAGTAGCCGTCCTCGAGCAGGTTGTGCTCCGGCGTGCTGAGCTTCTCGATCAGGCCTGCGCCGACGTGGTGGTTGGTGAGGATCAACCCCTGCTTCGATACGAAGGAGCCGGAGCCGCCGTTGTTGAAACGGACCGACGCCTCGCGGAGGTGATCGAGCCATTCCGGGGTGATCTCGAAGCCGTATTTTTCCTTCACCGGCTCCACCGGCGGGCGGTTGAAGAGCCACATGCCCTCATCGGCCGGGGCGGAAACAGCGAGCGGCAACAGGGCCGCGAGGATCGTGCGCATGGATGATTTCAAAAGCTACTGGGCGGCCCTCTCGATGCGCGCGCGGCGGCGCTCGATGTCCTTGACGATGCCGTCGTAGGCATCGAGGTCGTCCGGGGCGAGATCGCGATAAATGTCCGCCACCTTCTGCAGCAGCGAGAGTTCCATCTTGGCGCGGAAGAATTCCTTCGAGCCGGTGTCCACGTGGCGCTTGTAAAAACGCAGCACGTCGTGGGGCAGCTCGATGCGCACGTCGTCGAGGCCGCGGCCGGTCTTTTCGTAGGCGTCCATCATTTTCCCGCACAGCTCCAGGTCCTCGCCGTAGCGGCGGAAACAGGTCTTGTAGAAGGCGCGGAGGTTCTTGCCGGCGTCGGGGTCGGTGCTCTTGGCGATCATCCCGCCGATCCGCTGGATGGTGCTGAAGAGCGCCGAGCCCTGGGTGCCCACCTTGCGCGCCACGCGGCGCAGCTCGCGCTCGATCAGGCTCACGACCTCTTCTTCCGGCAGCCGGGAAATGAGGTGCTCGATCTTGAGGTCCAGGCTCCACTCGCGAACGTCCGGGTAGTCGCGGTATTCCCGCTCGAGGCGCTGGATGAAGTCCTGCCACACCTCCGCGCTGGCTCCGCTTTCCTCGAGCAAGGCCGCCTCCGCCTGCCAAAGCTCGAGGTTGAGGCCGGCTGCTTTTTCGCCGGCGGCGAGCTGGCTACGGGCGACGTCGTACTTGCCGAGCTCCATCGCCACCTTGGCCAGGCCCACCCCGATCAGCGCGGGCACGCGGCGGTCCGGGTCGAAGTCGCGCTCGCTCTCCATGACGAGCTGGCGCTCGGGCATGCGGGCATCGCGCTGGCTGCAGTGGATGTAGCCGTTGGTGATGCCCTGGTCGGCGTGGTGGGCCCACTCGTGGGGGCCGGGCATGTAGGAAATCCAGGCGTGCGCCCCGCGGTCGCCGGTGCCGCCGGTGACCATGGCGGCGATGCCCCGGACCTTGGCGGCATTGACCGAGTAGTGGGCCTGGTCGGCGCAGATGCCGCCGTGCTTCTTGATCTGCTCGAGCGAGTAGGAGTCGTAGGGGTTCAGCCCGTTGACGGCGCGCTCCATCAGATACTCGATGTCATCGTATTCGTTCCCGCACTGCGACGGCGGGCCGGAGATGTGTTTGTGGACCCACTCCGCCTCCTCGAGGGAAATGTTGAAGTCCACCACGCGGACCAGCTCGCGCACGGGGCGGTCCTTGCAGGATTCGGTCAGCTTGCCGGCCTCCGATTGGTCGCGCAGCCAGCGGTAGCGGTATTCGAGATCCGGCGTGGCGTGCTGCGGGTCCTGCGCCTTCGGCACCCCACCGGACTGGTCGTAGATGAGGGCCAGCGCCAGCGCCAGGTTGGCGTAATGGTTGCGGTTTTCCGGCTCGCGATCGCGACCCCAGAGTTCGGACCAGATTTCCAACACGCGGTCCTCACGGTCCTCGGGACGGATTTCCGCGAGCAGCGTCTCCAGTTTCCCCGGCTGGGTGAAAAGCCAGCGCAGGAACTCCGGAACGTAGCCGGAATCGCCGGCCATGTCCGCCACCGGAAAGCGCTCCAGCACGGCCCACAACAGCAGCCGCAGGCGGGTGGCCGGGTCGGCGAGGTCGAGCTCGGCGCCGGCTTCAAGGCTGCCGACGATGGTTTCGGCGTCCTTTTCCAGCATCCCCTGGAGCGCCCCGAAATCGCCGGTGGCGAGGCACTCGGCGAGCGCCGTGTCCTCGGACAGGCCCGGGATTTCCGCAGCGCGGGACGCCGGGATGGCCATCACGGCCGCCACCGCGAAGGTCCGCAGGCGGACGAGCGGAGGGAAAAGGGATCGGCCTGGATTCATGGGAGACGGTCGGCGCGGCAGCCTACGTGCCAGTAACGGGCACGAAATCTCCGATTTTTCGAGGAAAGCCGCGAAATGCCGGCGGCAGCGCTCGTCGGCTGACGGCTTGCTACGGTTCCCGGTCGAGCAGGCGCAGGCTCGGCAGCCGCCATTTCCAGCGCATCGCGGACAAGCGCAGGGCGAGGATCAGGGCCATGGCCAGCCAGCGGTGCCACTTCGCCGGCGGCTGGAAAAACCGGATCGCCACGAAGGCCACCGCCCCCGCGAACACCGCGGTGGCGTAGAGCTCCATGTCCTGACGGAACACCAGCGGGACTTCGTTGCGGAGCACATCGCGCAGGATCCCGCCCGCGACGCCGGTGACCACGCCCAGCAGCACCGCCACGATCCCCGGCGCGCCGAAAGCCAGCGCCTTCTCGGTGCCGGCGATCCCGAACAAGGCCAGGCCGATGGCATCGATCAGCGCCAGCGATTTCGCCGGCAGGCGGGCGAAACGAACCAGTACGAAGGTGGTCACCGCCGTGGCCAGCGCGGTCCAGACGTAGAGCGGTTGCTCGATCCAGAACAGCGGCCGCGCCCCGAGGCACAGGTCGCGGAGCGTTCCGCCGCCCACCGCAGTGACCAGCGCCAGCACCAGCACGCCGAAGAGATCAATGCCCTTGCCCTCCGCCGCCAAAACAGCGGAGGCGGCACAAGCGGCGACGGCGAGATACTCGATCCAGGCGGCGAGGGGCATGACGACCGCTGCTCTAAGCCCGGGCCCCACGGCGATCCAGCGGACGGCGGGTCATCCCTAACTCGCGCGATGACGGACTCTGATCTATGAATGGCGTTCATCGTGCTTCATTCGATGCCCATGTCTTGTTCATGTCCGCCCGCTTCAGGAACCCGGTCCATCCCCGGGCTCGTCCGTCCCGGCCCGCTCCGCGCCGTCCTGCCGCTGTTGTTGTTTTCGGCCCTGCCGGCGATGGCGCAGGACTCCGGGCCGGCTTTGGATACCGGTGACACCGCCTGGATGCTGGTTTCCACGGTGCTGGTGCTGCTGATGACCCTGCCGGGCCTCGCGCTGTTCTACGGCGGCCTGGTGCGGACCAAGAACGTGCTTTCGATCCTGGTCCAGTGCTTCGCCATGGCCGGCGTGATGAGCCTGCTGTGGATCACCTTCGGCACCAGCTTCGCCACTGGCAGCAGCGACCACCTGTTCATGGGCGATGCCTCGAAGGTGATGCTCAAGCACCTGACGCCCGAGCTGCTCAACGGCACCATCCCCGAGAGCGTCTGGATCACCTTCCAGATGACCTTCATCATCATCACTCCGGCACTGATCATCGGAGCCTTCGCCGAGCGGATGAAATTCTCGGCGATGCTCATTTTCACCACCATCTGGACCATCCTGTCCTACCTGCCGGTGTGGCACATGGCGTGGGGCGGGGGACTTTTCCACCACTGGAACGTCCTCGACTTCGCCGGCGGCACCGTGGTCCACATCAATGCCGGCGTGGCCGGCCTGGTGGCCTGCATCATGGTCGGCCGCCGCCGCGGCTACCCGGGGCCGAGCCTGGCGCCGCACAATGTCCCGTTCACCGTGATCGGCGCGGGCCTGCTGTGGGTCGGCTGGTTCGGCTTCAATGCCGGCTCGGCCTGCGCCGCCAATGCCTCCGCCGGCATGGCCATGCTCACCACCCACGCCGCCTCCGCCATGGGCGTGGTCGTGTGGGGCGCCATGGAGTGGATCATCCAGAAAAAACCGACCGCGGTCGGCGTGGCCACCGGTGCCGTCGCGGGCCTCGTGGCCATCACCCCGGCAGCGGGCTCGACCACCGTCGGCGGCGCGCTGGCGATCGGGGCCGTTTCGGCCTTCGTCTGCTATTTCACCGCCACCAAGGTGAAGCACATGCTGAAGGTCGATGACTCCCTCGACGTCTTCGCCGTCCACGGCGTGGGCGGGATCATCGGCGCGGTGCTCACCGGCGTGTTCCTGCGCGAGGGCGCGGCGGCCGAAGGCATGACCGTGGCCACCCAGACCTGGGCCCAGATCAAGAGCGTGCTGGTCACGATCGGCTGGAGCGCCGTTGCGGCGGTCATCGGCCTTACCGTGGCCAGGTTCACCGTCGGCCTGCGGGTCAGCGATGAGGAGGAAACCGGCGGCCTCGACCGCACGATCCACGGCGAGGAGGCCTACAACACCGAGGGCTGATCGCCTCTCTTTGCCCGGTTCTGCAAAGCCGCTCCGGAGTTCCTCCGGGGCGGCTTTTTCGTGGGATCGCCGGGGTTTGTGGGAGTCCCCGGTTGCGCCCGGCCCATCGTCATGCTCGGTTTTCTGAAACTCCCATGATTTCATGGAAAACCCTCTCCAGCCTCTCATCGCAACCCTCGCGGCGTTCTTGGTGCTGGCCTCCTGCGAATCCCGACCCCGCGAGGCGCCCGCTTCCTCCCGCCAGTCCGATCCCGTGAGAAGCGATCCCTCGAGTTGGAAGGCCTGGCACGACCTCATGCCCGGTCCCGGACCCCGCAAGCTCCACCTCCGCGGCAGCGTGACGGTGCCCTCGACGCTTGATCAGGCCCGCCTGGTCCGTCGCGATGCCGCTTCGTTGGAGTTCGAGGTCCAGGTCGAACAGCTGAAGGGCAGGGGTGCCCAGGTCATCACGCGCCGCGAGTTGGAGTTCAGCGCGCCGTATGAAGGCGATGCCCGCCAGTTGACCGTCCACCTGCCGGACGGCTCGTCGTTTCAGGTGGAAATCCAGGAAGTCCACTGACGGGCGGCAGATCAAGCCCGGCAGGAAAGTGGTGCAGGATGGGGAGGATGGGGAGGATGGGGAGGATGGGGAGGATGGGGAGGATGGGGAGGATGGGGAGGATGGGGAGGATGGGGAGAAATCCGACGGTGGATCGGGTCCCAGGATGTCTTGGTTCGGATGCTGGCTGACAAGCCCCCAATCGCATATCTCAAATATGCGATCCAGGGAGAATTCGTCCGACCCGTCCCCTCCTGCTCGTGAACTCCTACTTGCGGCCTCCCTACTTGCGGCCTCCCTACTGAACTCCCTGCCCGCGAACTCCCTGCTCGCGAACTCCCTGCTCGCGAACTCCCTTCTCGCGAACTCCCTTCTCGCGAACTCCCTTCTCGCGAACTCCCTTCTCGCGAACTCCCTTCTCGCGAACTCCCTTCTCGCGAACTCCCTTCTCGCGAACTCCCTGCTCGCGAACTCCCTGCTCGCGAACTCCCTGCTCGCGAACTCGCTGCTCGCGGACTCCCTGCTCGCGGACTCCCTGCTCGCGGACTCCCTGCTCGCGGACTCCCTGCTCGCGGACTCCCTGCTCGCGGACTCCCGGCTCGCGGACTCCCGGCTCGCGGACTCCTGCTCGTGAACTCCCGACTCGTGAACTCCCGACTCGTGAACTCCCGACTCGTGAACTCCCGGCTCGCGGACTCCCGGCTCGCGGACTCCTGCTCGTGAACTTCCTGCTCGTGACCTCCGACCTCCGAACTCCGAACTCCGAACTCCGAACTCCGAACTCCGAACTCCGAACTCCGAACTCCGAACTCCGAACTCCCGAACTCCCGAACTCCCGAACTCCCGAACTCCCGAACTCCCGAACTCCCGAACTCCCGAACTCCCGGCGGGGCGCCATTTCATTTCCGGGCTTGGTCGCCCTGTGACCACCCTGGCGCACCGCCAATTGGTCGGCCGCGTTCTGCGTTGTGATTCCAAGGCTTGATCGCCCCGTGGCGGTCGGTCGCTTGCCCGGCTCGCTTTCCGGACGCTCATGAGTTAACCTAAAGAGGAAAATGGAGAACTCGTCAGATGAGTTTAAATGACGCAGGCTCAAGGCCATGGAAGCTCCGGCGGCCTTGATTCCGGCTCACCCTGTGGGTGAGATCCAAACAGCCCCTCGAAATCCATCCGGCAGCTGGCCGGTGGACACTCCCGGCGGTCGCTTCCATGCCGAATGGGACGACCAGGCCCCCGTCACCCGCGAAGGCCAGCTCATCTTCTTCTTCCAGTTCCTCCACACCGGCGGACGGTGGGAAGAGTTCTTGCGCGGCTGCCCTCTCCTCTACACCGGCAACCGTGGCAGCGGCGCGCGCAACGTCATGGGCACCGCCATGCTGAGTATTCTCTGCGGCCACTGGCGCTACGCCCACATCAACGCCGTGCGCGGCGACGGCATCAATCCGGGGCTGTTGGGGATGAAAGGCACCGTCAGCGAGGACGCCGTGCGTCTCGGCATCGGCCGCATCGCCGAAAAGCCCGGCCTCGACTGGCTTTCCGGCCAGATTCTCGGCAGCATCGCCCCCGCGCTCGGCCTGCCGTGGATCCTCGACATCGACGTCACCGTCAAGCCGCTCTACGGCCACCAGCAGGGCGCGGAGATCGGCTACAACCCGCAAAAGCCCGGCCGCCCCAGCCACGTCTATCACAGCTACTTCGTGGCCAACCTCCGCATCAGCCTCGGAGTGGAGGTGCGCCCCGGCAACGAACACGCCGCCGCCAAGGGCCTGCCCGGCCTGTGGCAGACCCTCGAAAAGCTCCCCCGCCACCAGTGGCCGACCTTTTCCCGCGGCGACTGCGGCTACGGCAGCGAGACCATCATGCTGGAGCACGAGGAGCGCGGCCTGCCCTATCTCTTCAAGCTCCGCCACACCGCCAAGGTCAAAGACCTCGTCCTTCGCATGATGCGCCACGGAGCCGCCTGGCAAGACTGCGGCGACGGCTGGCAGGCGCTGGAAACCCAGCTCAAGCTCGGCCGCTGGAGCAAGCAGCGGCGCGTCATCCTCGTGCGCGAAACCCCGGCCACCGCTCCTGTCGGGGAGCCCGGCAACTCCCGCCGCGGCAAAGACCGCCAGAGCCGCCTGCCCCACGCCCGCGGCGAAGGCTGGGACGCTTGCGCCACCCCGTGGAGCGGGAAGATCGCCGTGCTCGTCACCTCGCTCGATGAGCAAGCCTTTCCCGCCACCGTCATACCCAAGCAGTATCGCGACCGTGCCGACGCGGAAAACTGCTTCGACGAGCTCAAGAACCAATGGGGCTGGAACGGCTACACCTCGCGCCGGCTTGCCTCCAGCCGGCTCATGGCCAACCTCATCGCCTTGGTTTACAACTGGTGGTCGCTCTACCTGCGCTTCTACGACGCGGAGCACCACCGCGAGGCCATCCGCACCCGACCCATGCTGATGTCCGGCGTCGGCCGACCGGTCCGGAGTGGAGGCCAGCGCACCGTCAAGGTCAGCGTCCTGCACGAAAAGGGCGACCTCATCGCCCAAGCGGTCACGCGCATCAGCAACGAGTTGCATCACATTTGCGCCATCACGGAGCGATGGACCGTCGAGCAACGCTGGACCCTGCTGCTGACCCGCCTGCTACGCCGCTGGCTGGGCGGGAAATGGCTGCCCGGCCTTCCGGACGAGGTAGAACTCCTGCTCAGCGGATGACCCAAGCCCCGGATCGCAACCCCCCGGCCCCCCCGTCAAGCACCCCGCTTCGTGGTGCCAAACGAACGCGCCCATTTTCCTTTTTAGGGTTAACCATTCTCGCCGGAATATGAGCCTTTCGAGTCACGCATGGATCTTCCTGGGTGCCGGCCTGCTGGTGGCCCTGGTTGCTGTTCCGCTGATCCTGAAAAAGGTTCCGATGAACCGATGGTACGGCGTCCGTTTCCCGCAGTCGTACCGCTCGGACCGGCTGTGGTATGAAATCAACCGCCACGGCGGCGGATATTTGCTGGGGACCTCGCTCGCGTGGATGACATATGGCGTTTGCGGCTTGGTAGAACCGGGGATCTGGAATGAAAATGCCCCGCGTTATGCTTTCTTCGGCATGGTTGTGATGGTGGTTTCCACCGTGGCGGGGACCATTGCCAGCTACCTGAAAGCACGACAACTCGCTTCTTCCGCAATCGAATAGCAGAGCGGATCTTTCTCAAAAGAATCTCCTTGCGCTCCAGGCCTCTGCATCTTACATACCGGTCAGTTGGTATGGATAAGCCCAGTCAGAAAAAGCGCCGCCGCAATCCGGAGGAGACCCGCGAGGATCTCGTTCAAGCGACGGTGCGTCTGATTTTGCGGCAGGGTTTTTCCGCGACGCGGGTGGACGAGATCTGCGCCGAGGCCGGCGTGACCAAGGGGGCGTTTTTTCACCACTTCAAAGGCAAGGAGGAGGTCGGCGAGGCGGCGATCGAGTGGTGGGGACGCATGGGCGGCGGCATGTATGAGCCGGCGTGGACCGATGACGGTCGCGATCCGCTGGAGCGGCTGCGCCAGATGCTCGAAATCATGGCCGGCTTCACCGAGCGGCCGGAGGCCTGCGTGTGCGTGGTCGGCATGATGTCGCAGGAGTTCGCCCAATCGAACGAGAGCTTCCGCCAGGCCGCCGATCGCGAGCTGGTCAGCTGGAACGACCAGGTGACCAAGCTCCTCGCCGATGCCAAGGCGGCGCATCCGGGGGCGGTCGAGTTCGATCCCGAGCAAGTCGCGTGGTTTCTGAACAGCCTGTGGCAGGGCTCGATGCTGGTTTCGAAAACCCACGGCGACCCCGAGATGATCCGTGCGAACCTGCGGATCGCGCGCGACTACGTAGACGGACTTTTTCTCCCTGAATCCCATAACCTGACCCTGAAATCATGAATGCCCCGAAAATCGAACCGTATCTGATGTTCTCCGGCCGCTGCCAGGAGGCTCTGGAGTTTTACAAATCCGCGCTTCACGCCGAGATCGGCATGGTGATGCGCTTCCGGGAGAGCCCGGATCAGCCGCCCATGCCACTGCCCGAAGAGTGGAACGACAAGGTGATGCACAGCGAATTCACCATCGGCGAGTCGCGGATCATGGCGTCCGACGGCTGCCCGAGCGCGATGGAGCCGATCCAGGGGGTGATGCTTTCCCTCACGATGCCCGACGAAGCCGCGGCCAAGCTGACCTTCGCCACGCTCGTCGATGGCGGCGAGGTGCTGATGCCGATCGGCGAAACGTTCTGGTCGCCCTGCTTCGGGATGGTGAAGGACAAGTTCGGTGTGGGTTGGATGATCACCGTTCCGGAAACCCAAGCCTGACCTCCGATGAGCTACGAACTCTCCATTTCCCGCGAGATCGAGGTCGCGCGCGAAAAGCTCTTCCGCTGCTGGACCGAGGTCGAGCTGCTCGACGAGTGGTTCTGTCCGAAGCCCTACCGCACCCGCCACACGGTGATCGAACCTCATACGGGCGGACGCCTCGATACCGAGATCTTCGGGCCGGATGGTGACGCGTTTCCGAACGTGGGCGTGTTTCTCGAAGTGGTGGAAAACGAACGCCTCGTGTGGACGGATGCCTATCGGGCCGGCTGGGAGCCGAACGAAAAGCTCTTCATGACCGGCATCGCCACCTTCGAGGATCTCGGCGGCGGCCGCACCCGCTACACCATGGCCGCCCGGCACTGGTCGAAGGAAGCGATGGAAAAGCATCTCGCCATGGGCTTTCGTGACGGCTGGGAAAAATCCGCCGACCAACTGGTGGAACTCGCAAAAACCCTCTGATGCCATGTCTGACGACGACCTGACTTTCGTCAACCAGCGGCTGATCGCGGCCACTCCGTCCGAGATCCTCGCCGCCTTCCGCGAGCCCGAACGGCTGGCGAGGTGGTGGGGACCGGCGGGCTTCCGCAATACCTTTCACGACTTCGATTTCCGCCCCGGCGGGGACTGGAAATTCACCATGCACGGACCCGAGGGAGGCGACTATGAAAACCACTGCCGCTTCCAGTCGATCGGCCCCGACCGGCTGGAAATCCTGCACCTCGGGAGCGTCCATGCCTTCCGGCTCACCCTCACGCTCGAAGCCAGCGAGGCGGGCACGCGGCTCACCTGGCGGCAGACCTTCGAGCTGCCGGAGGACTACGAGCGCGTGAATACCTTCGTGCCCCGGTGCAACGAGGAGAACCTCGACCGACTTGAATCCGAACTCCAACGACCATGATCCCGAAAATCCGACCCTGCCTGTGGTTCGACGGCGATGCCGAAGAAGCCGCCAACTACTATGTTTCCCTGATTCCGGACTCGCGCATCGACCGCGTCGGGCGCTCGCCCGCCGACAATCCCTCCACCCCGGAGGGCGAGGTGCTCACCGTCGAGTTCACGCTCGCGGGGCAACCTTACTTCGCGCTCAATGGCGGGCCGAACTATCACTTCACCCCGGCCGTTTCCTTCCAGATCGACTGCGAGGACCAGGCCGAGACCGACCGCCTGTGGGCCGCGTTGTCGGAAGGGGGTGAGGAGGTCGCCTGCGGCTGGCTGACCGACCGCTGGGGCCTTTCCTGGCAGATCATCCCGCGGCGGCTGACCGAGCTGATCTCCCATGACGATCCGGACATCGCCCGCCGGGCCATGCAGTCGATGATGACCATGGTGAAGATCGACATCGCCCGGCTTGAAAAGGACGCCCTCAACCCCTGACTGCCATGAGTGACGAAAGATATACCGACGGGTTCCTGATCCCGGTGAAGAAGTCCAAGCTCGATGACTACACGCGTGCCGCCGAGAAGTGTTCGGCCATCTGGAAGGAATACGGCGCCCTCGACTACGCGGAGACCGTGATCGACCACGATGGCATCCCCAACATGCGCGCCTTCGCGGATGCGGCGGGTGCCGGCGAGGATGAAGTGGTGGTTTTCTCCTATGTCGTCTACCCCTCCAAGGAGGTGCGCGACGCCGCCAACGAGAAGATCATGGCCGACCCGCGGATGAAGGAAATCTGCGAGGTCTCCGCTCCGCTTTTCGACTGCAGACGCATGGCCTACGGCGGGTTCCGTACTTTGGTCCGGGCCTGACCCGGCGCTCGGGCCGCCGCCGGGGCCGCCGGATCGTTCCGGTCGTGGCCGGGGAAAAAAGATGCGACCGTGGAGCGGCTTCCCGGGCCTTCCGGGGCTCCGCCACGGGACCGTTCCAAACGCGACCTTGCCGACCCGGGGCTCGCCTGATTGGATGCAGGGTGCCCTCTCGGGGCATCACCGCCATGAATGCCATCCTTTTCCGCGGCTTCGCCATCACCGCTTGCCTGATCACCGGCATCGCGCTTTTTCCCCGGACATCCCGCGCCGCCGAGTGGGAGTCCTCGACCCTCGATACCGGCCCGAACGAGGGTGAGGTGGTCGCCGTGGCGAGCGATCGCGCCGGGCGCCGGCATGTGGCGTTCTCGAGCGACGATGGAGGCACCTTCAACTTGGAGTATGCGGTGCGGGACAACCCGCTGGCCGGAGTGGCCACCCGGCTGACCTTGTTTTCGACCAGCGTCGCCGCCTCGGAGGTGAAGCATCTCGCCATCGATGTGGGCTCGGATTTCACCGTGGTGGTGGCGGTGGTGACCAGCGGGGGCAGCCTGCTGGTCTATGAGAAAACCGGCGCTTCCTTCGTCCAGACGCTGAGCCGCAGCAGCGCGGCGCTGGCGGACTTGGATGGCGGCGTGAGCGTGGTGGCCTCGGGCAACGAGGTGTCCTACCACTCGATTGCCTACACCGCCAGCGACGGCAGCGCGAAGTTCATCGAAAAGACGCTCGCCGGCTGGTCGAGCGCGCAGAGCGTGACCAGCGGCGCGGATTCCGGACTCGGAGCGCGGCTTTCCACCACTTACGGGGGAGTGCTCGCGCCGACGATCACCCCGCGGGTGGTGGTCAGCTACAATGCCGCCGCCGACCGGGTGCAGGCCTCGTTTTTCTCGCTGGGATCGAGCACCTGGCTGGCGCCGGAGACCATCGAGTCGGTGGCGGACTTCACGCGGCCGGACGTCGATTGCTTTTACGGCAAGATCGGCGTCAGCTACGTCCGCTCCGTGCCCTCGGGCGACACCACGGTGCAGGAGGTCCGCTATGCGGAAAGTCCTGGAGGTGGACCGTGGACGCTACAGACGGTCGCCAGCGGCAGCAGCGAACTCGCGGATCTGGAATACTACGCCTTCCGTACCGGGATGCGTTTCGATGCCGGCGGCCACCCGATGGTCGCTTACAAGCACGACATCTTCGCCATCCTCGTGTTCGGAACCATCGACGTGCGGGTGCGGCGGTACCTCCCGGGCGTGGGATGGGAGCTTTCCACGTTGCTTGGCACTTCGGGCTCGTACAGTCCGTCCTTTGACTTCGATGGCGACCGCCAGGGCGACCCCGTGCTGGCGCTGCCCTCGGATCCGGGTTCCGCCGATTCGACCCTGCGGCTGTTCCAGATGGCGATCGCCCCCTTTTCCTGCGAGGTCCCGCCGGCGTTGCTGAACGGCTTCAGCCACACCTTTTCCCCGGGCCTGGCAAGGGGGCCGGATGGTACGATGTATCTCGTAGCAGGCGTCGCGACCCAGGCCGGGGTTTTCGATCCCTACGTTTATGGCTTCCCGCGGCTGTTCGCCTTCAAGGGCAACCAGGTGACGACCACGACGCTCACTTCATCGAGCAACCCGCACGTCTCGAACGCGGTGTGCGTGGGGAACGACGGCACGGTCCACGTCCTCTCGCTGCGGGTCGTGGATACTTCCAGCACCCAGGGCGATCTGATCTACTACCGCGTCCGCAACGGCGTGGTGGTCGCCAGCAACCTGGTCAACAACGGCGGCAACCAGGTCGGCATCTCCGGCCGCCAACCCTCGCGGATCGGCGTGGATGATGCCGGCAACGTCTACGTCACCTACCACGCGCCATCCGGAGATGTCGGCATGCTGGCCAGGCTGCCCGCCGATGTGGATCCGGCTTCCCCGTTGCCGTGGGTGAACCTCGTTTCGCTCGGTGGCGTGACCACCGGGCTGGACCTCGCCGTGCGCGGCGATGGCGGCTATGCGGCCTCGTATTTCGAGACCACCACCCGCGCGGTGCGCGTCTATTCCAACGTGGACCCGGCCACCGGAGCGATCACCAGCACTCCGACTTCCGGGTCCTACAAGGCGCTCTCGCCGGGCGACGCGGATCCGCTCAATGTCTCCTGCGCCTTTGGTCCCTCCGGGAAACCCTACGCCGCCGCCGTGATCGGGGGGGCCGTGTTTCTCTGCGATCGCGCCTCCGGATCGGCCCACTCGGCGAACTTGGACACCGGCTACACGGATGGCAGGGCTGACCTGCTCTATCGCAACGGCGTGTTCGAGGTGTGCCTGCAGTCGACCGTGGACGGCGGCCGGCTCGATTGGATCCGTTACCAGGTCCTGCCCTCGACGATCACGCTGGATGTCGGCACCATCGCCACCCCTGCGGTCGGACTGAGCGGGATCGGCGGCGACTTCGAGGCCGCGCTCGATGGCAACGGCCTGCCGTGGATGGCCTACGGCTTCGTGTCGGGCGGCTTCCCTCTGCTCCTGTTCTTTCACGACGTTCTGTTGTGTCGGGCATCGGACTCGCTGGACCTCGACAACGACGGCATCCCGCTGCTCTCGGAATACGCTCACATGGGCGCCGACAACTTTGCGGACGCAGGATATCCGCCGTATTTCGATCCGGTGTCCGAGTTCGAGCCCGGATTCTCCTTCCGTCATCCGGACGTGCCCCTGAGTTCGGTCATTCCCTTCGCGGCCCAGCAGTTCGGGGTGTTTCGCTACGCCCTGAAGAATTCGGAAGACCTCGACGTGTTCACGCAGCCCTCGGCGGCCCAAGGCGGGCCGGGCGTCCAGATTCTCAGCTCGCCCGGCTCGGGCATCGGGCTGCGGCGGCTGTGGTTCGCCTACAACAGCTCGTTCGTGGCGTCGCACCCGCGCCATTTCATCCGCATGGAGGTCTCCCGGGAAAGGTGAGCCAAGCCCTCGTCCGAGACCTTCAAGGGTGCCGCCAAGTGACGGGGATGACGGAAAAATCCGCACGGACCATCGTCCGCAGGCCGGTCTGCGGAGGGGAAACGGTCGCCGTCAGGCTTGTGACGGCTCGTCGGCCGGGCGAGGATTTCACCCGATGAAATGGCATCCGAACCTGACCGTCGCCGCGGTGGTGCTGCCGGTGCTCGCCTGGTCGGCGTGGCGGCCGTTCGATGGCACGACCTGGTGGCTGGAGACGGCGCCGGTTTTCATCGGTTTCGCCGCCTTGTTCATCGCCCAGGCGAAGGGCTGGCGGCTGTCCGGCTTCGTGCTCGGGTGGATCGCGCTGCACATGATCGTGCTCATCGTCGGCGGCCACTACACCTACGCGCGGGTGCCGCTCGGAGAGTGGGCGAAGGAGGCGTTCGGCTTTGAAAGGAATCACTACGACCGGATCGGCCACCTGCTCCAAGGCCTCACGCCGGCGCTGGTCACGCGGGAGCTTTTCATCCGCCATCGGGTCATCCAGCGGCGCGGCTGGCGGAGCTTTCTCATCGTCTGTGTGTGCATGGCGATCAGTGCGATCTACGAGCTGATCGAATGGGCCACGGCCTTGGTTTCCGCGGAAGCGTCCGAGTCGTTTCTCGGCACCCAGGGCGATGTCTGGGACACGCAATCGGACATGTTCTGCGCGCTGCTCGGCTCGTTGGGCGCGCTGGCGCTGCTACGGATCCCGCACGACCGGTCGCTGGCGACACTGCCATCGGAGGGGGAATCGTCGGTTCAGCGGTGAAGCGTCGGAGTGCAGGCATGGCGGCAGTTTTTTGACCGCGGCGCAGAGGAAAGGCGGGAGGGCACGGAGGGAAAAAGGGTTTGGGTTTTGTTTGCCGGATCGTGCCAAGGGTCGTCCGACTTCCATCATCTCGGCTGCCTTTTCCTCTGCGCTGCGGTCCCTGAAAAAGCCCGCCCTCCCCCGGAAACGTGCGCCCCATTTCCCCGCGACATCGCACCGCATCCCCACCACACTCCGCCTGCCGGCATGCGCAAGATCATCCACATCGACATGGATTGCTTCTATGCGGCCATCGAGGAACGCGAGGATCCCGCCCTGCGCGGCAAGCCCGTCGGCGTCGGCGGCCGCTCGCGCCGCGGCGTGCTCACCACCGCCAACTACGAGGCCCGCAAGTTCGGCTGCCGCAGCGCCATGCCCGTCTTCAAGGCCAAGGAACTCTGCCCGCACCTGGTCCTCGTCCCCGTCCGCTTCGATCTCTACCGCGCCGAATCCGCCCGCATCCGTGCCATCTTCGGCCGTTTCACGGAAAAAATCGAACCGCTCTCGCTCGACGAGGCCTACCTCGACGTCTCGCATCTCCGCACGTCCGCCGCCGCGATCGCCCGCGAAATCCGCGCCCAGATCCGCGAGGAAACCGGCCTCACCGCCTCGGCCGGCATTTCCTCCAACAAGCTCATCGCCAAGATCGCGTCCGATTGGAACAAGCCCGACGGCCAGCACGAAGTCCCCGAGGACCGCATTCTCGACTTCATGCGCGAGCTGCCCGTCGGCCGGCTGTGGGGGATCGGCCCGAAAATGCGTGCCCGGCTCAACGCCATGGGCATCCACACCTGCGGCGACCTCCAGCGGCTCGACAAGATCGAGCTCGCCCGCCGCTTCGGCTCCTGGGGCCTCGAGCTGCACGAGCTTTCCCGCGGCATCGACACCCGCGACGTCAAGACCCACCGCATCCGCAAGTCGCTCTCCAGCGAGAACACCTTTTCGGAAAACATCGAGACCCTCCCCGCGCTCGAGCCCGTCATGCTCGGCATGCTCGAGGGCGTCCGCGAGGACCTCGCCCGCAAGCACGCCGACCGCGCCATCCGCTCGCTGGTCGTGAAGCTCAAGTTCGCCGACTTCACCCGCACCACCGCCGAGCGCGCCAACCCCGCCCTCGATCCCGCCCTTTTCAGAAGCCTCCTCGCCGAAGCCTGGAGCCGGGGAAACAACCGCCCCGTGCGGCTGTTGGGCGTCGGCGTCCGCTTCCGCGACCCCGAGGAAAAGCAGCAGCTCGACCTGTTCTGAAACCGAAGGCGGGCGCCCCGACCCCCAATCCCCGAGGCGCTCACGATTGAGAGAAATCGCTGCGCCGTTTCCACCGCCCGCCGTCAGGGCTTCTCGGCCCGCTTCGCCTCCGCACTTATCTTCAAGTGGAAAGAGTGCCGACGAAAAACCTCGTGAAGCGTTTGACCGCTCTATCGAAAGAAGCGATGGAGACGCCGCCTATGAAATCAAACACCACGTTCACCCTGTTGATCCTTTCCGCTGTCGCCCACGCTGGCGAAACGATGGCGCCGATGCCGCCTCAAGAGCCCATGTCCGCTCCGCTGTGCGAAAGCTCGTGGTTCGCCGGTCTGGGTGCGGAGTACCTCCTCGATGCCGAGGAAATGTATTACACCGGGCAATTCGGTTACGACATGGGTTGTGGTCACTCCTTGTTTCTCGAAGCCGGCTGGGTGCAGGAGGATGATTCGCTCGGTGGATTTCCTTTCGGCGTGAATGTCGAAGTCGACGTCATTCCGGTCACGCTCAACTACAAGTATGAGTATGCCTTCACCCGCCAGCTCGGCTTTTACATCGGGCTCGGTGCCGGTGCTTCCTACACGGACATCGAGGTTTCCGCCGGTCCCGTGGGTGCCAGCGATGACTCCTGGTCGTTCACCGCGCAGGCCTTTGCGGGCTTGACTTATAACGTGTCGGAGAACTTCTCCATCTATGGCGGTGCCCGCTATCTCTGGCTGGACGATCCGTCCGTCTTCGGCGTCAGCGTCGGCAACCTGGACGATGTCGGCCTCGGCGGCGGCGTCCGGTTCAAGTTCTGATTGTCTCCGATCTCCTTCATCACGGCCGTCCTCCTCACGGGGGGACGGCCGTTTTCGTGTTCGCCAATGCGCTCTAAGCCGTCGAGCACCGGAAGGGCGGGCTGAAGATCAGGGGTTGCTCGCCTGAGTTTCTTGCGAGCCTTCCGCCCCATCCGGAGCCCTTCTGAGGCTTTCATCGGCCAGCTGCGGGTGGTCCGGCTTCCCTCAAGAGTCACGCGCCTCCGAGTCGGGAAACGCTGAGATCCAAGGGTGTCGGGCGGCGATCCATTGCCTCGGTGAGTTGGGCCACTTCGTCCGCGCCGCCGTTAGGATGAGGAATCGATTCACCTCCCGGGATAAATCGGGGGATTTGAACAAGTACGTAGATTTTTCTTGTGCCCGAACGATCCTCTATCTAGTCGAGAGGTGAATATTCCATCAAGAGTTTCCATCCAGGCGGAAGCTTGCATTCCATCGGTCTGATGCCATCAAGACCACTCATGGTGGAGATGCTCTGTCTTTTACTTTGGTTCAAGTTTGACTCCACGCACGCACCGGACGAGGCGACGGCTGAGTTCATGTCCTGCGGAAATTGCGTCCTCGTGCAGCCCGCATCCTCGCGCGCCGGAGACGTGTGCCCTTTTGGTTCGACGAGATGAAGTCATCTCGTGGGACCGGAAACCCAATAACCCATGAATCCCATGAAAAACAACAAACCGACCGTGCCCCGGCTCTTCGGGGCGATACTGTCCTTATTCCTGTTGGCCTTCCCCGCCGATGCAGCCCGCGAGCCGAGCTGCGGGATCTACGGTGGCGGCCCGCTCTACAAGCCGGGTGCCGCCGCCAACATCAATGAACTCGCCAACTCCGGGTTCAGCGAAGTCATTGTATGGAACATCGCCATCAATGCCGCCGGCGACTTGAACTTCAACTACGAGTTCCCCGTCTGCCAGGGAGGAAATTATGTCGGCAACAGCACCTATCCCGACTTCCCGCTCCACATGGCGGCGTTGAAGCGGGGCAAGGTGAAGCGCGTCACCTTCGGACTCGGATCATCGAACATCGGCACCTTCCAGAGTATCCGCGATCTGGTGAACTCCCAGGGCACGGGCAGCAACAGCATCCTTTACCGAAACTTCCGGGCTCTGAAGGACGCGGTCCCGTCCGTCGACGCGATCGATTTCGACGACGAGAACTGCTATGACCAGAGCACCATGGTCAGCTTCGCCGTGATGCTCGGCGACCTCGGCTACAAGGTGACGCTGGCGCCCTACGTCCTGCCCTCGTTCTGGACCTCCGTGGCTTCCCAGGTGAACAGCCAGCGGCCGGGCACCATCGATGCCATCCACCTCCAGTGCTACGACGGCGGAGCGGGAAACAACCCTGCGAACTGGAACTTCGGAGGCATTCCGGTTTACCCGGGCCTGTGGAACCAGACCGACAGCCTCAGCCAGATCCAGACGAAGATGACGAACTGGCGGACATCCGCCAACTGCAGCGGGGGGTTCCTGTGGATCTATGACGGCGTGGTGGGCAATGCCGCGGCCTACGCCAATGCCATCAACACCGCCTTCCAGAACTCGCCCTCCGGCCTGCCGCTTTACATGATCGTCAACCGGAACAGCGGCAAGTCCCTCGACCTCATCTCGGGAAACACCGGCAACGGCGCCGACATCAACCAGTGGTCGTTCGCCTCCGACAGTGCCAATCAGCGCTGGTTCATCGTTCCGACCGAAGGCGGCAACCACGTGAAGATCGTTTCCGCCGTCTCCGGTCGCTGCCTGTGCATCGCCGGAGATTCGACCGCGGATGGCGCCAAGGCGCATGCGTGGTACTACATCGCGGGCAATCCCGCCCACCAGTGGGACCTCATCGACGCCGGCAACGGCTGGTATGAGATCCGCAATGTCAAAAGCGGCAAGATCCTCGAGGTTCAGAATTGGAGCACGGCCGACAATGGACGGGTGCAGCAGTGGACGGACGCATCCGCCACCAGCCAGCAATGGCGCCTGCTGCCATGGGGTGACTACAACATCCGCACGGAGAGCGGGAAATACATCTGCACCCAAGGCGGCGGCAATACCAATGGCAGCCAGATCATCCAATACACCTATGAGAACAACCCGTGGTTCAAGTGGCGCTTCGATGGCGTCGGCAACGGCCACTTGAAAGCCGCCAGTCTCCATGCGCTGGGCCGGGTCATCTCGGTGACCAACAGTTCCAGCTCCGCCGCGGCACCCACCCAGTTGTGGGATTACAACCCGAACAACATCGGCGATCAAAAGCTGCGCATCCGGCCGCTGACGAATGGCAAGGTGAAGTTCTACTTCAACCACACCGGCATGGCATGGGATATCCCTGGCGGAAGCACGGCCAATGGCGCGCCACTCCACCAGTATCCCGACAACGGCTTCGGCTGGCAGCAGTTCAGCCTGGAGCGCATCCAGTAATTCCATCCATCCCGCAGATGGCCGCCGATGCGGTGTCCATCTGCGGGTTGATTTTTTCGACATGGCATGAATCGAACGGTCGTTGCAGGCATTTTGGTCATGGGGCTCGCAGGGGTGCTCCTCTGGGGTCGCTTTCTGTCACAGCCTCGCGAGGCATCGTCGGTGGAAACGTCCCGCAGCGAACACGCGCCGCGGACCGCCCTGAACCACGAGACCCCTTCGCCCGGGCGCCCCGCGGTGTCGGTGCGGGAGGTGCCCTCGTTTTCCGATCGTGCTAAGGAGGTGGACGGCGTGCCGCCGGGGACCGAGCGGGAGAACGCGCTGCGCGAACTCGCCCAACAATGGACCGGCGCGGAACCGGAGGATGCCGAGCGCTGGGCGGCAGGGCTTCAGGATCCGGCCGAACGCCAGAGCGCCCTCGAACACGTGTGTCTGAAATTGTCAGACCGCGACTCTCGCGAGGCCGTCGCCGTGGCAGGACGCCATGAGCTGGGCGGGGCCCTGACGGAAGCTCTCGCCGCGCGCTGGGCGGCGGCCGATTTTCCTGCCGCGGCAGCGTGGGTGCAGACCTTGCCGCAGGACGAAACGAGGGAGGGCCTGCTGGCGCGGGTCGCGATCTCGCAGGCCGCGGTCGATCCGGCCGAGGCCGCCACCCTCATTGCGGAAGATCTCCAGCCCGGCGGGGTTCAGGAAGAAGCCGCGATGGCCGTCTTGCACCAGTGGCTTGGGCAGGACGCACCCGCCGCGCGCGCCTGGGTGGACCAGTTTCCCGAGAGCGAGTTCAAGACCCGCGCCGAGGAGGAGGTCTCCCGCGCTTCTTCCGATGACGTGCCACGCTAGCCGCGGAAGGCATCTGCGAGGTGGGACGTCCCCGTCCCGCGAACGGAAACCGCATCGCCCTCACCGGATCGCTCCCGATTCGTCTTCCCCGGCGATCCGGGTCTCGGCGATGAGCATCCGGCGGAAGGTCAGGTTGACTCTCGGTTCCGTGACTCTCATGGCCTTCGGCACCTGATGCTGCCAGCAAGCCTGGGTGCGCCCGCGCATGATCAGCAGGCTGCCCGAGGGGAGGAAAACGGACACCTTCTCCTTGCTGAGCTTGTGCCTGAAATCGAAGCGCCGTTCCGCGCCGAAACTCACCGAGGCGATGTCCGAATCCGGGCCCAGGCCCTTTTCGTCATCATGATGCCAACCCATCCCCTGACTGCCGTCCGCATACAGGTTCAACAGGCAGGAGTTGTAGCTGGAGCCACCGAGGCGCTCCACCTCCTGCTTGATCGCAAGCAATTCGGGCGTCCACACCCGGGCCGTGCGGGTCTTCCCCGAGTAGGTGTAGTCGTAGCGGGCGTCGCCATACCAAGCCACCTTGCGGGCCGTGACGATGTGCTTTCCGAACATCACCGCCTCGTCGTGCTGCCACGGGATCGATGCCAGAAAGCATCGCAGAAACTCCTCCGCCTGCGCCGTGGAAAAGATCCGTCCGTAGTAAAGGCTTTCCCCATCGTAGGGGAGAAGGTTCCGGGGCAGGTCGGCCTCTGGGAAATCGAGTTCCATCGCTCTCAGATAAAATCTTCGTCAGGACGCTCCCTCTTCAAGAGCTGCTGCTTCCTTTCCACTCCCCACCGGTATCCCGACACCGACCCGTCCCGCCGCACGACGCGGTGGCAGGGGATCGCGATCGCGAGCTTGTTGGCCGCGCAGGCACTGGCCACGGCACGCACCGCGCCGGGCGTGCCGAGTCTTTCCGCCAGCTCGCTGTAGCTCACCCGGGCCCCCGAGGGGACATCCTGCAAGGCCCGCCAGACCCGCTGTTGGAAAGCCGTGCCGCGGAGGTCGAGCGGAAGGTTCCAGTCGCCCGAGGCCGAATCGATCAGGCCGATCACGCGGGCGACGAGCCGTTGATAGTGCGGATCGCCTCCCATCAGCTCCGCATGGGCAAAGCGCCGCTCCAGTTCTTCCACCAGCTTCTCCGGGTCATCGCCCAGGGACAGAGCGCAGATGCCCTTCAGCGACGATGCCACCAGCACGGCACCCAGAGAGCAGGTGCCGACGGCGAAACAGATCTGCTCACCCTTTCCTCCACTCCGATAGGTCTTCGGACTCATGCCGAGAATCCGAGTCGCCTCCTCATAGAACTGCCGGCTGGACTGATAGCCCGCCTCGTAGATCGCCCGCGTCACCGACCCGCCCTCCGCCAGCTTTCCCCGCATTCGCTCCGCCCGGATTTCCTTCCGATAGGCCTTCGGCGTCATCCCCATCCGTTGAACGAACAGGCGATGAAAGTGGTGCTTGCTCATCCCCACCGCCTTGGCCAGCGCCTCAAGTGAGGGATCGTCCTCCGCTGCCTGAAGGAATCGGCATGCCTGCTCGATCGTCCGGGCGTGCGGATCGGCTTCAGGTTGGTCCGGCTGACAACGCTTGCAAGGCCGGAAGCCCGCCCCCTCCGCCGCCTTGGGGCTTTCAAAGAAGACGACATTCCTCCGCAGCGGAATCCGCGAGGCGCATGAGGGCCGACAATACACCCCGGTCGATTTCACCGCATAGAAGTAGTGGCCATCGGCCTGCGGGGCGTTGCGGGCAACTCCGTCCCAGCGCTCGTCATCCGTCCGAAAGCGTGACTGGGACCTCGCCACGCCTCTTTCGCTCGTGGCACCTGCCGTGACCGATTTCATGCCAGAAAACTGCCACAAGCCCGGGAATCAAAAACTCCGATTCTTGCTTTCTCATTTTGTCCGAAGTCGGCGCTAGGAGGTGAGACGCCTTCGTCCCACAACGGAGAGAGCGTAAAAGGAAAACAAAATCGCGAATGAGCGCGAATGGAATGTGACCGAGCCGCTCATGCTGAGGATGCGTCAGAGCCAGCTGCCGCCACCGGTAATCTCTTCTTGGATCCTAAGTTCGGTATTGATGCGCCTCGTATCCTCGGAGTCGTGCTTGGAAGCGACATCGCCCATTTTGGCCACACGGTGAAGCGGAACTTCGGTGTCGTGGGTGAGGAAGCCATAGAGCCGCCGTCGGAGCCATGCAATTTGACGCGCCGAAACGGCTGTTCCGGCCGCTAAGTTCGTCAGCTCTGCAATCCGGCCGTAGGAGGCCAGCATTCCTTTAGGGATCACATTGATCTGGTTGTAGGCGGCCCTGCGCCACAACGTAGCATCGAGAAAAGCATCGAGATCTTCCTTCATGAAGTCTGATAGCCTCACGATCTGGAGATCTTCAAGCGTTTCGATTCGGGCAATGCTGCAACGATGGAGGCCTGTGGCATGAAAGTCAGCATTCTAGGAAAATATGAAAGAGGCGAAGCGGCAAACCCGACCCGCGCTGGTGAGTGCTCTCGAGTTCACCCGCGATCGCTTGAATGATTGAAACCTCGGCAAGTTCTGAGATCACACTGAGACATGGAGAAGGCGACTTGGAATCCTCAACGAAGGCCCTTTGCAGTTCGCTTTGCCAATATTGGAGGGTTTGATTCTCGATCAGACCGATCATGGCGGCCTCTGGAGCCTCGCCGGCATAGCGACCTGAGATGAAGTCGCCCATACCGCCCGATCCGACGTATTTGCCGATGGGAAGAGAGTTTGTTCTGAGCCGTTTTGCTTCGAAGATGAAGGATAATCGCGGGCGAATGCCGCTGCGGATCACTGTGATGTCGAGGCGAAGTCGCTTGTTTCCCAGTTGGCCGGCAGGACTTCGCGGCATCTGATCGCCAATGGTGTAATGAAGGTAGGCGTCGGGCGTAGATGGATCATTGAGCCGGTTCTCCATCGCCTCGGCGAGGAGGCCGGTCATGTCCGGTTCGTCGAGGCCGGGAACGAAACGATGCCGCACGTCCTGATAAGCCCAGGCGAGCAATTGATGGGAGTGTTGGCAGAATACCTCTCCGTACACATTCCACAGGCCGCTCAGTTCGTCCCTCATCACGCGCCGTTTCGATTGGATTCGATGCCTTCGGCGATGATGTCATCGGCGTCCACCATTGCTTGAGTTTCCGTCCACTCCAGGCGGCGGGGAGGCTTGATGAGATGAAGGGTGTCGCCGTCGCGAAGCACCACGCTGCGTTTCACATAGGCCCACTGGCAGTATTTTTCTTCGGCCGCATCCAAAAGTGAACGTAGGGTTTTCGCTTCGGTCCCTTTGGCCTCGCGGACTTCGGTAGAAAATGGCCCGCCGTTCCGGGTCAACGTCACGGAAACACAATTCCCATGGCGAGAATGTAGCACGAGAATGCGGTGATGGGCTTTGCCGCTGAGAAAACCGTCGAGTTCGCCCCGGAGGCGATCGGCGTAGGAGGTCAGTTCGGATTCTTCGGGTTGGACGCGGAGGAAAGAAGGGTTCTTGCCTTGGACCAGTTGATATCGAGTGCGGAAGAACTCGCGGACGACAAACGACACCGATGGGGGAAGGCCTAATGCCTCCTCGACTTTGCGGTCCAGCAGGGCTTTCACTTCGCCGAAATCCGCACCTCGTTGCTCCAACGCAGCAGCGGCTTCCCATGCCTCGTACAGTTTCTTTTCACGTTCGGTTGTCCATTCCGGGAAAGGCAGCTTTTCTGCATCGCCTTTGTCGATCTGGCTGCGATCAATGCCCCATGCCGCAGATGTCACGAAAAACAACAGGTAGCTGACGTAGCTGGATGACCAAATCGCGGCAACCGCTTTCGCTGCTTTTGGCGACGCGCCACTGAGACCAATTTTATCGTGAAGTATGATAAAAGGTTTGTCCGAATAGGCAGCGAAGTTATTCCACAGAAACAAACGCGGGCCCTTAGTAAGGGTAAGGCCTTTGGTTCCGCCCCTCTTGCGAATAAAAGCACCGACAGTGTTTTCGATTAGAAATCTCGGATCGATCACGAGGCTCCCTTTGCCATACACGAAGGCTTTGTGATCAAGAAGCTTCAGACCATGAAGTACGTTCGCTCCTGAGTCATCAAAAACCTCTTCGTAGGGATTCTTCTTTGTGCCGCAATCTGATCGAAGCTGAAGGCCAAGTGCGAGTTTCCAACCTTGTTCGTCTGAGATCTTTCCTAGGGTAGTGGAGAAGATGCTGTGAAGCTTCCGAAGTGCCACCTCATCGCGAACCCCAGCCCAAAGCGCCTGCTTCCAAACCAACGCCTTCCCGGACGCCGCACAGGTCTCAGGAATAATCTTAATCTCCGTGTCCGAAAAACCAACGGACCAAGACCGGCGTTTGCTACCTCGCCGTGGTACAGTTGACCGTTGATTGGCGAGGAATGGTCCAAAGTGGAGAATGTTGCCTGACAATTCGCTGGATTTCCGCTTGGCATAAATGAGCGTAGCGCACGCGGTCTTCGCCGATGGAAAGAGAACATACGCGAGATTAGCGAAGTTTGTGACGCGGCGAACTCGCACTTCGCTGAAGAATCTCGTTCGCCAAGTTTCGACCTGGTCATTCGTCAGGGTTTTGGCATGCAGGATGAGTCCTACAGTGCCATTTTCTGCCAGACAATCCATGACCCGCCAGGCGAATGCTTCTCCGGTTCGCTTGCGTGGAACAAGAAACTCTGGATGGTCCTTCACCCACTGAGCGTAGTGATTGGCCTTCTTGTGATTCTCAATCAGTTCCACCCATGGGGGATTACCAAGGATGGCGTCGAAGCGGAGGGCAAGCCCATCTTGAGAGACGATATCCCGCCAGAAGCGCCCGTTTTCGTTGAAAAAATCCTCCGCGAAGAGGTTCTTGCCGACGAGAGTCGGGAACTTAAATGCCTTGTTCCGGTGCAGCTCAGGTGGGTCCACATAACCGAGCATGGTGAGGATGAGGCTGAAGCCCGCGATCTGGCAGGCGATCTTGTTCCGCTCGACCGCGTAGATGCTGGAGACCAGAAGCTCACGAAGCTCCCTAGGGTTTAAGTTTTCCCGGTTTTGCTCACGGCAGCGCATCTCCACAAGACGGCGGAAGGCGACAACGAGAAACACACCGGAGCCGCAACAGGGATCCAGCACAGTCATGCCCGGACGCAATGGACGCACCGAGTGAAGCTCTGAAACGAGATACTCGGCGAGCGGCTCGGGAGTATAGTGAGCACCTCGCTTCTCCGGATCGGAGGCCGCCGTGGAGGGAGATTCGTCGTTATCCGGTTCCCCATCGTTCGAGTGAAGAAACTGCTCGTAGATGGAGGAAAGGAACTCGACTGGGATGGCGGAGAAGTCATAGGCGCGGAAGCCTAGATGAGTTTGCCCTGTCGTTTCCTCTCCGGCGAAGACTTGAGCGACGAGCTGCACCGCCCGCGATCTCGGAGCTCTGCGGCTGCCCCAAGGAATGGGGAAAATCTGTCCGTTGAAACGCTTTTCGAGGGCTGTCACCAACTTCCGAAACGCACCGAGTGTCACGGATGGAGCGAAGGCTTCGCCGCGGAAGAGAGCCGCCGGTTCCACTCCAGCTGCATCGCGGAGCCATGGATCAGACAGGATGTCGCGGGCCCGCAGATAAGCCAGATAGACGAACTTTCCGATCAGGGAATGGCAAGTCGCCCGAGGCAGATCGAAGCGAGTATGCAGAGTCTCGGCAAGGCTGCGGAGGTTTTTGAGTAGGGTCGTGTCCACCCGCTGCTCTGATCCGAGGAAGGCGGCGTTACGATCCCATATTTCGCCGCGGTTGATGGCGTCAGCCGTGAAGGCGGAAAGCGCTTCCACCACTCGCGCGGCACCCTCCTCGGTGGGGATGGGTTTGGTGACGGCCCCAGTTTCTTCTGATTCGGGATCGAAAGCGAAGCCGCTGTAAACCCTGACCTGCCCCGGGAGCAGGACGATCAGGAACGGGTTAAGGCCCTGATTCCAAAGTTTGCGATGAATTTCCCGAGCCTCCTTGGGTGTGTCCGCCCGCGCCAAATGCACTGCTGGCCGAACGGTGGCTTTGGATTCCTTGGCGTCGGGCGTCGTCTTGAAGAAGTAGGTGCCGAGGACACCCGCGCTGCGGGCTGCCCTCAGCCAATGTTGGTCTTCCGGGGCCAACAGACCCTCGGCATTGTCCTCGCGGTACAGCGGGGAATCGTCATAGCCAAGGGAGTTGGAGAGTTCCGAGAGAAGCACGGCGGGATGAAGTGGCTCCGATGCTGACTAGCTACGAGGGGCGCGGCAATACCCGAGAGGGACAAACCTCGCTCTTGGATAGGACCAGTTCTCACGTATTCAGGGCCCCCACGAAGTGGCGGTTGGAAGGGGCTCAACGGTGTCGGTCCAGTCTGCGATGAACTCGAGGCCCGACCTCGCGAAGTTGCCGGTTTTGTCTGAAGCGTCGTGAGATCCCGGGTCCGTTGCTGTGAGAGATGGTGGTATGGAATGTAGCCGCACGAACCGGGTGAGGACTTCACCTCGCAGTCAGTCCAGGGGTGGAGCGGGCTCCGGCTCCTCATCGCTCCGCGTCGGATCTTCGAGGAGGGACTGGTTGAAGTAATCGGTGGTGCGTTCGGGGTGGCCGAGGTGGTGGAGGGCGATGGTGAGGATGTTGGTGCCGAGCTGGAGTTCGAGGACGCCGCGGGCGGCGGCGAGGTTGGCGCGGGCTTGGGCGAGTTCGCCTTTGGCATCGACCTGGCCTTCGCGGGCGTTGCTGAAGGTCGCTTTCAGCGCGGTGAACTCGGCAAGGAGTTCGGGGCCGAGCTGGGCCTGGTATTTTTCCGCGGCGGCGATGAGGCGATCGAGCAGGCCGGGGATTTGACCGAGGCGGGCCCTGTTGTACTCGGTCAGTCCGCGGGGGTAGAACTCGACATAGGGGCCGCTGCCTTTGGCGAACTTGTCGCGGATGCGGCCTTCGCGCTGGCGGACGGTGGTGCGGAAGAGCTCATGGGCCTCGTCCTTGGTGATGGTGCCGCCGGATTGGGTGGCCTGGAGGATGGTGCGGGCGGAAAGCGCCTGGTCGAAGGCTTGGAAGGCCGTATCGGTGGGTGCCACAAGGGCGGCGAGGGGAGCGGGGAGATCGGGCAGGGCCCGGAGTTTGCCGAGATGATCCTCGGCGAATTGGCGGACTTCCTCGGAGCTGATCTTGCGGTCATCGAGGTGGTTTTCGAAGTAACGTTCGATGTTCATCATAGCAACCGGGCTTCTAGCAGAAATTCCGGTGCGTGCAACCTGCAACCTGACTCATTCGGTCATACGGGGAATTCGTCTTCTGCTGGAGTGCAGGTATGATGGGAGTTTCATCCGCGTGACCCGCGCGCGAATGGGGTGCTCGGGTTTCCGGGAGGGGACCATTCCAGTTGGCCGAGGGTATCTTCCGTTTTTGAACCGGCCATTTTCGGTGGGCGGAAGGCACTTCGGATTTTGGAATGGTGCGTCTCCCATGGGCGGAGGGCATTTCCGATTTTGGAACGGGGCATTTCCAATTGGCGGAGGGCATTTCCGATTTTGGAACGGGCTGTTTCCAATTGGCGGAGGGCATTTCCGATTTTGGAACCGGCCATTGCCAATTGGCAGGGGGCAGTGCCGATTTTGGAACCAGCCATTGCCAATTGGCAGGGGCAGTTCCGATTTGGGACCAGGCCATTTTCAAGCGGTTGATGGGCTGCGAGGATCTGTTCGGGGTCGCTCCGCATGAAGGTGCCCTTTTCCGGTGCCCCTGCCGGGGCCGAATTTCTTTGGGGGTCGGGGTCCGGTGGTTGTCACCACCGGCTAATTTCCGAAGTCCCTCCGGGACGGAAGAAGCCGCATCGGAGTTCAATCCCGTGCCATTCGGGACCGACTTGGACGACGAGCCCGAACGACGGGGCCCGAACGACGAGACGCGAACGACGAGACGCGAACGACGGGCGACGGGAGCCGTTGGCGATCCACCCCTTTCCGATGCCCCTGCCGGGGCCGAATTTCTTTGGGGGTCGGGGTCCGGTGGTTGTCACCACCGGCTAATTTCCGAAGTCCCTCCGGGACGGAAGAAGCCGCATCGGAGTTCAATCCCGTGCCGTTCAGGACCGACTTGGAAGACGAGGCCCGAACGACGGGGCCCGAACGATGAGCCCGAACGACGAGGCCCGAACGACGGGGCCCGAACGATGAGCCCGAACGATGAGGTCCGAACGACGAGACTCGAACGATGAGGTCCGAACGATGAGGCCCGAACGACGGGCGACGGGCGACGGGCGACGGGAGCCGTTGGCGATCCACCCCTTTCCGATGCCCCTGCCGGGGCCAAATTTTTTTGGGGATCGGGGTCCGGTGGTTGTCACCACCGGCTAATTTCCGAAGTCCCTCCGGGACGGAAGAAGCCGCATCGGAGTTCAATCCCGTGCCATTCAGGACCGACTTGGACGACGAGGCCCGAACGACGAGGCCCGAACGACGAGGCCCGAACGACGAGGCCCGAACGACGAGGCCCGAACGACGAGATCCGAACGACGAGCGCCGAACGACGATCTCCGACCGATGAGGTCCGACCGATGAGGTCCGAACGATGAGGTCCGAACGATGAGGTCCGAACGATGAGGTCCGAACGATGAGGTCCGAACGATGAGACTCGAACGACGAGACTCGAACGACGAGGTCCGAACGACGAGGTCCGAACGACGAGATCCGAACGATGAGGCCCGAACGATGAGGCCCGAACGACGGGGCCAGACCGACGAGACCCGAACGACGGGGCGAGCCGCTCCTCTAGCACCGAGCGCTGCTCTTCAGCGTTGTTCGATGTCGAAGCGGAAGAACTGGCTCCCCGAGGCGGCGGGGCCTTGGAGGGTGTGGATGCCGGCGGGATCGAGAGGGATGCCGTCGTTTCCGGGAATCTCCCACGGAGCCCAGGAACGGAGGTCGGTGGATTGGTGGATGCGGACGGAGCGATCGCCCAGGCCAGCGAAGCTCCAACTCACTAGATCCCCGCTGTGGTGGAAGGCGGGCCGCCAGCGGTCGGTAGGGTCGTGGGGATCGGTGTGAGTGAGGTATTCGAGGTGGTTCGAAACGGTATCGTGGTCGGCATCGAAATCGGGCGCGCCTTCGGGCGAGTCGGAGCTGCCGAAGCGGGCGAGGCGCCACCCGGCGTACGTGGGATGGGGGTCGACCTCGGAGGCGATCCACTCGGCGAGGAGCTGGAGGCCTTCGAGATCGACCTCGCGGGTGGCGAGGGGGGGCATGCGGGTGTAGCCGTTCTGGGCGGCGGCGCGGTTGTAGAGGATGGAGTGATCGACTTGGCCGGGGGTGACGAGGAGGTCGCCGGGATGCAGGGGGGCATCGACGGGCACGCCGTGGACGAGGCCGGTCTGGGCGAGGGTGAGCAGGCTGCGGCCGTCCCAGCTGCCGCCGCCGGTGCCGCCGGCCTGGTGGCAGTAGGCGCAGTTGACCTCGAGGTAGGATCGGACGCGGGCTTCGCGGGAGTAGACGGTTTCATCGGGCCGGAGATGCCGTGGCAGGGTGGCGGGATCCTCGGTGAGACCTTCGAGGTAACCGGCGAGTTCGAGGGCGGAGATGAAATTGCCGGCGTGGGGGCCGACGATGCCGTCGCGGTTGAGCTGGCGGGTGTTGAAGGAGAGCGAGTGGCCGGCCTCGGAGGTGTGGCAGGTGAGGCAGGCGCTGCGGGAGGGGATCTGCCAGTCGATCGCGGCGGGCACGCCATCGAGGGTGATGGGCACGCTGAAGCTTTCGCCGTTGTTCTCGGCGAGCAGGGCATCGGTCTGGGATTCGTTCCAGCGGTAGCTGATGCCGTAGGCTCCATCGGCGTTGCGAACGAGGAAGCGGGTTTCCAGCCGGACGCGGGGTGAGGTGGAGGTCGGGCGGCGGTCGGTCACGGACTCGCCATCGATGGTGCGGGTGAAGGTTTCCCAGGCGGTGGGGTAGTCGAAGTGCTTCACGAACACGGTGCCTTCCGGCGAGGTCCACGAGGCTTCGGGGCGGTAGCTGAATTTGCCGGCGGCGTCGGCGATGAGGAACCAGCGGGATTTCTCGGCGAAATCGGACCAGAAGCGGAGATTGGGCGTGTAGGCGATGCCGCCGGGATTCGGGGTGAGGTCGCCGAGATCGGCGAAGAAGTTGGTGGCGGAAAGCGTGCGCGGAAAGGTGGTGTCAGCGGTGCCGACGGTGATGCGCTTGATCGAGCCGGTGCCCTGGTTGCCGCCGATGTTGCCGCGATCGAGCAGCAGGATGGAGCTTCGGTCCGGGCTTTCCATGAGGGCGACGAGGGCGATTTCGCCGCCGATGCGTTCGATGGTGGGTTCGGGCTGGGTGCGTTCGAGCGACCAGATGTTTCCGGACACGTAGTCGGCGAAAAGGTATTTCCCGGTGAGGGTGGGAAAGGTGGTGCCGCGGTAGAGGAAGCCGCCGGTGACGGAGGCGCCCTGGAAGGCTCCGCCGCCGTGGCCGTAATCCCACAGCGGCGGGGTCAGGGTGGCGGCGGATTCGGGCGCTCCATTGAGCAGATCTCCGGAGCGGATGCCGGCGGAAAACCCTTCGCGCCAACCCCAGCCGGCGTTCTGGCCCGCGGTGTAGACGCCGACTTCCTCACGGGCGCTGCGGCCGACGTCGGCGACCCAGAGCTCGTCGACGCTGCCATCGTCATCGAGGTCCTCGGGCGAGAACTGCCACGGGTTGCGGAAACCGCAGGCGTAGATCTCGGTGCGGACCTGGCCGGGGTCCACGGTGATGCCGTTGAACGAGGTGGCTCCGACAAAGGGGTTGTCGGCGGGGATGCGGAAGAAGGCCTCGCCGGAGGAGCCGCCTCCGACGCGGGGGATGTCGGAGTCGGGATTGGGGATCAGGTTTTCCGGGCGCCGGTCGACATCGATGCGGATGATGCAGGACCACAGGTCCTTGTCGATGTGCTGGGAATTGTCGAAGCCGTCGCTCTGCGTGCCTTCATCGCCGAAGCCGACGTAGAGGTAGCCATCGGCGCCGAAGTCGCAGTCGCCGATGTTGTGGTAGATGTCGGCGTTGTCCTGATCGATGAGGATCTGCTCTTCGCCCGCGGTGTAGGGCGGGGTGGTCTGGCAGGTGAAGCGGGAAAGCCGGACGGTGGAGCCGGTGCTATTGTAGGTGACGTAGATGTAGCCGTTCTCGGCCCAGTGGGGGTGGGCGGCGATGCACTTCATCGCGAGTTCGTTGTTGTCGTGGAGGACTTCGTCGGAAAGGTCGAGGATCAGGATTTTCTCGGGCGTGGCGGCGGCGATGTCGGGGATGAGGAAAACGCGTCCGTCTCCCTCGGTGACGAAGACTTTTCCCGTATCTCCGGACACGGTGCAGAAGCCGTGGGGGGAGTCGAAAGTGAGGCCGGGAAAGGCGTCCTCCACCACCAGGGTGGTCGCGGGCGGTTCGGCCGGCAGGTGGGCGTAGCGGGTGTCGAAGCGGGTCTCGCCGCTGATGGTGACGAAGACCGTGGCGGTGGCGCTGAGATCGCCCTCGGCGCTGCGGATGCGGTAGGTGAAGGAATCGGAGGCGGCCCCGCTGTCGGTATGCTGGTAGAGAACTCCGCCGTCCGCGCCGAGTGTGGCGGTGCCATGGGTGGGCGGGCTTTCGATCGCGACGGTGTAAGGATTGATGGAGCCGGTATCGTTCGCGCCCACCAGGATGCGGGCCTTGCCGAGATGACCGAGGGTGACGTGATCGTCCACGGCCACCGGCGGAAGCTCCTCCAGCGCGGCCCAGGAAGTGGCCACGCGGACGTTGTCCCACTCGACATCGCCATCGCCTCCGGAGCCGAAGCGGATGGAGGTGGAATCGTAGTCGGTGGGGAAATCGTAGTGGGCGACGGGGGTGGCGGCGCTTTCCGGCTGGGAAAGATCGGGCTCCAGGTAAAGCGCGGCTTCGTTGGCGTCGCAGTCGATCTTCGCGACGAGGAGGTAGGTCTGGCCGGCGACGGGCTGGATGCCGGAGTAGGCGTGCTCGTCGAGGGCGAGGTCGTGGATGGCGAACTCCCGCTCGCCGCTGGCGGGATTGGCGGCACCGGGGACGCCGAAAAGGAAGCGCTCCGCACCGTAGTCGTAGCTGCTGGCCCCGGCCCATGTGGCCCCGGCGCGGCGGGTCATCTCGAAGCGGTAGTAGACTTGGTGGTGTTGGTCCGTGGCGCCGTCGTTGACGGTGCCGATGGCCTCGGGGTTGCCGTAGGGGCGGTCGGTGGCGCTGTTGCGGGTGACGAGCGCGCCGCCTGCCACCTGGGGATCGCCGCCGACGCCTTCCCATTTCGAGGAAGTCATCGTGTGTCCGGTGAAGGAATCGACGCCCGTGTCGTTGTCGAAATCCCAGTGCATCCCGCCGGCGAGACCGAGCACCGAGCCATCGGGGTAGTCGAATTTTTCCACCCCGATCAGGCCGGGCCGGGCATCGGCTCCGGGGTAGCTGGCGGGGTTGGCGGGGTTGGTGCCGGCGGCTCCCTCGAGAGCGTCCTTGAAGCCGTCCCCGTCGCTGTCGTCGCTCTGCGGGTTGGTTCCTTCGGCGAACTCGAGCGCGTTGGGGCGGCCGTCGCCGTCGGGATCGCCCAGAGGGCCGTTGGGGCCGTCCTTCGCACCGGGGGAGCTTTCGCCCGCGGTGCCATCGTCGGTGTCGTCGAGGCCGTACTGGGTTTCCCAGTAGCCGGGAAGGCCGTCCGAATCGAGATCGGCCACCGTGGATTCCAAGCCCACGCCTTCCGGATCGAGGGCGACGACGAGATTGTCCCACAGGGTGATGCCGCCGCTGGCCAGCCGGACGGAGGACGACCAGTAGCCATCGGTGTAAGCGCGGGTGACGTCGGCGCTGTTTTGCCCGCCTTGGGGATTCCAGTAATCGTCCGGGCCAGGATTGACGAAGAGTCCGGCGAGGTCGTTATCGAAATCCAGCACCGCGACGTAGGTATAGGCGACGTTGTCGGTGACCCGGATGTTGGAGAGGGAAACGCCCTCGCCGGTATGATCGATGCCGGCGGTATCGCCGCCTGCATCGGCCCCCGGGACGCCGAAGAAGATCCGTTCCGCGCCGAAATCGAACGAGCTGGCGCCGCCCCACCCGGCGCTGGGGGTTCGGGTCATCTCGAAGCGGTAGAAAACCTGTCCGCTCGCGCGGACCGTGCCGCTGCGCTCGTGGTCGTCGTCGTCATTGTTCACCGCCTGGCCGGCACCTTCGCGGAAGCCATTGTATTCGCGCAGGGCGCCGCCTTCCGAAGTGACCAGTTGGCCGCCCTGCACGCTGACCGTGCCGAAAAGCTCGTTCCAGTCGGAGGTCGTGCCGGTGATGGTGCCCAGAAAGTGGTTCCGGTTGAAACCCGTGCCGCCGGTTTGCCCATCGATGGGGCCATCCGGATAATCGAAGGCTTCGGTGCCGATGATCTGGGCGGAACTTCCCTGCCCAAGCAAGGTGAGGAGAAGTGCCAAAGAGGCGAGGTGGCGATTCAGCATGGTGATGGAGAAAAGCGATGGAGCGGGGTAGGGACGCCGGGTTTTTGGAAACGGCG
The DNA here is from genome assembly GCF_040362925.1 of Haloferula sargassicola. Taxonomy (NCBI): domain Bacteria; kingdom Pseudomonadati; phylum Verrucomicrobiota; class Verrucomicrobiia; order Verrucomicrobiales; family Verrucomicrobiaceae; genus Haloferula; species Haloferula sargassicola. Next base: position 164,861 of record NZ_BAABRI010000009.1, read on the forward strand.
GGGCAATACGGTGGACCCTATAGCCCCTGAGTTCACCCATGCGTCGTGGGCCGGAGGAATCCGCCAGAAGGTTGGGTTTCTGTCGTTTTTGTCACCCGCCCGGCACGCCGGATGTCATCGGGCCTGCGGCCCCAACTGGACGTTTTGCGATCGAAGGAGCCGGGTTCCGGGCGGCCCACCTCGTCAACGACGGGACAGCGCTTCAGTCCGACTTGGAGATCCGCCAGAACGCCGCTTGGTTCCCGCAAAGAACCTCGACGGTTCATCTCCCATCGGACGGCCGGATTTCCGTGAAGGGAATGGCGGTGCCATGGGGCCGATCGGGAGGCTTGACGGGGTCGGCATCTGGGTCCGAGCATGCGTCCTTTCCGAAGAAATGAGCCGACATTTCATCGCGCCATTCGTGAATCCGGAACACCGCGGGGAGGTGATCGCCTTGTGGCGTCAGGTCTTCGGCTACGAGGACGCGCACCACGAGCCCAACCTGGCGATCGACCGGAAGCTGGCCCTGGACGACGGCTTGTTTTTTGTCGCGCTTTGCGACGGGGCCGTGGTGGGAAGCATCATGGCCGGCTACGACGGGCATCGCGGCTGGTTGTACTCGCTGGCCGTCCTGCCGGACTTTCGTCATCGGAGCATTGGCTCGGAACTCGTCGCGAAGGCGGAGGAAGCGCTGGCACGCAGAGGTTGCATGAAGATCAATCTCCAGATCGTGGAGGGGAATGAAGGCGTGCAGGCATTCTACGCCTCCCTCGGCTACTCCACCGAGGTGCGGATCAGCATGGGCAAGCGCCTCACCCAAAACATCCCATGAGCACCGAAGCACGCCTCATTGAACTTGGCTTGACGCTTCCCGCGACAGACGCGCCATCCGGCAAGGGGCCGGCCGATCTTAAAGCCCCCGATAGAACACTCCGTCATGGAAATCATCGTCGATGACCTGTCTGGCCCGGAAATCGCGGCGTTTCTGGAAGAGCACATCCGCGACATGCGCGCGGTCTCTCCGCCGGAGAGCAAACACGCGCTGGACCTTGAGGGCCTCCGGACTGCCGAGATCACCTTCTGGACCCTATGGCACGATGAAATGATCGCGGGATGCTGCGCATTGAAACAGCTCGATGACCGGCACGGGGAAATCAAATCGATGCGGACCTCGGGGGCTCTGCGCAGGCAAGGCATCGCCGCGCGCTTGCTCGACCACCTGATCCGCGAGGCAGGGATGCGGGGTTATGGTCGCCTAAGCCTTGAAACCGGTGCGATGGACTTCTTCGAGCCGGCGCGTCGCCTTTACCGGAAATTCGGTTTTGAGCCGTGCGGACCCTTCGCGACTTACAAGGAGGATCCGAACAGCGTGTTCTTCACGAAGGTCCTTCCCCGTGACTGCGGATGAAAAACCATAGCGCCGACCTTCGGCCTACCTTCCCAAATGAATCCCTTTTCCCGAGCGCTCACCGACTTCCATGCGGGCCGGAGCGATGCTGCCTTCACGATTCGGCGAGATGATGGCTTCCAGCAGGTGGTTCCATCGTTCCATGCCGTTCTCCAATCATTTTCAACCCATGCTCTGGTGTCATCCTGAAGCAACCCCGTCACTCTGCTAGTATCTACAACGATGGATCCGATACCCCACACCTCCATTGCAGGCTGTTTCGTAAAGACCCGCGGTCTTTTTTACTTCGCCCGAATGTGCTCGAAGATCCGGCTGCATGCCGAGGGGTTGCTGCCCGAGGAATACCGGGAAATGCTCGGGCAGGGATTTGATGGAAGAACCTGCCGTTATCTGAAGGTCGAATACGACGATGTCATCAAGCAGGTCGCGAACGGGAAAACCGATGAGGAGGTGCTCGACTGGTGCTTCGGCCACGGACGTTCGCTCAACGATGAAGAGGTCCTGATCTACAATAGCTTCATGAGCAAGCGAGGATGGCATGATGATGAGTCTGAAGCATTCATTCCGGAAATGATCGCGAAATATGGATTGCCTGACAACGGCAGCGTGCTGACGGACTTTGATCTCATTGAAATGGATGAGGGGCGCTGGTATCCGGATATGTGGAAGGACGCTTGGGCTCAAGCACCTGAGCCAGGCGTCCCGGCCCAGCTCTAGTTGTTTCACCTTAGTCCCCGTGAACATTTCCTCTTCGCAATCGCCTCACCGGATCCATTCGATTTCACGTCGGGCGGCGTCGTCCGGGCATCCATTGATAAAAACCGCGGGCGATTCATGAGCGGGAAGGACGAGCAGCAGGCATTCCGTGAACTTCACGAGTTGCTCGAATCGGATTCGTTCAGCGGGGTGGCCTTCGTGATTCGGGAAGGACGCCCTCTCGTCGAGTTCGCTGGTGGTCTGTCGAATCGACAGCGCGGGCAAGCCATCCGTTTTGACACCCGATTTGCCACGGCATCGGTCAGCAAGATGTTCACGGCGATCTGCCTCGCGAGATTGGCTGACGCCGGTGTTTGCAGGTTCGAGCAGCCGTTGATCGAGATCGTGCCTTGGCTTGGGGCGCACTTCGACCGCCGGATATCGCTCGCCGCGCTGCTTTCGCACCGCTCGGGACTTGGGGACTATCTCGACGACGAGGCGGAACTTCCCTTTGTCGGGATGGATGTGGCGACGTTGGACTGCCCTCGCGCCTTCTTGCCCCATGTCCTTCAAGTTTCGCGTGGGGACGCAGGCGGGTTTTCCTACAGCTCCGCGGGATTCGTTTTACTGGGAGTGGCGATCGAGGAGTTGACCGGAATGTCCTTTCCCGATGCGATGGCTCATTGGGTGCTGGATCCTGCGGGTCTTCAATCCACCGGCTTTCCTGAGATGGACGCTCCTGCGGAGGATTTCGCCCTCGGTTATTTGCCGGACGGACGGCCCAATACCGGGCATCTCCCACGAGTGGGAGGGGCGGATGGCGGGATCGTTACGACGGTCGCCGACTTGAAGCGGCTGTTCAATCGCTTGAGAACGGAAGGCTTTGTCAGTGAGACGGCGCGTCGGTTTCTATGGCAGAATCTCGGTCGGATCAGTGAGATTTCTTCCTATGGGCACGGGTTTTATCTGACCCGGGTCGGCGATGAATGGTGGCCGGGTCACACCGGCAGTGATCCCGGCGTTTCCGCGCGGGTGGCTTTTTCTCCCAAGTCGGAGTCATCGATCATCATCCTGTGCAACGGCAACGAGATGGCATTCCGCGTGTTTCGACTTGCTCTCGATTGCTTGCAGAAATGGCACCCAGAGGGTGACGACAAACTCCGACCAGAATCCCTATGATCCCGACTTTACATGGCGAACACGTCATGCTGTCGCCGTTCTCCCTCGATGACGCAGCCCTCGTGCAGCGGTATGCGGGCGATCCGCAGGTTGCGAGAACGACATTGCATGTGCCTCACCCCTACCTCGACGGCATGGCGGAAAAATGGATCGCATCCCATCTCCTGCAGTATTTGGAGAAGAGGAACGTGGTATTCGCCATCCGATCCCGAGCGGGCGACTTGTATGGAGCGATCAATCTCAGCTTGAGGATGGGCGACCAGTGGGGGGAACTGGGGTATTGGATCGGGCTACCGTTCTGGAACAAAGGCTATTGCACGGACGCCGCCCGAAGGGTCGTCCGCTTTGGATTCGAAGAAATGGGGCTGAACAAAATCTATGCGAGGTACCTGGAAGGAAACGGCGGTTCCGGGCGTGTCATGGAGAAAATCGGGATGATAAGGGAAGGGATCCAAAGACAGCATGCCATGAAGGACGGAGTGCTGCGGGATGTGGTGGAGTATGGAATTCTGAGATCAGAATACACGTGCGGCTGTTCGATACGTTCCGGAAACCACTTCCGAGGCGCACCGTAGGGCAGGGATTCGGCCCGCCGTCGGCGGACGCGGGCGAAGTGGATCCGACGGATGAAACAACAGACGGGCAACCCGACCGATCTCGATCCGATGGGGGGCCCGGTCGCCGGCCGAGCAAATCATTGAAGGCCCGCGGATTTCATGCGAGTCTGCGAGTCATCCCCTTTCCCCCTTGCCCGATGTCCTTCGTTTTCCGGATCACTGCCGCCATCGTCGCCCTGCCCGCCGCCGTTTCCGCCCAGGTCGTTTTCGCGGCTCCGTCCACGGGGGGAGGGATCGGCCTCTTCGAGCAGCGCGGCGCGCAGATCGTTCCGCTGGTGACCGGCCAGAGCGAGCACTACTACCCGTGGATCTCGCGCAGCGGGCGCTACATCTCCTTTTCCGCGCCCGATCCCACGACGCTCGGCTCGAATCCAAGCTCGGACGTCTATGTCTATGACCGGAACACCGGCATCAACCACCGCGTGATCAACCACAGCACGGCGGTCGATGGCTTCGGCGGCTTCATTTCCCAGCGTGCGATCTCCTCCGCGGTGTCGCCCGATGCCACCCTGCTCGCCTACGGCGTGGTGATCCAAGGGAGCGCGCAGGGTGCCACCTCTGCCGGCCGGGCGCTCAATGTGGTCAGCCTTTCCACCGGGCTGTCGGCGGGTCCCGGATTCGGCGTGAAGGAAACGCCCTCGGACTCGCTGCAGGCGGAGTTCGTCGGGATTTCCTGGGATCCCGGAGGAAACTCGTTCGTCACGCCGACCTACGTCACCGTCAGCCCGCCGTCGCCGGTGGTCCCGCAGCTTCCCGGGATCGTCCGCTGGATCCGCCAGGGAAACGGAAGCTGGGCCGGTGTGCCGCTGAGCGCCCCGCAAGTGACCAATGGGGGGTTCGGCGCGATCTTCCACATCTATCCCGCGATCTCGCCCTCGGGTGCCGGGCTGGCCTACTTCTCGATCCATTATCCCGATCTCTTTGGCAGCAGCCTTCCGGCGCAGGTCTCGTTGGTCCGCGCCAATGCCGATGGCTCCAATCCCGTGGTGCTCGGCACCTTCACGCCGAGCGGCGGCGGCGACACCTACTATCCGGCAGGGCTCGACTGGTCGGCTGATGGCAGCCGCCTGGTGTTCTCGATCTGCCAGCAGGTCTTCACCGGTTCCGGGTGGACCACCGCCCCGAATTTCCTCACCGCGCAGACATCGTCGGTCAATTCATCGACCGGGCAGGACTTCCGGAGCGAGCCGGGGCTGGCGGGCGCCTTTGGCGTGTCGGTGGGTCCCATCAACAGCTTCACGCCGGCTCAGCCGCCCGCCCTCCAAATGTCGCCGGACGGCAGCGGAAACTTCGTCCTGCGTGCCACCGGCATCGACCCCTCCGCGACCTACCATCTTCGGAGTAGTCCGTCGTTGCAGGCCGGATCGTTCGGCAATCCGCAGTCCTTCACCGGCCAGCAGCTGATGAACGGCATCACGGTTCCGAAGTCGGGCGAGCGGCGGTTTTTCCAGCTTTTCGATCCGTGAAGCGCGGAGGATGGTGGGGTCCAGGACCCGAGCTGCCTGGCGGGGCTGCTTTTCAGGTGTCTTGCGGGGAGATCGAGGTTAGGCAGTGGGTCATGAAATGCTTGGCTTTCCTGGCGCTGATGCTGCTCCCGGCCGGTGCCGACACGATCCTTGAGTTCGACACCCGCGCGGCCGGCGAGGACAAGGCGATCCGGCACTGGGGGATCGATGCGACCTGGGCGAGCCCGGACAACACCCGGGAGTCGATGACCCACGGCGAGCCGCTCATCGACTTCGTCCGCATCGGCGTCTACATGCACCGCCCGCTCCAGGAGGACGGGAGCCTCAGCGACGCCCAGATCGCGAAGCTGACCCACGCCCTCGGCTGCGCCGAAATCGTCGCCAAGGATGTCCCGATCATGCTCAGCCCGCACAACGAGGAGGGCATCATCGGCTGGTACAAGAACGGCGACGGCAGCGCGCACCTCGACCGCTGGCTGCAGGCGATCGCCGCCACCCGCGAGTGGGTGCAGGGCAAGGGGCATCCCGTCGCGATGATCGAGGCCTTCAATGAGCCGGACTACGAAAAGTGGAACATGGGCACGCGCGAGGACCTTGATGAACTCTCGCGGCGGATGAAGCCGTGGCAGGTGTTGCGGGTCGGCCCCAGCACCATGAGCACGGCCTCGGCCGGGCCGTGGTATGGGGAAATCCACCGCCACGTCGATATCGGCAGCACCCACACGCTCTACGGCACGATGCGGGAGTTCATCGACTTCGCCAAGGAGGTGAAACGGGACCGCAACCAGCTCTTCTGCCCGGAGGCCCACTCGATCGCCGAGGTGATGGTGGGGGCGGAGGTCGGGGTCGATTACGCGGCCTGGTGGGCGGCGATCAGCGAGGCGCGCGGCAGGTTCATGCGGGCCTGCCAGGGGAAGCGGCTGGCCTATGCGGCGGTCGAGGAAAACTGGAGCGCGGGCTCGGTCTATCGCGCGCCGGATGGCTCGCTGCACGCCTTCGTCGGCGCGACGGAACGCGAAAACGGGATCACCACGAGCTACCGGATTGTCTGCCGCAACGAGGACGTGACCTATTTTCCCGACGGCGATCGCGAGAACGGCCAGCCCCGGAAACGCGGCGAGGCCTATGAGGTGGTGGCCAAGCCCGCGGGCGGGAGCATTTCCCGGTGGATCGAGATCGTCCCGGCAAGCCCCGCGGGGACCCGGTAGGGCCGGAGCCGCGCCGGGAAAGGCGACACTCCGGCCCGTGGGGGAAGATCAGGCTTCAGCGACGGCGGCGCAGCACCAGGGTGGCACCGAGGGCGGCCAGGCTGAGCGCCGTCGGCTCCGGGACGACGGTGGTCGAGAAGGTGAGCGACTGGGTGGCGAGCTGCATGTCCCCGGCGGCGAAGTAGGGGGTGATGGCGGACGGCGTCAGCGCTCCGAACATCTGCTCGAAGGTCTGGCCGCTGCCGGTATCGGTGAAGGAGAGGTTGAAGTTGGGATTGAAGGTCACGCGGGAGGTGAACTCCGTCGGGTCGAAGGGTGACATGGAGGTCACCTCGAGGGTCGGCATGCCGTCGCCATCGGCGATGAAGCGCATCGAGCCGAAGTCGGCGTAGATTTCGCCGCCGTTGCGCAGCGAGAAGGTCCCCGAAGCAGGATCCCAGGTGCCGGTGTTGCCCGGATCGCGGGTCATGCTGAAGGCGGTGATGGCCGGAGTGAAGTGGGCGTAAAGGGTGCTCGGGTTGTCATCCACGCTGCCGCCATCCACGGTGAACTGATAGTGGAAGACATCGCCGGTGACGATTGCCCCGGCATTGAGCGAGGACTGGGCCATCGAGAACGAACCGGTGACGAGATAGGTCGCCGCGCCCGCGATGCCGCCGCCGAGAAGGATCCCCGTGACGGTCATGCTCCGAATCATGTGTTGATAGTTTGTTTTCATGTAGTGTGTAGCAGCGCGGTTCCTAGGTTTCGCCCGCGAGGCCGGCAATTTCCATGACTGCGCAAGATCGCGTGCGGGAAACCACGGGCCGGCACGGTTCGCTCAACTCCTTGTGGATCAACATGCCTGTCCCCGGAACTGCCTAAAAACGCTCGGTTTTTCGGAAGCTCACGCCGACGGGCCCCCTCGCTGGAGTGATCGTTTGCCACTCCGCCTCCCGCGCGGCAGAGGTGGCCCCTACTGCCGCGGCGAGGAGAAGTGCTGGAACTTGATGCGGATGTCCTTCACGTCGGCGAGGCCCGCCGGGGAAAGGTTGGTGGTTGGAATCTCCAACTCCCAGCGGGTGGCGGCCACGCTGCGCTCGCGGAAGGCGGTGAACTCGGTCTCCGGCGCGATGGCGGCGTCGTCGGAGGTGGGGTTTCCATCCTCGATTCGCTGGCGCACCGGGATCGAGATCGGATTGAAGCGCACCTGGACGTAGCGGTTCGGCAGTAGCGAGGTGCCGCTTGAATTCCAGGCCCCCAGCGCCCAATCGCGGTTGATGTAGGTGATGAACTCGCTCTCCAGCTCATCGGCACTGGCGGGATTGGGGAAGCCCGCGGTGCGATCGCGGAAGTAGCTGACATCGCCGTAGCGGATGCGCGCGGTGATCCGGTTCGAAGCGGGGGTGCTGCCGAAGGTCATGAGCATCTTGAACGAGCCGATCTTGTCGAGATACTCGTTGGTGCTGAAGAAGGCCCCTCCCGAGGGGGTGCGCAGGGTGGAGAAAACCAGCCGGTAATAGGGTGCGCGCGGGCCGGACTCGACGAGTTCGAAATGGTTGCGGAACTCGCCGTCGCCGCCGGCGGTGGTGGGTTCGATGCCGTAGCTGTCCTCGCGCAGCGAAAACCAGTCGTTCTGCTGGGTGTCGGTGGCCCCGGTGGCGTTGTCGAAGGCGATCAGGGCCTCGTAGTAATCTTCCAGCTCGGGGTAGCTGCGGATCTTGAAGAGCGTGTCGAGGGTGTTGACCCCGTCGTTGAAGGGCCCGTTTTTCTTGTACTCGAGGGCGCGGGTGGCAAAGAACAACCACTGCTGGGCAAGGCGGAAGTCGAAGAGGTAGTCCTGATACTCCTGGCTCACGCGGAGCCGCTGGGAAGGATCCGCATACACGCGGTCCTGGATGGTGGTCTGGGCCTCCTCGATGTTCTTGAGCAGCCGCTGGATCTCATCGGTGAGCGCCGCGAGGCGGCCCGCCTCCTGGCGCAGGTTCTGGGCGGCGACCTGTGAGTCGAGGTCGAGCTCCTTCATGTCGAGCAGGCGGGTGGCGATGAAGGCCTTGCTGTCGATGTCGAGAGATTCGTTGTCGAGCGCGGTCTCATCCTTCATCTGCTGGGTGGCCAGCTCGTCCTTCTGGCTTTCCAGCTCGGCCTTGCCGACCTCGGCCCCGGCCTGGGCGGCGACGTTGAAGAGCTTGGCGCCCAGCACCGCCAGGCCGAGCGGGCCGCCGGAGATCAGCTCGGGGTCGAGCGCATCGGTAATGCCGCCGAGCGCGTTCTGGCTGATCTCGATGGCGGCGATCTGGTCGTCGATCTTCGAGACCTTGTCGCCATACTCGATCACCAGGTCGTCGCGCTTGATGTTGATGCCCTTCTGGTCCTCGACGCGCTTGATTTCGATGCGGATCTCCTCGTTGAGGTTGTCGATGTGGATCCGGTTGCGGGTGATCTCGCTCTTGGCGCGGTCGATGTTCTGGAATTGTTCCCAGAAGGCGCTTCCGACGTTGAGCCACGGGGTGTCGAATCCGGTTTCCTCCGGGTATTTGCCGGTGATTTCCCGCAGGCGTTCGCGGGCCGAGCTGATGAGCTTGGTCGCCTCTTCGGTGAGCTTGTCCTGGGACTCCTCGAACTGGCCGTTGGAGTCCACCGCGGCTTGGAAGGAGTCCTTCGCGGACTTCATCGGGCTGCCGGACTTGGTGGGGTCGAGGATTTTGATGAAACCATCGAAGGAGTGGAACTTGAGGTTGCCGGTGAGGGTGGCGATGTCCGAGTTGGGCAGGAGCATCAGGAAATCGTTGGCGTAGCCGATGGGGTTGGTTTCGCCCTTCAGCGCGGACTGCGCGGTGCCCAGCTCGGAAAGGGCCTGGCGCCAGTTGGCGACGGAGCGTTCGAGGCCCGGCGTCGTTTCGGGAGACATCACCAAGTCATCGCCAAAGACCGCCAGCAGGGCGTCACCCCAGCCTTGGAGCTTCACCTGGCTCCGGTTGGCGATCTGCAGCGCCAGGTCCCGGTCGGCGGGAAGGCTTTCTTCCCCTTCGATCCGCTCGTGGAGGTTGCGGCGGACGAGGGTCTCGACCAGCCGGCTGGCTCCCCGGCCGTAGTCGTCGAGCAGCTCGAAAAGCAGCGCCAGGTCCCGGTAGCGGGTGGATTCCCACGCGACGAGTCCGGACACCCCGGCAGTGGTCGCCGCCGGCACGGCTTGGTAGGTGCCGGCATCCGCATAGTAGTAGGTCTGGTAGGGGATGCTTGGGACCAGCTTGCGGAAGGCCTGGAACACCACCGGCTGCTTGAGGCAGTCGACGTAGCCCATGATGCCCTGCTCATAGAAGCCGAGCGCGGCGGTCAGCTCGTCGATTTCCTGGCTGAGGTTGGTCGAAACAAAGCCGGGATCGAGCGGGGCGGAGACGCAGTTCTGGTAGGCGGAGTCGCCCTTGATGCCGTAGATCGAGGCGAGGTGGTGGAGGCTGTCGAGCAGCAGCCGCTGGGTGAAAACGGAATCGGGATCGGCCGCCGCGCGGGCCTTCAGCGGCGCGAGGGCGGCGACGAAGGCGGCGACCTTGGCATCGGTGGCGATGGTCGTATCGAAGAGGTCGTAGCGGGGTTTCACCAGCGGGCCTTCCTTTTGGTAGAGAAGATACTGGTAGGCGGTGATGGCGTCGTCGTTGACCGCACCGGTGATGGGATTGATGTAGGTGAGCAGGTCGAGCGTCGCCGAGGTTTCCGCCAGCAACTCGGCCGAGGGGAAGCCGCCACCGTAGAAAGGTCCGTTGTTCACGCCGGCGATGGGTGCGTCGAAGGGGTTGTCCGTCGCGTTGTCCGAGATGTTTCCGGAGAGGATGCTGTCGCGGAACGACTCCACCCGCGCCTCGTCCCAGGCGAAGACCGCCCCGCCGTATCCCGCGGCCTGGGAGGTCACGCTGGTCGAGCCGTCGGGGTTGATGCGAAGGCGCGATCCGCCGGTGCCGCCGACCGCGCTGTTGTCGAGGAAGCCGGAGTTTTCGATGCGCAGGTTTCCGCGATAGATGAAGATGGCACCGCCAAGTGCGGCGCTGCCGCCGCCGACCTTCGGGGTCTCGAACCCCGCGGCACCGTCGCAGGCGCCGAAGCCGCCGACACCGCCGAGGGTGCCGGTGTTGGCCCCGCCTTCATTGTAGCGTCCCCCCGCGGCGCCGCCTTGGGCGAAGGATCCATCGCCCCCGCTGCTGCGTTGGTAGAGGGGCGGCCGAGGGGAAACGAAGTCGATGTCGTCCGAGGCCCGCTCCGGCGCGGCGCCGAGAAGGACGGTGTTGGTAAAGCCGAGCTCCACGCCCAAGGGCCGGGCATTGGCTCCCGGAGTGGTCACGAAGTTGGGGAAACTGCCGCTGGCGCCGGTGTTGGTGTTGTTTTTGAAGACGCAGTTTCTCACGAACACATCGCCCGTGTGAATATCGAGGGCGCCCGCGAAGCCTTGGCCGGCGCAGCCGTCGAAATACAGGTGGCGCAGCTCCACGCAGGCGCCGCCGTCCACCCCGATGCCGCAGGAATTGGTGAATACCAGCCGCCCCGGCGGGATGTCGGAGGGTCCCTCGACCACGGTGTTGCGCAGCAGGGCAGCGAAGCCCGAATTGACGAGACGGAAGGTGTTCGCCGAGGAGGGAGCCGCCGTTCCGGGCAGCTTGAGGCCCCGGAGGTCGAGGTAGTTCACCGTGCCGTCATTGGGCTCGGCATTGATGGCGGTGATCGCCGCGCCGATCGCCGATTCGGCGGAAAACGAGAAGGATTCCTGGAAGGGCACGCGCCATACGTTGCCGCTCCGCTGGACGACGGACACGGTTGAGTCATAGCGCACCTCGAAGGTCTTGCCGGCCGTGGGCAGCAGCGATGTCGCCTCGCGCGAGCAGCCGATGGCGTAGTAGCCGGTCTTGAGGACCTCGTCCGGGCCCACGGTGAGATTGCCGAAGTCCACCAGCGAGCCGTCGCGGTCGATCGTGGCGACGATTTCGTAATCCGAGGTCCGGGTCGGCCGGAAGAGCAGATGGTGGGTGAGGTGCGGGGGGACGGTGAAGTTCTCCCGCGGGTCGACCGACATGTGGTAGTCGAACGCGAGGTGCACCTGCGTCCCGGTGAACTCGGTGCGGACGTCGAAGAACCACTCGCGGGGGATCACGCTGGCGATCGTGGCGGGGATGAAGCGCCCCTTGACCGCGGTCTGGTTGTGGGCGGCGAGGAACGAGTTGGAGGTGATGACGCCGCTGCCACCGGAGCTGCGGAGGAAATCCACGTCCTCGAGGGTGAGGCCGCCGCCGGTCGAGGCGTCGTGCTTGCTGGAGGCGGTGTTCAGGATGCCGATGAGATCGAAGTCGTAGTCGCCCATCGAGGGATCGTCGCCGGCGAAGAGATCGATGGCCGGGCGGCTCTTGCCGAACTTGGCGGAGAGATAGTTGGTGACCAGGGTCGCCTCGGGGTCTTCAAGGCGGCGGTTGTAGAGGATCACCTCGCCGATCTCATGGGCCGGCCCGCTGCCGGAGAAGAGCGAGTCGTTGCCGATCGAGAGGGTGTCGAAGCCGCCGGTGGGGTTCGGGTTTCCCGAGGCGATCACGCGCCCGTCCTCGCGGATCACGTTGATCGCGCCCCCGGAGCCGGTGATCATGCTCCAGATCCGGAACTGGTCCTTGGAGGGGAATCCGGGCTGCTGATAATCACCGCGGATCGTCCCCGCCGCCGTGTCGTAGCCGGAGAAAACGGAACCTCCCAGGTGGAAGGAAACCTTGCCGTTGCGATCGGGGATCTGGGCGAAGAAGTTTCCGTTCGTGCTGCGCAGGACCACGCTCTGGGTTTCCCCGTCCTGATAGACCGGGGCATCGTAGCGGCTGACCGCGAACAGGGACATGGTGTCGCTGACCGCCATGGTCGGGGCGCTGCGGGCGGTGTCGCGGTTCGAGGAGTTGAAGCGGACCGCCGCGCGGTGGTTGAGCGGATGCTCCTTTGCGGTCTCGATGATGTCGACGAGTTCGTAGTCCAGGATCTGCGGGTTGGCGGGACCGGCATGTCCGTAGACGTGGAGATCGGCGATGGCACCGTGGAAGCCGTCGCTGAAGCCGGGCACCTTGGCCACGTAGTAGCGGGTATTGGACGGCGGGGTGAGGTTGGTGTTGATCTGGAGGGTCGAGCTGTTCGACGCCTGACCGAAGACTTCGCCGCCGTTCAAACGGATCTGCACCGTCTTGCGGGGGGTGCCAAAGGGGAAGCGCACGATCATGTGGATGTGCGTCCACTCGTGCGCCTTGATTTTGAGGTTGGTGAAATCGTAGGCCGCCACCGCCCAATCGTTGACCAGAAGATGATCGCCATTGAGCGCCAGGGCGAAGCCACCGCTCGCTGACGGTTCGGCGGTCAGGATCGGCTGGCGGCCGACCAGCGAGGAAGGCTTGATCCACACGCTGACCTCGTAATCTCCGGTCAGGGCCTCGAGCGCGCCGTTCGCCGGTAGGCTGACGCCGTTGGTGCCGTCGAACTCCACCCCGGAGCTGCCGTAGAATTTCATGCCGGCCACGGGATGGCCGAAGTAGGTCCCGCTGCGGCTCGAATCGAAGCGGTCATGGGCCGGCCCGTCGGTCGAGGATTCGTTCAGCTTCAGCGCCAACACGCAGTCGGTGGCGGTCAGCGCCTTGGAATCGCGTGAGGTGGCGTTGTCGCGGATCACCTGCGTCACCACCCCGCGGTCGGTCGCCGGCGACAGGACCGATCCGTCGGCGAAGTTGCGGATCAGCCGCGGCGAGCTGGTCACCAGGTCGTAGCCGGCGCGGCTGTCCATCCAGAGGCGGAGGTCGGAGCCTCGGACGCCGACGCCGCCCGGGCCATCGCCGGCACGGAGGAGCGGGGCCAGGGCGAAGGCGGCCAGAAGCGCGAGAGAGGTTGTCGTTTTCACGAGTAGGACATGGTGGGGGCTCAGTGGGCCGGGGTGATGAGGGCCGCCTTGCCGTCCGCCGGGGGCAGCGGCCGCTTGATGATGGCGAAGCGCCCGTCGACCGTGGTTCCGAGGTGCGCGCCGGATGTGGGCGGCGGCAGCGCCTCGGTGGAAATCATCAGCCGGTAGGCGTTGCGGGCGCCGGAAAACCCGTAAACCTGAATCGTGCTGGTCCCTCCGGCCGAGACGAAGGTGAACTGCTCGTGGTCGGCGGTTCCGTTCGAGAACTCCACCGAGGTGCCGCCGCCGTCGTAGCGGGTCATGTCGAGGTCGCCGTCGGCATGCGCGAACTCAATGCGAATGTTCACCGTGGCTCCGCCCGGGGAGGTGAAGCGATAGAAGTCCGGGTCGCCGTTGATCGATAGCCCGTTGAGGGCGATCGTCGGCTCCGCCGGGCTGAGCGCCCCCAGGTCGGTGGCGCTGGGCAGCGAGTCGTTCCCGGCCTCGGCGTCGAGGCGGTCGGTCGGCGGATCGACCGCCGGGTTGATGCGGCCCACATGGTGGACCAGCACCGCATCGCCGAGGTTTTCACCTTCGAAATACCGGCCGTCGCTGCCGGAGCGCACGAGGCCGTCGAGGGTCAGCTCGTAGTAGGAAGGGAACCCGAACGCATTCTCGTCGCCCAGCCGGGTGGCACTGCCGATCGTCACGGAAATCGAGGAATCGTCGAAAGTGCCCGAGCTGACCAGCGGACCGGCGCCCGCCGGGAAAAAGCTGGCTCCGTCCCGGTTCACCAGCCTCAGCGAGCGCCCGCCGGCTTGGACGATGTCCTCCAGCACGAAGGTCAGCTCGCCCCCGTCGCTGTCGGTGAACACGCCATCCCACAGCTGGTCGTTGTCGGAGATGTCGTAGGAGCGGGTGAAGCTGGAGCCGGCCTCCGGGCTCACGCTCAGCGTCACGAAGCGGCCCCCCGAGACCGCGTCGTCATCCGCCACCGAAAACGGGATCACGGCGGAGGTGGCGTGGGTCAGGTTCAGCGTCCCCTCCAGCGTCGAGCCGTCGCTCCGCAAGATGCTGTAGGGCACCGAGCCGGTGAAAGGCGCATCGAAGGTCACGGGAAAGCCCGCCGTCCCGCCCTCGGCGAAGTCGTCGGTATCGAAGGTCACGATCACCTCGCCATCGAGCAGGATCCGGTAGAAGCGGCGCTCGCCCGCCGGGCCGGTCGGCCGGGGAACCGTGACCGAGAACGCCGAACCACCGACCAGCGAGAAACTCGCGCCCGCCTCGACGTTCCAGTTCGTGGCGGACAAGTCCGGATTGCTCTCCAGCGCGAGATTCGCCAGCGGCGTCCCCGGGGGGGCGGTGAAGGAAATGGCGACTTCCGTGGAGGAAACCGAATCGACCTTGGGGGAGGTCACCTGGGCCGGCACGGGTTGCAGCACGAGAGGCATGAACAGGGCGAGCCAAGGTCCTGGACGTTTCATGGGAGGCGAAGCATGGGAGGATTCCGGAAATTCTGCACCGAATGCCTGAAAAGCCCCACCGCCGAAGAAATGTCAATGATCGAGGGGAAACCTTCGGGTCGGCTGATATTCGAATGACGGGTCCAATCGCCGGACCGGCCGCGGGTCTCCACCCGCGGCAGGCGCGTCATTCCCGCCGGCCGTTCCCCGCTTTCCGCGAGCGAACCGGGCCGCGTTCAGCAACCGTGGCCACTGCGGACGTCCTTGAGCAGGGCGGCCTCCGGGCGGCCGCCATGGAGGACCGAGATGTCGCCGGTGGTTTCGAGGAT
This sequence comes from Haloferula sargassicola, assembly GCF_040362925.1. Lineage (NCBI taxonomy): Bacteria > Pseudomonadati > Verrucomicrobiota > Verrucomicrobiia > Verrucomicrobiales > Verrucomicrobiaceae > Haloferula > Haloferula sargassicola. The sequence continues at coordinate 180,068 of NZ_BAABRI010000009.1, forward strand.
CACGGCTTCCGCGGCGGATAGCTCGAGGACGTTGGCCTCGCGCAGCTTGGCGAGGATGTCGGCCTCGGTGACGCGGCATGCGTCCATCCTCGCCTGGTCGAAAACACCGCGCCGCATCAGCACGACGGGCTCGTTTTCCAACACCCCCATCACTCTCCGGCTGCGGCGCCGCAGGAAGGTGAGCAGGGCCTGGAGGCCGAGCAGGGCGAGGATGGAAAGCGAGGCCTGCAGGTAGTCCGACCAGCTCGTGGCCTTCGCGCAGGCGGCAAGCAGCGAGCCGGTGGCCAGCGTGCAGACGAAATCCACGGCCGTCATCTTGGAGAAGGTGCGGAGGCCGATCCGCCGCACCAAGGCGTTGACCCAGAGCAGGGCGATCGGCCCCAGCAGCAGAACGCGGAGCCCGATTTCGAGGACCGGTAAATGGGGGGCGAACATCCTCCAATAGGGCATCCGCGGCCCGCCGCTGTCAAACGACCGCAGCGCACAGCGCCGATCCGTTCCCGGTGGGCGGGCGGTCCTCCAGGCAGATCAGCGCGTTCCGGGGCGGGCCGGCTCCGACGCCTGGGCCCGGTAGATCACCAGCGAGCGCGGCGGGGCGGAAAAGCGGTCGGTGGCGGTGCGCGGGCCGCCACGGCCGATGACGGGATCGCCCCGCCAGTTCGCGCCGCGCGGCAGCAGCGGGGAAACCTCCAGCGGTCCGGTGAGGCCCTCCTTCGGGGAAAGATTGCAAACCACGATCACGCTCGCCCCGGGCTCGTCCAGCGTGCGGGCGAAGGCGAAGAGGCCGTCGTCCTCGGCCGTCCCGTCACTGTCACACCACAGGGGCCGGAAGCCGCCTTCGCGTAGCGCGGGGAACTCGCGGCGGGCCCGGGCCAGCCGCTGGATGGCCCGGAACGACTCGTCTTGCCGAAGCTTTTCCAAGGTCGGAGCGGCCCCGTGCCTCCACAGGGTCATGCGGCCGGTCTCGCTGTCCTGGCCGATGTTTCCCCGGCCATCCTGCAGCGAAACCTCGGCGCCGTAGTAGAGGCAGGGAATGCCGGGCAGGGTCATCACCAGGCCCTGCGCGAGCTGGTTGCGGCGCTCGGTGATGCCTGCCACGCGGAAGCGGTTGATGCTGTCGTGGTTCTCTACGAAGGTGACGGACTTCTGCAGCGAGTTCAGGCCGTCCGCTCCCGGGGTGCGGTTGTAGAAAAAGCGGCCATCGGGGAAGCGGCCGTCGCTGAAGGCGGACATGGCGGCCTCGATCGGGCGGGCATTTCCATACGCCTCCCCGGGCCGCAGCAGGTAGTCCCGCAGGGCGAAGCAGAGCTGGAAGGCGAGCACCGAGTCGAGGCAGGGCGAGGGGTCGGCCGGCGCATCGGTGCGCCAGGTGTACTCGCCGAGCTTGGCCGGGCTTCCATCGAACACCTCGCCGAACAGGATCTTGTCCGCGGCCTCGCTCCCCAGCCGCTGGCGCAGGCGGCGGGTGAAGGCGTCCCAGAACTCGTGGTGGACGTGCTTGACGGTGTCGATCCGCAGCCCGTCCACGCCCACATCGTGCAGGTAGAAGTGGTAGATGGAGACGAACTCATCGACCAGGCGGTCGAAGTTCGCGCCCTCGGGATCGGTCCACAGGTCGCGCAGCGAAAAGAAATCGCACATCACCTCCTCGCCATCGTTCTTGCCGAGACTGTCGGGCGAGAAGCCCTTGCGGCCGTAGGCATCGAGCCGGCCGAGCACGCCGCTCAGGGCGAGCCGCCGGCCCAGCAGCTCGCGTGGCCCGGTGGGTTCGGTGCGGGCCATGTTCCACTGCGGCAGCCCGGCCCAGCGCGCGTTGTCGTGAAAGCCGCGGCGCTCGAAGGGCTGCACCCACTCGTCCTTGGAGCCGGAGTCGAAGACTCCATCGCCATCGGCATCGTAGTAAAACACGGGTCCGGCGTGGTTCAGCACCACGTCCTGGACGACCCGGATGCCCTTGGCGTGGGCCAGCGCGACGAAGTCCCGGTAATGTTCCATGCGCCCCTCGGCACCCTCCGGGTAGGGCTTTCCCGCGAGCGAGGTGGCGCTGGTGAGGTGCGGGTCGATATCGAGGAAATCCTGCGCCCAGTAGCCGTGGTAGCCGGTCTTCCAGCCGCCGGCATCGTAGCCGGAGCGCCACACGTTCCGCACCGGCGGGGTGATCCACAGGGCGGTGACGCCGAGTTCGCTGAAATAGCCGCCCTGCAGGGCGAGTTCGAGGCCCCGCAGGTCGCCGCCATGATAGAGGTTGATGTTTTCCTGCGCCGGATCGTCGAGCGCGGGATCGCATCCCGGCGGCGTGTTGTTGGATGGATCGCCGTCGTGGAAACGATCGGTGAGCGCGAAATACAGCACCTCGTCGGACCACGATCGCGCCGCGGCGGGGGCGATCGCCAGGGCCAGCAGGAGAAGAGCTTTCACGGGAGGCATATGGCGCGGGCGGGCGGTGGGTTGTCGCGGAATGCGTTCCCATCCGGCAGGAAGGCCTCCGCATCGCCAGCCGATGCCGGGCCGGTGACGTGCGAGCGCGGCCCCCCAGGCACGCTGCCTTCAGTCGAAAAGGTCGAGCTGCGGCGGGTTCGGCTCGGGCATGTCCTTGGGGCGCGTGTTCTTCGCCTTGGGGCCGCGCTTCTTGGCGTCGGGCTTGGCGGAGTGCATTTCGAGGTGGCTCAGGATGTCACGGGCGCGGTCGATGACCGGAGCGGGCAGGCCGGCGAGGCGGGCGACCTGGATGCCGTAGCTTTTGTCGGCGGCGCCGGGGAGGATCTTGCGCAGGAAAATGATCTCCTCGTTCCACTCGCGGACGGCGACGTTGAAGTTCGCCACCGAGGCCTTGGTTTCCGCGAGGTCGGTCAGCTCGTGGTAGTGCGTCGCGAAAAGCGTGCGGCAGGAAATCGAATCGTGCAGGTGCTCGGCCACCGCCCAGGCGATGGAAAGGCCGTCGAAGGTGGCGGTGCCGCGGCCGATTTCGTCGAGGATGACCAGGCTCTTGTCGGTGGCGTGGTTGAGGATGAGCGCGGTTTCGTTCATCTCGACCATGAAAGTGGACTGGCCGCGGGAGAGGTCGTCCGACGCGCCGACGCGGCAGAAGATGCGATCTACCAGGCCCACCGTAGCCGAGGCGGCGGGGACGTAGGCGCCGATCTGGGCGATGAGGGTGATGAGGGCGACCTGGCGGATGTAGGTCGACTTGCCGGCCATGTTCGGGCCGGTGAGGATCTGGACGAGGGACTCATCGGGATCGAAGGTCGAGTCGTTCGGCACGAACTTCTCGTCGACGAGGGTCTGCTCGAGGACCGGGTGGCGGCCGTCGGTGATCTCCAAACGGCGGCTTTCCTCAAGAACGGGGCGGCAGTGGTTGTGGGTTCTCGCGGTTTCGGCGAGGCCGGCGAGGACGTCGATTTCCGCGACGGCGGCGGCGGTTTCCTGGAGGGTGTCGAGGTGGGTGCAGACCTGCTGGCGGAGCGAGAGGAAAAGCTCGTATTCGAGCTGCTTGGCGCGCTCTTCGGCGCCAAGGACCTTGCTTTCCATCTCCTTGAGCGCGGGGGTGATGAAGCGCTCGGCGTTGGCCATGGTCTGCTTGCGCGTGTAGTCGTCCGGGATGGTGGCGGTGGCCAGCTTGGCGGCGGAGATTTCGATGAAGTAGCCGAAGACGTTGTTGAACTTCACCTTGAGGGAGTCGATGCCGGTGCGCTTGCGCTCGTCTTCCTGGAGCTTGGCGATCCACTGCTTGCCATCGCGCGAGGCGGAGCGGAGTTCGTCGAGCTCGGGGCTGTGGCCATCGCGGATGATGCCGCCGTCCTTCAGAGTGGCTGGCGGCTCTTCGGCGAGCGCTTTTCCTAACAACTCAGTCAGTTCCGTGAAGTCGTGCAGCCGCGGGAAGATTGTAGATTGCAGATTGCAGATTGCAGATTGGGAAAGGGAAGAAAGGTCCTCTTTGAGTTCGGGGATGTGGTCGAGGGAGGTGGCGAGGGCGAGGAGGTCGCGGGCGTTGCCGGCACCTTGGGAGAGGCGGACGGTGGTGCGCTCGACGTCGCGAATGCCGGTGAGGGATTCGCGGATCTTCGAATGGAGAAAAGGTTCGGCGAGGAAGGCGGCGATGAAGTCCTGGCGCGCGAGGAGCGGCTCCATTTCGCGCAGCGGGTGGAGGATCCAGTCGCGCAGCAGCCGCGCGCCCATGGGGGTCTTGGTGCGGTCGAGGACGCCGAGCAGGGTGTGCTTGCGGCCGGAGCGGGAGTCGATGAGGTCGAGGTTGGCCTGGCTGGCGGCATCGATGAGGACGGTGCGGGCGTCCTCGCGGACCTTGAGGTTGCGGACGTGGTCGCAGGGTCGGCGCAGCTGGTGGATGAGGTAGTGGAGCACCGCGCCGGCGGCCCCGGTGGCGGCGTGCAGGCCGGCGCAGCCGAAGCCATCGAGCGAATGGACGCCGAAATGGTCGCACAGGAGCTGGCCCGCGGGCTCGGGCAGGAAAGCGAAGGCGTCGTAGGCCTGGCCGGCGCGGAAGTCGCCGAAGTGATCGTGCTGTTCGTCCGAAAATAACAACTCGGAGGGCGTCAGGCGGGCGAGTTCGTCGAGCAGCGCGCCGCGGGCATCGAACTCGGCGACGCTGAAGGCGCCGGTGGTGTGGTCGATGCAGGCGAGGCCGATTTTTTTCCCGGAAACAAAGACGGCGGCGAGGTGGTTCGGGCGCGAGTCGTCGAGCAGGTGCTCCTCGATGACCGAGCCGGCGGAGATGATCCGCGTGATCTCGCGCTCGACGATTTTTCCGGGAACCGGATCGGTGGTCTGCTCGGCGATGGCGACGCGCTTGTTGGCCTTGACCAGGCGGGAGATGTAGTTGTCGGCCGCGTGGTAGGGCACGCCGCACATCGGGACCGAGTTGCGGCGGGTGAGCGCGACGTTGAGGATGGGCGCGGCGGTCTGGGCGTCCTCGAAGAACATCTCGTAGAAATCGCCGAGCCGGAAGAGCAGCAGGACGTCGGCGGGCAACGAGCGGCGCATTTTCTGGTACTGCGCCATCATCGGGGTGAGCTGGGTGCCGGACATCGGCGGGAGGATGAACGGCGATTTCCGCTTCGCCAAGAGGGGAAGCCACGAGGGTGCGTTGACAGGTCGGGGCGGCTGCGCGTGTATGGCGGGGTATGAAAAAACTGCTCTTTCCGCTGTTCGCCCTGGCGCTGGCCACCGTGATCCCCGCTCCCGCCGAGGAGGAAACGCCGCTCGGCGAGCAAATGGAGGCCTTCAATGATGCCTACAAGGCGATGCGCCGGGTCGATGACAGCGCCGAGGGGGCCAAGCTCGCCCGCGAGGCTCAGGAGGCGATCCTCAAGGCCTTCACCATGACGCCCGAGCTGGTCGAAAAGGGCGGGCACCCCGGCAGCAAGGAGGCCGCCATGGCCAGCTATCGCACGCAGATCGCCCGGGTGCTGGTCACCATGTGCGAGATCGAGGCCGCGTTCGTGGCCGACGACAAGGACAAGGTGAAGGAACTGGTCGGCTCCCTGCGCGACGCCAAGAAGAAGGGCCACGACGAGTTCATGGAGGACGAGTGACCGGTCCTTGAAAGCGCTTTTCTCAAAGGGGCCTCCGGTTGGATGACCGGGGGCCTTTTCGCGTCCCGGCCGGGCCGGCTTTTTAAAAATACGTCCGGAACGCGATCAGGTAGCTCCAGGCCGAGACCTCGCCCTTGCGGGTGTCGAGGTTGGTCCGGGAGATGCCGCCCATGATCTTGGCGTTGTTGTCGCAGATATAGTAATTCAGCCCGGCGTAGAGCGTGCGGCTGCGGTCGCCGCGGCCGTTCTCCACATCGATCAGCGGATCGTCGTGACGGGCACGGATGTAGCGGCTGTCGAGGCGGATGCCTTCCTCCTCCTGGGCCCGCTGATATTGATAGGCGCAGACGAACTGCAGCTTGTCTTCCAGAATCCAGTACCACGGCATCACCACGCCGCCCCAGAAGTCGCCCTGTCGGCGGGGGTTGGCGTTGCCTTCCTGATCGCCGCCGTTGTCGCCGTAGACGCCGTTGACCAGGATGCCCCAGTCATCTTCTTCGTAGACGCCGGACAGCGAGCTGACCCAGGCGAAACCGAGCGCCATGTCGCGGTGGTGCTGGTCGTTCACCACTTGGTCGAAGACGAAGCGCCACTCGTCCTCCGGCTCCCAGGCCAGGCTGGCGTAGTAGAAAAGGCCGTCGTTCCAGGAGCCCAGCACGTCGGCATCGTCCTCGCCGCTGAAGACGCCCAGCGTCAGGTCGAAGTCGTCCTTGCCGATCGCCAGCACGCCGCCGGTCGGCCGGCTGGCATCGCCGCCGATCCGGTCGGAAATGGCGGAGCGCTCGATGGTCAGGATCTCGCGGGAGGACTGGTGGTTTTCCTCGCCGACCTTGAGCTTCATCTTGCCGTAGGTCAGCTCCAGCTTGTCGAGCCAGTCGAGGTCCAGCGCCTTGTCGAGATCCAGCTCGAGCGTGAGCGTGTCGAAGGTGTCGTAGCCCCAATCCAGCTCATACGGGTAGCTGTCACGAAACCGGCGGTCATCGACGAGGTTGACGTTGACCTCCGCGGTGAAAAAGCGGGCGAGCTCCCACTTCGATTCGATCCGCGCTCTACGGTATTCATCGTAGGTGTCGTGGAAATGGCGGCCGTTGATGTCCTTGCCGCCGAGGTAGGCGGCCTGGTAGTGAAACCGGCCGCCGATCTCGACCTTGTTGAGAAACCACGAGTCCTCGTCTTCGTAGAGCACGCCGGGATCGTCCTGGATCCACTCGCAGAAATCCCAGCCCTTGGCCTTGGGCTTTTTCTCCTCCTTCGCGTCGGGCGCCGGCTCGGATCCCGCCTGCGCCGCGGCGGTGGCCAGAAGGGTGGAGACCAGAAGGCGGCGGGCGGAGCGGGCGGGCGTCATGAGTCGAATTCCTTTTCGGTCGGCGCCAGCACCACGCGGTTGTTGCCCGAGGCGAGCTGGAGGGCCTCAAGGAACTCGGGCGTGCTGGCATCCTCCTTCAGCTGGATGCCGTAGCGCAGCTCGGTCATCATCCCGGCTTGCGCGGAGGAAACCCGAACCAGCTGGGTGCCCACCGTGAACCGGTCGAAGATCGGCTTGAGCGCCTTTTCAAAGTCGATGTCGTTGGTCAGGCGCATCGTCAGCAGGTGCGAGGCGCGGCGCGGGGCGAAGGCGTTGGTGACGGAAAGCAGGTAGATCGCCAGCCCGACCACGCCGATGATCACCGCGGCCATGGCGTAGTGGCGGGCGCCGACCACCATGCCGATGGCCATGGCGAAGAACACGAAGGCGAGGTCCCGCGACTGGCCGAGCGTGCGGCGGAAGCGGATCACCGAAAAGGCCGCGAACATGCCGAAGGCGATCGCTCCGTTTCCACTGACCACCATGATCAGGATGGTCGTGACCACGCCGATGATGATCAGGGTCTGGACGTAGTCCTGCGAGTAGCGTGTGCCCTTGTAGGTGCCGCGGTAGATGGCGGCGATGATCAGGTTGAGCAGCAGGCTGTAGCCCATGGCCAGCGCGACTTCCGCCGGGCCGGGGACGGCGCTGTTACTGGATGCTGCAATGTCTTCGAACAGGTTGCTCAGGATCATGAAGGGGCAGGGGTGGGTTTTTCCCAAGTTCGTAACGTTCGAGGGCGACGGCGTACTTGCTGAAGCCCTGCGGGGAAATCGAGTGTTTGCCGATCAGGCTGCGGAACCAATAGGGCACGGGACCGATGGTCTTGACCTCCATGATCGCCCAGCCCTCGTCGAGCAGCGGCAGCTCGGGCTCCGGAGCGTCCTCGCACAGCCGCACGTGGGCGAAGCCGCAGCGGACATCGGTATCGAAGGTGATGCGGATGGTGCCATCCACGCCGCTGTCATAGGCGAAACGGTGGTACTGGATGCGGACCACGGGGCTTTTCGGGGGGCGTTGGAGCAGCTCGGCCAGCTCGGCGTGCACCCGCAGGTCCTCCTCTTCGGCCTGCTCCGGCAGCTCCCCCTTCACAAACGCCTCCAGTTCCTCGTCGCAGGCGGGCAGCCGTCGTTTCACGGTCAGTCCGTCCTGCTTGTGCTTGATTTCGATGAAGCGCGTGAGCGCCCGGCCGCTGCCCGGCGTGCCATAGACGCGCGTCCGGATCCGCCGGCGGTTGGGCAGCCCGAAGACCTTCTCCCAGTAGCTGTCGCGATCATCCGAGTCGAAATACTCGGACAGGATCCGGTAGCCGTCCCGCGCGCCGCGATCCACGGAAAGAAACTCCGCCACCTCCGCGCGCACGACTTCGAATTTCTCCCGCGGCAGGAGGAATTTGAACTCTCGGCGATCTTGATGGGCGTCCATTTCAATATTGTGACGGATTCGTCACACCAGCACTTTGCAAAAACAACCAGTCAGGGCCAGACCCTTTCCCGGTTTTCCCGTAAGCGTTTTAACGCAGGCAGGGGCCCGAATCTAACCATCCATCGTGCGTTTGGTTGCATTCATGACACAGAACGTGAACGAGCCCCGCCGGCCCGGGCCCCGGCCGGCTGGCCGGTTCATCGGCTCCCGACCTCGGTCGCATTCCCGGCGTCCCCCCGCGAAAAGGCGTCGAGGTTGCCCAGCGTCACACGGGTGATGTTCGCCAGCGCCTCGGCGGTGAAGAATGCCTGGTGCGAGGTCACGAGGACGTTGGGAAACGTCATCAGCCGCATCAGCACGTCGTCGTCGATCACCTCGTCGCTGAGGTTTTCGAAAAAAATGCCCGACTCCTCCTCATAAACGTCGAGGGCCAGGCCGCCGATCTTGCGGGATTTCAGGTGCCGGATCACCGCCTCGGTGTCCACCAGACCGCCGCGCGACGTGTTCACCAGCAGCACGCCGTCGCGGCAGCGGGCGAGGGCCGCGTCATCGATCAGGTGGTGGGTTTCCGGCGTGAGGGGGCAGTGGAGGGTGATCACGTGGGACTCCGAGAGCAGCTGCCCGAGCGGGACATAGCGGGCACCCAGCTCGATGGCTTCTTGGTGCGGATACGGATCGTAGGCCAGGATGCGACAGCCGAAGCCGCGGAGCAGGCGGCAAAAGATGCGCCCGATCCGGCCGGTGCCGACCACCCCGACGGTCTTGCCGTGGAGGTCGAAGCCGAGCAGGCCCTTGAGTTCGAAGTTGCCCTCCCGCACCCGGCTGTAGGCCTTGTGGATGTGGCGGTTCGCCGCCAGCAGGAGGGCCAGGCAGTACTCCGCCACGGCGTGCGGTGAGTATTCCGGCACCCGCATCACGCGGATGCCATGCTCGGCGGCCGCGGCGAGATCGACGTTGTTGAAGCCGGCGCAGCGCAGGGTCACCAGCTCCACCCCGCCGGCGGCAAGCTGCCGGAGCGTGGCCGCGTCGAGCTCGTCGTTCACAAACACGCACACCGCCCGGCAGCCGTCCGCCAGGCTGGCCGTCTCGGGCCGCAGGCGGTTCTCGAAAAAAACGAACTCATGCTCCGAGGCCGCCTCGGTGAGCGACTTCCGGTCGTGGGGCTTGGTGGAAAAAACGGCGACTTTCACGGCCTCACGTCGCCAGTTCCGATCGGACCACGCAAGCCGAACCGGCCGCGGTGGCCGCGCTGGCGGGCACTTCGGTGACTCCATCGAAAGGCCAGGCGGCACGGAACCGTTTCAAGCGGTCCCGCTCTTCGCCCGTCCGCGCCGATGAATCCCACGATCCCGTTCCGCCGCTTCGTCCCTGCCTTCCTCGCCTCCCTGGCGGCCTTGGCCTTTCCGGCCCGCGCCGCGGATCCCGCCGACGATGGGAATGGCGACCACCTGATCGGCCCGGACTACCCCATCGATCCCGACCTGACCGACCGGGGAAACCCCACCGGCAGGTCGTTCGAGTTCCGCATGCCGTTGGCGGACAGCCGGATCTTCCATGGCGATGACCCGACGCTCGACCCCTCCAAGAAGGTCCGCACCGAACGCCGCATCTTCGTTTACATCCCCGCCGCCTACGTCGGCGGCACGGAGGCTCCCCTCCTCGTCATGCACGATGGACCTTCCCAGCTCGACCTGGTGCGCCACGCCCTCGACAACCTGACCCTTTCCCAGGATCCGGCTCGCCGGCTTCCGGCCTTCATTGTCATCGCGGTCGAAAACGGGGGCGACGACAGCAAGGGCAGCGAACGCGGGCTGGAGTACGACACGATGTCCGACCGGCTCGCCCGCTTCATCACGGAAGAGGTCCTTCCCGCCGTCCTCGCGAACGAAGAGATCCGCGCCGCCTACCCGAAGCTTGCTTTCACCTCCGATCCGTGGGGCCACGCCGTCATGGGTTGCAGCTCGGGCGGGGCCGCCGCCCTCACCATGGGCTGGTTCCGGCCCGACCTGTTCCGCCGCATCATCGCCTACTCCGGCACCTTCGTCGACCAGCAGGATGATGACGCCCCCGAGGAAAAGGCCTTTCCCCTCGGCGCCTGGGAATACCACTCCGGCATGAAGCTCATCGAAAACTCGGCCACGAAGCCGCTGCGGATCTTCACCCACGTCTCCGAGCACGACCTCGGTGCCGAGCGCCCCGAAGCGAGCCATCACAACTGGGTCCTGGCCAACGAACGCACCGCTGCGGCCCTGAAGAAGAAGGGTTACGATTACCGCTTCGTCTTCAGCCAGGCCACCGGCCACTGCGACCGCAGGGTCTTCGAGGCCACTCTGGCCGACACCCTGGTCTGGATGTGGCACGGCGGCCCCGACGAGTAGCGGTCGCCTGTAACCCCGGCCGGCTCAGGGCGACTCCTGCTTTCCCGGCATGAGCTGCTCATTCAGGAATCGGATGGCTTCATCGATCGCCCCACCGGGGAAGGCGAGGGTGGCCAGGTGGCCTCGGCCTTCCACCCAGTAGGTCCGGAAGGGTCGGCCGTCTCCCCGGTAGGCGGCGGCCATCCGGCGGGCTTGGGCAGGTGCCACCCGGTGGTCGGCGGTCCCGTGGAAAATGAAGAGCGGCGGACTCGTCGGCCCCACGAAGTTCACGGGCGAAGCTTGGTGGAAGCGGGCCGGGACCTCGTCGTGCGTCCCGCCGAGGAAAGCCGTCACGGCCTCGTCGTTCGGATCCAGTTCCAGATCGAACGGAGCACCGCCGGCCACGATGGCGCGGATCCACTCCGGATTTCCCTCACGGAGGGCCAGCAGGGCGGCGAGATGGCCGCCGGCCGAGTACCCCAGCGTGGCGATCCTTTCCGGGTCGATCCCATAGCGCCCGGCATGGCGGCGCATCCAGCGGACCGCCATCTCGAGGTCGCGGACGGCGGCGGGATACGGGTCGTCCGGCGTGCCGCGATAGGTCGCGTTCACCACCACGTAGCCGGCGCGGGCGAGCGCTTTGGAGATCGGCTCCATCGACCATCGCACATCGTCCGCCTTCCAGCTGCCCCCATGAATCACCAGCACGGCCGGCGCAGGCGGCTGGCGCGGATGATGATAAACCGTCGCCGGCAAACGTTGAGGCCAGGAGGGAGGGGAAAAGATCACGTTTTCCCGCTCCACGCCCGCCGGGAGGGGCCGGAAGCCAGCTCCCATGCACCCTGCCAGGAAGGCGCAGGGTAGTAGGGCCAGGGCTCGGCGGAGGAAGGTGGGGGTGAGGATTCTTGATTTCATGTCTCACCGTCGATGCATGGGGACGAATGCTTCAAGGTGTCGCGGTTTTCGGGTGGATGCGAGCCTTCTTCCTCCCTGTGCGGGCAAGCGCGGAGAAATGCCGGGCGATCCGTAAGCCGTCATCAGCGGGAGACTCCTTCAAGAGAGGGCCGAACCTGCGCGGGGCGCCGCGGACGCCTTGGAGCGGCCGGTGGGGTTGTGGTCCATGATGGTGAAGTCGGAAAGACGCCCGCCCTCGGTAGCTCGAAGCGGAACGCGCCCCGCCCAACCGATCATTCAGAAGCCCTGCACCCCGCCCGGCCCCTCCACGAGGAATGCCCGCCGGGGTCCTCGGAATATCCGTCGGGGTTCTCGGAATATCGGTCGGGGATCTCGGAATATCGGTCGGGGATCTCGGAATATCGGCCGGGGATCTCGGAATATCGGCCGGGGATCTCGGAATATCGGCCGGGGATCTCGGAATATCGGCCGGGGATCTCGGAATATCGGTCGGGGATCTCGGAATATCGGCCGGGGATCTCGGAATATCGGTCGGGGATCTCGGAATATCGGCCGGGGTTCTTGGAATATCCGTCGGGGTTCTCGGAATATCGATCGGGGATCTCGGAATATCGGTCGGGGTTCTCGGAATATCGATCGGGGTTCTCGGAATATCGGTCGAGGTTCTTGGAATATCGATCGGGGATCTCGGAATATCGGTCGGGGTGCTCGGAATATCGATCGGGGTGATCGGAATATCGATCGGGGTGATCGGAATATCGGTCGGGGTGCTTGGAATGTCGGTCGGGGATCTCGGAATATCGATCGGGGTGCTTGGAATGTCGGGCGGGGTTCTCGGAATATCCTCGGGGGTGGACAAGCTGGGCGTCGAGTCTCGCACCTGCTTTCAGGCAACCCCTTCAAAATGCTTGAGAGCGACAAGAGCCCGAGCACGAAGCTCGGCAAGCTCTGCACCCCACGGGCAAGAAGCTGCGGGCGAATCCGGCCTTCGCGCCCGCGCGCGCGCCGCCTCTTCAGTCCCGAAGGGACGCAGGACCTTAGCCCCGGGGTTCACCCCGGGGAACCCCGCACGCCCAAGAACCCGAGCCCCGGCAGGGGCGACGGAAGCAGTCGGAAACCATTTGCCCTCTTTTCCCGTGCCCCTGCCGGGGGTGAATTTCGTCGGCCGCTGGTTCGTTTCGGGTGAGGCGGGCGGGGAGGGACTCGAAGTGAGACCTCAGGGGGGTGGAGTTCGGGGGGCCTGCCCGGCGGTCGATGCCCGCCGCCCCCATGCAGGGGCGGCGTGCCTTCGGTCGCCGTTTTCTTCAGGCGTAAATAAGCGACCGGGCCGAGGGTGGAAATTGGGCCGGGAAATCAGAGGCGGGTCCGCTAGGGCGAGGCGGTGCCGGTTTCATCAGCGGTGCTCCAGTGGGCGAGGAATTGCCCGGCTTGGGCGGGGTCGTTGAGGAACAGCCCGGGGCCGCCGGCGAGGGCGGAAATCGCCGCCGGGGTCATCGTGGCTTTTCGCAGGAGGGAAAGACGGGAGGGGCGGTTGCCGCTGCGTTTCATCCACTCCCAGGCGAGGCGGCCCATGGTGAAGCGGACGTTGAGTTCGACGATGGCTTTCAAAGCCAAGGACCCATCGGCGCGGCGGTGGACCATGGCGTCGATGCCCAGCGGGCCCTCGTAGCCGGGAAGGAGGTCGGCGAGGAGCGGGGCGAGTTGGCTTTTGTAGAGGTCGAGGATCTTGGCTTCGCGGAAAACGAAGGTGGCGAGGTCCGGCGATCCTGCTTCGCCGAGGCTTCGGCGGAAAAGGAGGTGGCCGAACTTCGGAGCCACGCGGATGCCGAGGAAGCGGCCGGCGGGGTCGTTGTCCATGAGGGCGAAGCCGAGGAGTTCGACGGCACCGCCGCGCTTTGCGTCGTAGAGGGCGGAGAAGTCGAGGACGCGGTCGAGCCACGGTTCGACGACAACCGCGCCGTGGGCGGCGAGGGTGTTGTCGATCCAGCCGCGGGTTTTGGCGGGGAGGCTGTCGGTGTTCACGCGCAGGTGCCCGCGGCCGGAACAGGCGAAGGGGGCTTTGAGGAGGGCCTGGCCGTGTTCGAGATGACGGGCGATGGCGGCCTCGACGGATTCGCGGTCGTGGAGGAGGACGCCGGTTTCCGAAACGGGGCCGAGGGCGTGTTCGAGCCGGAGGCCGATGGCTTTGGAGAACCACTCGTTGGGAATGGGTTCACGCCACGGGTGGTCCATGCCGGGGGCGATGGCGTCGCGGAAAGGGGCGAGGGTTTCCGAGGCATCGGGCGACCAGGCCCAGGGGCGCAGGCCGGAGAGTTTTCGGAGGGTGGAGGTGGGGGCGGGCGCGGAGGGTTCACAGGCGGGACGCCTGTGCTCCTTTGGGATGATCTCCGGCAGCTCGAAGCCCGCTGCTTTCAAGCCCGCCAAATGCTCCACCGACGGCAGCCGGCGCATGAGCACGGCGTCATCGCGGCGGCAGCAGGCGAGCATGAGGGCCTCGAGGTCGTGCTCGAGGGCGAGCGAGACCTTGTCGGGCTGCCAGCGTTTGCCCATGGCGGCGGCGCGGGCGTGCGACTCGGCGCTGGGGTTGAACCAGTGGAGGACCGGCGTGCGGCCGCGCGAGATCTCGCAGACCTCGAGGTGGCGGATGAAGTCCTCGTCGAGCCCGGCGAGCCGGCGGCTCTCGGCATGGAAAGGGGCGAGCCCTTTCGCCCGCGCCGGGGTGAGCGGAAAAGAAAGGCAGCGGCGGAAGCCGTCCCAATCGGACTCGCCGCGCTGCTTCCAGCGGCGGAACCACTTCACGCCGTGGCCGACGTGGCCGATCTCGTCGAGGTGGATTTTTTCCAAAACCGCGGCGGTGGCCGTGTCGCCGACCTGGCGGAAGAGCGCGGCGTAGTGCTTGGAGAAATCGAGGTTGGCCTGCTCGAAGGTGAGGTTGAGGCGGGTGACGAAATCGAGCGGCGTTTCCATGGGCGCGACGACGCGCCAGAAATAGTGGCTGACCGGCAGCTCGCCGAAGGCGATGCCGCACTCGCGCATGCGGCGGACATACATGAGGGCGTGGGCCTGCTCCTCGCGCATGGCCTCGTAGACGCCGGCGCGGTATTCCTTGGGCGCGTCGGGAAAGCGGAGCAGCACGAGCGCCATTAGCTCGGCGGCGAGCAGTTCGTGGTTGGCCAGGAAATGGAGCATCACGCCGCGCTCGCGGTCGTCATCGAGCCGGTTCGGGCCGGGAAAGCCGGCCTTCACGCCATCGGCGCGGATCCTCAGCTCGGCCGGCCGCCCGGGAGCATCGGGCAAGGCGATGGCGGGGCCGGGCGAATCGTCGGACGCAGTGAGCGGCCCGGGGGCGAGCTTTTCCTCGAGCGACTCGGAAAAGAGGACGCGCTCGGCGAGGTCGCGCATCGTCGTTTCGCTCCGGCTCATGCCCGATGATGTCGGCGCGGCGCGGAGAAAGGGAAAAGGAAAAAGCGGGGATGGCCGCGGTGCTCACGGCACCAGGCCGGCGGCGCGGGCTTCGCGGACGGCGGCGCGGGTGTCCTCGACCAAGTGGAGCGGCACGCCCTGCTCCAGGCAGGCCATGGCGAGGCGGGCGATCTCGTCGGCCCGCAGGCTGCCGGTGACATCGCGGATGAAGATGGCGGCGACCCGGCCCGGGTGCTCGCGGACGATCGCGGAGTAGATCTCGGGGTCCTGCTCGCCGCTGTCGCCGATCAGCACGGCGGGCAACGGGTCGTGGAAATCGAGCAGGTGGCGGATGACGTGGAGCTTGTGTTCGTGATGGCCGGGCTTGAAGAGCTTGGCGCGATCGATACCCCAGTCCGTCATGAAAAGCGGGCCGCGCGGAGTGCCGCGAAGCTCGAAGATGCGGAGCAGAAAATCCCGCAGGTTCCACGGCGAACTGGTCACATAGTAGATCGGATTCCTCTCGTTTCCCGACCCCCCGCGCTGCAGGTCGGCATAAAATCCGGACACGCCTTCGAACACCCTCCGGGTGTGCTCGTTTTCCAACAAGGTGGTCTTGAGCAGTTGCCATAACTTGGCGGCTCCGGTCTCGATCACCGTGTCATCCACATCGCTGATGATCACGCGGCGCGCCGACGGCCGGACCATGAGAACCAGGCCGGAAGTGCGCGGCTTTTCCGTCCCGGGCTCCTCCGATCTCGAAACGGTCGCGGAAAAGTCGAACTCGAAGTCGGCGGGTTCGTGCGCCAGCTCGAGGCGGTGGAGGAAATAGCCTTCGTCGTCGGCCGTAGCCTCGAAGGTCTCGCCGGCGACCTCGCCGTAGATCCTCGCGTGAGGGATCTCGCGGGTGAAAAAATTGGCCGCCATGGTGAGGAAGTTCCGCCGCCGCGAGTCATCGATGTCCGACGGGCGCAGCTCCCGTTTCATCTCGACCCGACCGCGGACGATCACCGTCCGGCCGCGACCATAGGCCTCGAAGCAGCGGACGATGGATTTTTCGCCCACGATCCGCTTCGGGCGGAGCCGATCGATGACGCGCTCCAGCCGGATCAGGCCGCGGTGAAAGGCACCGGGTTGGGTTTTCCCGGACATCAAGCAATCGGCGGCGCGGGTTCACGGGCAGGCATGCCGGAACATGGAGGGCGCGAGGGAAGGTGCAAGCCGTGGTGTCGCCCCATCGGCAACCGGAACCTTCGAGTCCGGGGCTCCCCTTGATAGCCCCATTTCCGTATGGAATCCTTTTATCCCCATTTCGTATAAAACCACTTTAAACGAAAAACCGTATATTGACCAAATGGTCGCTTTTCCGTATAAGAAGCGGGTGGAAGCTCTCATTCGCGAAACGAGACAACTCGGCAACGTGATCCGCCGGGTTCGGAGGCTCAAAGGATGGAGCCAGAGTGATTTGGGCGAGAGGTCCGGCCTTCGTCAGGCGACGATCTCGGGGATTGAAACCGGCAAAGCCGCCAAGCTGGAACCCGTCTTGTCGATTCTCGCAGCACTCGATCTCGAACTCTTCATCGCACCAAGGTCGACCTCGCAGCCAAAAGAAATCGAGTACCTCTTCTGAATGCCCCGCAAACCCCGCCATACGCCCCTTCGGGTTCTGTTGAACAACAAACCCGTAGGAAGCTTTCTCAAGACCTACGGAGGCTCCATCGAGTTCCAGTATGCCGAAAGCTGGTTGGCTTGGGAGAATGCCATTCCCGTCTCCCTCTCCCTGCCCTTGCGGGAAGACGCCTACCGGGGGGAGCCCGTTGCCGCGGTGTTCGACAACTTGCTTCCGGATGCTCCGGAACTCAGACGACGGGTGGCCGAGAGAGTCGGCGCCGAGAGTACGGATGCCTTCGGACTCCTGTCGGCGATCGGACGGGATTGCGTGGGTGCCCTGCAATTCATCCCGGATGATGCCCCTCACGAGGATTCCACCACCCAGATGGCTGCGGAACCCATCAGCGAAAGCGATCTCGAAAAACTCCTCTGCAACCTGGCCCAAGCGCCCTTGGGAATGACCAAGGATGACGGGTTCCGGATCTCTGTCGCAGGGGCACAGGAAAAAACCGCCCTCCTCAGACACGAGGGCCAGTGGCTGAAGCCGCTGGGCACCACTCCCACCACGCACATCTTCAAGAAGCAGATGGGTCATCTTCCCAATGGGATCAACCTGACCCACAGCGTGGAGAACGAATACTACTGCCTGAAACTCCTGGAAGCCTTCGGCCTGCCCGTGCCTGAGGTCGAGATCGGGACCTTCGGGAAAGCGAAAGCCCTCATCATCGAGCGCTTTGACCGAAAGCGTACGTCCGATGGACGGCTGATCCGCCTCCCCCAGGAAGACTTCTGCCAGGCACTTTCGATCCCACCCACCCGGAAGTACCAGAGCGAAGGCGGACCGGACATGAAAGCCTGCCTCAGGCTCCTCAATGGCAGCGACACTCCGGCGGATGATTGGAAATGTTTCCTGAAGGCGCAGGTCATCTTCTGGCTGATCGGCGCCACCGATGGTCACGCCAAAAACTTCAGCATCTTCCTCAGGCCGGGAGGTCGCTTCGCGCTGACTCCGATCTACGATGTCCTGACCGCTCAACCCTGCGTCGATGCCCGGGAAATCGAGAGGAAACACTTCAAGCTGGCCATGTCCGTCGGGAAGAACCGCCACTACAAGATTTCCGACATCCGCGGTCACCATTTTCTCCAAACCGCGGAAGGCACCGGTCTGTCGAAAGGCATCGTCCCCGCCGTGATGGAGGAAGTTGCCCGGCACGCCGGAACGGCTCTGGAAACCGTGGCGAGCCGGATCTCCGGAGTGGTCCCCGAGTCGATCCATGACTCGGTCTCCAAGGCGATCAACACCCGGGTTCGGTATTTGTCCGACTGAAGGCCCGCGAGCGTGTTCGGGAGCTATCTGCTCGAGACCCACTGCAACGATGGGGTCTATGACCGCGCCGAGAACCAGCTCGCCGCCCTCGGTTTCCGAAGGGGCGTAGGAAAGCGGCAAGCAATCCCCAGGCTCAAAAGCTCCCGTCCAGAGGCAAAACCGCCCGGGAATCCGAGCAGCGAATCGCCTGCAAGCCATTGATGGTCAGAATGCTGACGCGCTCCATCCCACTAAATGCCAGGCATCTTATCTCCTCGGCATCTTATCTCCTCCCCGCCGTGATGGAGGAAGTGGCCCGGCAAGTCGAGGCGGCCCTGGAAACCGTGGCGAGCCGGATCTCTGGAGTGGTCCCCGAGTCGATCCATGAATCGGTCTCCAAGGCGATTAACACCCGGATTCCGCATTTGTCCGACTGAGTGCCCCGGCCGTGTTCGGGAGCTGGCTGCTCGGCACCCGCTGCAACGGTGGGGTTTCCGACCGCGCCGAGAACCAGCTCGCCGCCCTCGGTTTCCGAAGGGGCGTGGGAAAGCGGCAGGGACCCCCAAGCTCAAAACTTCCTTTCAGAGGCAGTTCCGCCCGGGAATCCGAGCAGCGAATCGCGTGCAAACCATTGATTGCAAGCATACTGCCGCGTCCTGATTCACAAAATGCCCGGCACTGTATCTGGTCTCAGACTTTACTTCACCGATCGCTGGACTGCTCAATTTGCGTCTGCCAGATTTCCCGAAAGCGATACTCGCGAGAACGATCAAAGAACTAAAAGCCCAACGACTCTCGGAATGCAGCCGACCTCACATAAATCAGGCACATCACCGAAGAACCCCCGGCCGGTGGCATCACCATTTTCAACAGAGGCGTCCCTAGTCGATAGCATAGCCTCGGCGATCGGGCATGATTCTGGCATCGAAATTGTTCGGGAGTTTGATTCCCTGCACGGGATCGCAGACCTGGTGCTCTTCCGGGCCTCAAAGGCGTGGGAAAGCCGACTTTCTCTGGCGAGCGTTCCGTCACAATGGGCGTTTCTGTTGAGGTCACTCCCCTATCGGCGAGCTATGAGCTTTGACTACTTCTGGGGCGCCACACACGCATCGAAGGCTACAGCGAAGCGACTTGCCCGATGCTTTTGCTCTGCTGGCTACCTTGAGCAGAATTCTAAAACCCGCACTTTTACAAAAATCCGGCAACCCCAGCCTCTCATTTCGGAAATTGTAGCGATTGAAGCGAAACTCACCAAGTGGCGTGATGCGCTTCAGCAAGCAAGGAGGTACCAGCACTTCGCCCACAAAAGCTGGGTTGTGCTCGATGCAACGCGGGCTCGCCCAGCCATCCAAAATCTCGAGCTTTTTGAGCGGTCCGGAATTGGGCTAGCAACTTGTGATGAAAACGGCTCGATGATTCATCACATTAGTGCCAAGCGAATTCTCCCCAAAACAGATCTATTGTATTGGAGGGCCAACGTGGAGCTATCTCGAAAGCTAGTCTCTTAGATGCTCTCTGGCGAAGCGATTGATCGCTGAGAGCCAACCCTGGATGTGCTCTCCCTTTCCGTGACGCTCTAGGTCAATTAGCGCATCATCAATTTCGGAGTAAAAGCGATCTGCATTTCTTAGCTTGGATCGAAGCGCTGCATGAGCTTGCAATGGTGACAGGGTGCCAAGCTCGTTGACCGCAGCCTGCATGTTGGAAAAGTGGTGCATATACAGCTGGCTTTTCCCGAAATGCCAAGGAGTTGGCGAGCTTAACGCTTCTTCGCTATCTTCCGTCGGTCGATAGATTTCTTGCCATACCTCTGGAGCTGAATCTCGGATTTCACGCGCCTGTTCCAATTGCACCCAATTATGAAGGCCGTCTAGGTAGATTCTCGCTCTTGGCCCCCTTTGGTCATCATCGCTAACCACAAACTTATCTATCGAGAAAATGCGTGTGTTCTCATACGCGCCAAAGGTGACCTCGACTCCTTTGATTAAAGAAAACAACAAGCTCTCCGAGTTGCAGTAGCCAACAAGAACTTTTAGCCCGGACAATCGAAGTTCTCTTACAAAAGACAGAATTTCAAACATTACATCGCCGTTGCAGACCTGTTTTGTATTCCGATCGTCAGACACAATCAGGTAGATTCCGTCTATTTCCGGGTAGCTTGTGGCCCAGTTCAACAGCTCCATCCGATAGCCTTGATCTGAAACCATGTGAGTTGTAACCGGAAGGGTGAGGTAGATTGGACGGTCGTGTCCGTTTCTCTCTCCCAGAGCCGTCAAGTGAGGCACCACCGAATAGGCCTCCTGCCGTTGGCAATAATCGGTAACCATCTGTCCGAAGAATCTCGCCGGGATCACGACCCGCTCGAATTCCTGTTCCAATTGGAAGTCAATACACTGCCGCGCGGCATCGAGCGCCCGCACCTCAAACGTCGAAGTTTGGAAGCCTTGGGCCACTACATCGGGGAAAAACTCATATTCCTGCAGCTTGTTCTTCTGAGAATTCGGGAGGTAAAACTGGGGATCAAAAAGTGCAGATCGCTTGATTTCTGGATCGTAGGACTCCACTTGGGAGATTCGTTCGTGCACAGGGCTCAGGATCAGACCGTCGCCATCACCTCGTTCGGTGAACGACGTGCGATTCCAGACCGCATTGTGGCCGCATTGGTGGAGGATACGCATATTCTTGGGTAATGTGTTGCTCAATTAGACGAATAGCCGCTCTAGGTCGGATACTAGATCAGCAATCCGCCGATGCCGCTGGAATGGTTGCTTGCTTAGCATGCGGTCGATCAATTCGGAATACATTACATCGCTTCCAGTAACTTCCCTTAGAGGATCCTGGCGATGATTGCAGATCCTATCGATAACCTCTCCAAAATGATCGCCTACCGCACCAAACGGATTTCGGCCGGCCGTCAACTCGTATGCAATAATGCCAAGGGAGAAACAATCACTGCGGTATGAAATCTTGCGCTTCTGGTTCATCGCCTGTTCTGGGCTGGCATAAAGAATACTGCAGGGCCCATACGGAACGAACGAATTCGTCAAGCCATCGACCCCCTCTTCCCGAACGATGCCCAAGTCGATGATCACGACGCTTCCGTCCTCTCTGATCAGAATATTATCAGGCTTGAGATCCCGGTGAATTAAGCGAGCGGGGTGCTCCCACATTATCCTCAATGCTTTGATCGCATTTAGGAGGAAGTGGCGGACATCGGAGGGGTCTCGGTAGGAATCCATCAGCGCCGACAAGGGCTGGGCATCGACGCGCTGCTCGATAGTGATAAACAAGAAGCGGTCCAGTGAGCTCCCATCTCTTGGGTCATGCCGATATACTTTATCGTAGTACAGGGTAGGGTATGCATCGCTATTGATCGCTCCCAAGATTTCGACCTCTTTTCTCAGGTAAGCCATCGCGTTCGGGCTGCCGCTCTCGCTCACTTTGACGACAACTGGTCCCCACCCGACGGCATCTGGTAGTCGAGGGTCAATCGGCTCCTGATCAGCCTCGCCTTCGAAATGGCAAAAGTAGACAACTCGTTGCCCAGAAGCCTTTGCAGGCCCCTCGATAACTAACTGAGGACCGGGGAACATACTGGTTACCAGATCCCGCAAATCATCTGAATCATTGAGCGGCATAAAAAAGATATTAGAGATCTAGTGGATTCGAGCCGGTGTGGAAACCACTATTTCGCAAAGATTTCGGAAAGAGATTCGTCTCTGTGAATGGGGTCCGTGAAATGCGCTGTTGGCGACGGCAACGGCTTTCCTACGCCCCTCCGGGGCTCAGGTGGTTGGGGGCGCGGAGGTCCCGGGGTGAACCCCGGGGCTACTTCCCGGCGTCCCTGCGGGACTGAAGAAGCGGCAAAGAACCGTGAAGAGGGCCGCTCCGCGGCAGAGCCGAGTGATCAGCGAGCGGTTGGTTTGGAAGGGGTCAGTAGTACCAGAGTTTCGCAAGGGGTTTCAGAATGGGGTCGGTCCGAGAAAACGAGCATTGGCGAGGGGGTCGATCCTGGTCGGGGATCAGTGAAAAGCGCTGTTGGCGACGGCAACGGCTTTCCTACGCCCCTCCGGGGCTCAGGTGGTTGGGGGCGCGGAGGCCCCGGGGTGAACCCCGGGGCTACCTCCCGGCGTCCCTTCAGAATGGGGTCAGAATGGGGTCGGTCCGAGAAAACGAGCATTGGCGAGGGGGTCGATCCTGGTCGGGGATCAGTGAAAAGCGCTGTTGGCGACGGCAACGGCTTTCCTACGCCCCTCCGGGGCTCAGGTGGTTGGG
>NZ_BAABRI010000010.1:0-199320 GCF_040362925.1 Haloferula sargassicola
GCCGCGCCCTCGTCCTCTGCTCCGAGCGACAACGCGGGGCAGAAGCAAGCTTGTCAGAAAGCCACCAACCGATGAATCTCAACCCGACCGGCTCCCACCGATTCTAACGATCTGAGGGACATCCCCGAGGTATTTGGTGACCAGCAGCAGGGCGAGCATGGCCGCGGAGGGCAGCCCGCCGGCCAGCGGAGTGGCGGGTGCGGGGGGCGACCACGGGCGGCAGCGGCCGGGCATCCTTGCGTCGGAAGACCGGGCGTATGGTGCGCGTGATGAAAAACTTCGCCGGCTCCACGTCGAGCTGGTCGGTGATCTTCTCGCCGATGCGCTTGTGGGTCGCAGAGGAGTGGGGTTCGAATCAGGAGCAGTGGGCTTCTAGCTTGGCTCGAAGAGGGCTTGGAAGCGGGCTGGCAGTAAATCGGCCCTGGTCGCGCACGACATGGGCGACCACGATTTTCCCCTCCGCGAGCAAGGTGGATTCGTGGAGAATCTCGAATCGATAGTGGATCGACGAGCGCCGCACTGAGGTTACAAATTGCTGAATGACGAGCTCCTGTCCGAAGCGAGCAGGCTGGCGGAAGTCGCAGCTGGCATGAACGCGTGGCCAAGTGGCCTCGGGCCCGACTTTCAAGTAATCGAGATCCGGGGCCAGGCTGCGAGCGAACGCGTGCTCGCATTTCTCCATGTAACGAAAGAAGTTGGAGAAGTGAACGATCCCCGCCATGTCGGTTTCGTGAAACTCCACAAGATGGCGGATCTGGCAGGCGGGCTCAGGCATGTTTCGACTCCACGAAAGCGCGGATCGGCTGCGTCGGCCAAACAATTCGCGCCGAAGGCGGGTCGCCGATCGGGAGTCCGCTCCCAATGGAGGGAAATCAGAGAATTCCAAGCATCCGCAGGACGTGCGTGGCCGCACCGGCGAAGGCGATGATCAGGAGCACGATGAAGAATTTGATGCTCAGTTCGATCTGGGGGCGGGTCATGGCGGGGCGGTGATAGGATGGGCGGGCAGGGGAGGAAAGCGAAAACGTGCTCAGGTCGAGGTTTGGAACAGACTGGCGGGGTCAAGGCTCGGGTTCACCTCCACCAGCTGCCACTGCCGATCCACATTCAGCCGCACCGAGGCGATGTGGGAGAGGTGCCATTCGTGGGGAGGAATCATGGACAACTGCCGGCGCCCACGAGCTTCGTAGAGGTGGTAGGTGTTCCCGACCACGGGTTCGAATTGGATGTCGGATTCATAGACCAGCTTGTTCCAATTGAAGTGGTCGATGGCGGCCCAATAGGCCTCGCGGAGCTCGACAAGTTTCTGAGCGAGCTCGCTTTCGACCTGGGAAATTCCCCGGCTCTTGAAATTGCTGAGGTCGGTCGGGGTGATCCGGGGACTCAGGGTCGAGACGGGGTAGGGGATGAAGGCGGTGTTTTGAACCGGATCGTCACTCATGACCGAAGTGGAATTTCCGCGGTGCCGGTGCGCAAATGAAAAACCGGAAGGCTTCCGCCTTCCGGTCTGGGAGTTCAAGGAATGTTGAGGGCGATCACTCGAGTTCGAGATCGTCACCGGAGGTGGTGGAGCCGGCTCCGGTGCTGACACTGCCCGAACCCATTCCGGTGTCGGGCGCCTTCATGACCGGGTTGACGTTGCCCCAGACGGAGCCTTGGCCGTTCTTCTGGAGGGTCTTGCCACCACCAATCATGACCATGTTGTTGTCCTCACGAATCGGAGGAGCCTCAACGCTGTTGTCGAGGCGGAGGATGACCGCCTTGCCACCGTACGGACCGGGGTCGAAGGTCCAGTTGGTTTGGGCATCGAGCAGCGGGGTGGCAAGAACCGGGCGGTTCGAGTTACCGGTGCTGTTCTGACCTTTTTCCGCCGAAAGCATGATGTAGCCGAAACCGACCTCACCTTGGGACAGGGCCTTGCCCGGGGAGATGTCCTTGTCGGGCTTCCGGGTGTAGGGAGTCTTGGTGTAGAAGATGTCTTCGTTGTCGGCGCCGTAGGCGATGATCTGGCGGAAGTAGTCGTTCGAGGTGTTGCCCGACAGGTCCAGCTTGGTGCCCATGGCGTCCTTGACGGCTTGGGCGGTGGTGTTGTCCGGGAACGAGCCGAATTCCTGGTCGAACTCGATCAGGTACATGCCGACTTGCTTCGCGTTATTGATGGCTTGCGTCCGGTCGGCCGCCTTGCGTTGGCGGAGGACCATCGGTGCCGAGAGGCCCGCGAGGGCCGCGATGATGACGATGACCACCAGAAGTTCCACGAGAGTGAAACCTCGGCGGCGCGAGTTGTTGTTTTTCATGGCTTTATCTTTTGTTTCTATGGTTTGGGGAACGGGTTCCCCGGTTTTTATGGGCCCGGGAAAGCAAAGCTGCCCGAGTCAGTTCAAGCTATGCCGGGCAAGGGGCCACACAAGGAGAAAGATTGTCGCGACCCGTTCGCTTCTTGCCCGCGCGCCGGGGACAATGAAGATGGCCCGGATGCTTGAAGAGCCAGGGTGGTTGCGGCACGCGGACAAGGAAGCGGGCTATCTGGTCGGTGTCTCCGGCGGGGCGGATTCCATGGCACTGCTGCACTTCCTGATGTCGGCTGGCTTCAAGCGACTGGTAGTCTGTCACTTGAACCACAAGTCGAGGGGCGAAGAATCCGATCGGGACGCGGATTTCGTCCGCGGAGTGGCTGCCGGGATGGGGATGCCGTTTGAGCTGGGAAATTGGAGTCATGCCGGTGGGTCATCGTTTGAAAATGCCGCCCGCGAGGCCCGGCACCGTTTTTTTGCGGAATGCGCGCAGGGCCATGGGGTCCGGAAGGTGCTGCTGGGGCACCATGCCGACGACCAGGCGGAAACCGTGCTCTGGAACCTGATTCGTGGCAGCTATGGCCTTTCGGGGATGACGGAGAGCCAGAGGCTGACGGTTTCGGGGGTGGAAATGGAGCTGATCCGTCCGCTGCTCGGAGCCAGGAAGAGCGAGCTGCGGGCTTGGCTGGAGGCGCGTGGACTGCCGTTCCGGGAGGACCGGACGAATCTGGAACCGGTGACGGTCCGCAACCGGCTGCGCCTCGAGGCATTCCCGCTGCTGGATGAAATCGCGGGGCGGGATGCCGCCGCGGCCATGGCGCGAGCCGCATCGGACGGCCGGGAACTTCAGGAGATCAAGACGTGGGCGGTGGAGCACGCGGCGGCCGTGGACCCGCAAGGCCGCCTGCATGTCCGGCGGCTGATGGAGCTGCCTGAGCCCGTCCGCCGGGCCTGTGTTTTCGACTTCCTCAGGAACGCGGGGATCCCGGATCTCGATCGGGCGGCGGTTGATCGGGTGCTCGCCATGCTGGAGCCCGGCGCGCCGTCGAAAGTGATGCTCGCAGGCGGGCGTGTGGTCCGGCGCAAGGAGGCGCGGCTTCGTCTGGATTGAAAAAGCGGAGCGCGGGCGCTGTATTCAGAGCCATGAGAAGGATGCTGATCGGTCTGGTGTTGGTGGGAATGACCATGGCGGCGGAATGGACTCCGCTCTGGGAAACGGAGGCCCCCGGGGCTCCGAAGCCGGCGGAGGGCACGGAGAAGGTGGGAGATCGCGCGGCCTATACGGACATCGGGCAGCCCCAATATTTTCTGCATTCTGCCGAGGGGAAAGCCACAGGCCAGGGCGTCGTGATTTTCCCCGGCGGGGGCTATACGGTGGCGATGATGGATCACGAAGGCCACGAGTTCGGCCAGTGGCTGGCCGGGCGGGGCATCACGGCGATGGTGGTGAAATACCGGGTGAGCGGCCGGGACGAGCTGGGCTATCATTTCCCCGTGCCCTATCTCGACGCCCGACGCGCCATCCGCACGATGCGGGCGCATGCGGAGGAGTGGGGCATCGACCCGGGAAAAATCGGCGTCATGGGTTTTTCCGCCGGCGGCCACCTGGCAAGCCTGTGCGCGACAAAATTCGATGAAGCCTTCGATCAGGAAACGAAGGACAAGATCGACCAGCTGAGCTGTCGGCCGGATTTCGCGGTGCTGGTCTATCCCGTGATATCGATGGGCGACATCACTCACCAGGGATCCCGGCGCCGGCTGGCCGGACCGGATCCATCGAAGGAACTTTTGGAGGCTCTTTCGACCGAAAGACAGGTGTCGGAGAAAGCCCCGCCCTGCTTCCTGCTGACCACCTCGGACGACATGGTCGATTGCCGCAACAGCCTCCGTTTCGCCGAAGCGTGCAAGGCTCACGGTGTGCCGGTCGCCCTCCACATGTTTGAGCAGGGCGGCCACGGCTACGGGCTCCACGGAAACGGAAACCTCGCCGTGTGGCCGGAACTCTTGGAGGCTTGGCTGAAGGCCCGGCGCTGACTCAACCCCGCGCCACGGAGGCGAGTGCGGCGAGGACGGCCTTCTGGGCGTGGAGGCGGTTCTCGGCTTGCTGGAAGATATTGCCGGCGTGGGCTTCGAGGACTTCCTCGGTGATCTCCTTGCCGCGGTAGGCGGGGAGGCAGTGGAGGACGATGTGGCCGGGCGCGGCGACCTCGAGCAGCTCGGCATTCACCTGATAGGGGCCGAAGGCGGCCTCCTTTTCCGGGTGGTCCTCCTGGCCCATGGAAAGCCAGACATCGGTGTTGATGACGTGGGCGCCCTCGACGGCTTCGGCAGCGTCGGGGGTGACGCTGATGTTCGGGGCGTTGAGCTTCTGCAGGAACCCGGCGGTGGGCGCGTAGTCGGGCGGGCAGGCGACGGCGAAGTCGAAGCCGAGCTTCTTGGCGGCCCACATCCAGGAGATGGTCATGTTGGAAAAGCCATCGCCGACCCAGGCGATCTTCTTGCCTTCCCATCTGCCGAGTTTTTCCCGGATGGTCAGCAGGTCGGCGAGGATCTGGCAGGGGTGTTCGTCGTCGGTCAGCGCGTTGATGGTCGGGATGCCGGAGTATTCGGCGAAGTCGACGATGTCCTGCTGCGCGTAGGTCCGGATGACGGCGCCGTGGACCATGCGACCGAGCACGCGGGCGGTGTCGATGATCGGCTCGCCGCGGCCGAGCTGGATGTCGTTCTTGGAAAGGAACATGGGCGAGCCGCCGAGTTCGCGGATGCCGACCTCGAAGGAGACGCGAGTGCGGGTGGACGACTTGGTGAAGATCATCGCCCAGGTCTGGCCTTCGAGCGGCTTGCCATCGCGGCCGCGCTGGCGCTTGAGCAGCTCGGCGCTGTCGAGCAGGCGGAGGATTTCCTTGTCGGTGAGTTCTTCGATGGTGAGGAGGTTTTTCATGGCTGGGAAATGAGGGTGTCGAGGGTGGTGCGGACGATTTCGAGGGCTTCGGAGACTTCCGATTCGGAGACGTTCAAAGGGGGCAGCAGGCGCAGGGTGGCGGGGCCGGCGGGCGGGGCGAGCAGGCCGTTTTCCAGCAGCTTCGCGGAGAGGTGGATGGCGGGGAGC
Source organism: Haloferula sargassicola (assembly GCF_040362925.1). Taxonomy (NCBI): domain Bacteria; kingdom Pseudomonadati; phylum Verrucomicrobiota; class Verrucomicrobiia; order Verrucomicrobiales; family Verrucomicrobiaceae; genus Haloferula; species Haloferula sargassicola. Next base: position 5,404 of record NZ_BAABRI010000010.1, read on the forward strand.
TTGCCTTCGGGCACGGTCATCTTTTCGACATCGAGGCCGATGCCGATGAGCAGGCCGAGGCCGCGGACCTCGGTGACGAGCGGGTGCTGCCACGAGACGACGACCTCGGAAATCTGCGCGGCGCGGGCGCGGACGTTGTCGATGAGTTTCCGGTCGGCGATTTCCCGCAGCACGGCGAGCGAGGCGGCGCAGGCCAGCGGACTGCCGCCGTAGGTGGTGCCGTGCGAGCCGGGGCCCATGAGGGAGGAAAGCGGTTTTTCGCCATCGATGAGCCGGTCGGAGAGCCAGAAGGCACCGATGGGGAAACCGCCGCCCATGCCCTTGGCCCAGCTGATGCCGTCGGGTTCGAGGCCGGGGACGATCTCGCGCCAGGCCATCGGGTCACCGCAGCGGCCGAACCCGGCCTGCACCTCGTCGAGGAGCAGGAGGAGGTCGTGTTTTTCGCACAGCGCCTGCACGCCGAGCAGGAACTCGGGGGTGGCGACGTTGACGCCGCCCTCGCCTTGGACGGGCTCGAGCAGAATGGCGACCGTCTCGGGCCGGATGGCGGCGGTGAGCGCGTTGAGGTCGTTGAAGGGCAAGTGCCGGAAGCCGGGGAGCAGCGGGTCGAAGCCTTCCTTCACCTTCTGTTGGCCGGTGGCGTTGATGCCGCCGAGGGTCCGGCCGTGGAAGGATTGGTTGAAACTAAGAACCTCGTACTTCGGCGAGCCGTCGGGCTGCGGCCGGGCGTGGCCGAACTTGCGCGCCGACTTGATGAGGCCGTCGTTCGATTCGGCACCGGAGTTTGAAAAGAAGACTTTTCCCGGAATCCGGACGTGGTCTTCGACGATCGTGCGCGCGAGTTCTTCCTGCTGCGGGATGTGGTAGAGGTTGCAGCAGTGGATCAGCGTGGCGGCCTGCTTGCGGATGGCATCGACCAGCGGCTGCGGCGAATGGCCGAGCGCGCAGACGGCGATGCCCGAGCAGAAGTCGAGGTAGGCCTTGCCTTGGTCGTCCCACACGCGGGTGCCCTCGCCGTGGACGAGGGTAACGGGGAAACGGCCGTAGGTCGGAAGGATGTAGGACATGGGGAAGGGCGCGGTTTAGGCGGGTTGGCGGTGGATTTCAAGTCGCGGCCTTGGTTTTGGGCGCGGCGATGACCCGCCAGGTGGCGAGCAGCGTCAGGCCCGCGCCGGCGGCTTCGAGCAAAGTGAAGGTTTCGTGGAAAATGGCCCAACCACCGATGGCGGTGACGAGCGGCAGCAGCATCTGGATCGAGGATCCGCGAGCGACCGAGAGCGTGCGGTAGGCGTGGGTCATGGCGAGCTGGGCGATGGCGACGAGTGCCGCGGCGAGGGTCATCAGCAGGAAAGGACCCGCCGGCAGCGAGATCGACGGCCCGGCGGCGGGCCCGACGGTGAAGAGCACGCTGGCGAGGCACTGCGAGGCGTAGATGGTGGCGGTGTTCTCGGTGTGGCGGAGCTGGCGGATCAGGGTGATGACGCCGCCCGCCGCGATGGCTCCGGCGAGGGCGAGAAGATCGTATTTTCCGATGGCCATCTCGATCCCGCCGCCGAGGAAAACGAGCAGGCCCGCGAAGCCGGCGATCATCCACGCCCAGGATCGCGCGGGCAGGGTTTCGCCGAGCCAGATGGAGGCGAACAGGCAGCCGAAGATCGGGTAGCTGAGGTTGATGATGACCGCCCGCCCGGCGCCGAGTTTCACGACGGTGATGTAGAGCGCGAGGATGCCGAAACCGCCGAGCAGGCCGCGGACGATGAGCAGCGGGTGGGTGAACAGGTGGCGCGGCTGGAAGCCCTTGCGCCAGAAAAACAGGGCGACCACGAGCAGCCCGACGACGCCGCGGAAGAGTGAAGCCACCCAGCCATCGGCCGCGGGTACGGCGAGGGAGAGCCCGCGGATCAACAGGGCATTGGCGGCGAAGGCGACGACGGAGCCGAGCATCAGAGTGATGCCGGTCTTTTCGGACGGGGTGGTGGTCATGCGGTTCGGGTGCTGCCGCGAGGTCCCGGGAAATGAAAAACCCGGCGAGCCTGGAGGCAGCCGGGTGGGTGGTGGAGTGGTCGTTTTCCTGATCCCATCACACGCCGGCGGGCCCGAGCCAAAGGGCAAGGGCGACGAGACGGCGGAGGTGACGCTTGGTGATCAAGGCGCGGGAGGGATAATGGGGGGAAGACGGCATGGCAAGGGTGGAGTGGGCAAGAGGCTGCACGTCGTTCCCCCTTCAGGGGGTTGCGGAGAGCGGGGGTGTGATGGGGCGCTCTGGCAGTGCGGCCCCCTGAAGGGGGAACAACGTGCGGATGCTGGCGGAGTTCTCTGAGCGGGCAGAGGGCTGCACGTCGTTCCCCCTTCAGGGGGTTGCGGAGAGCGGGTTTGAGATGGTGCGCTCTGGCTGTGCGGCCCCCTGAAGGGGGAACAACATGCGGATGCTGGCGGAGTTCTCTGAGTGGGCGGAGGGCTGCACGTGGTTCCCCCTTCAGGGGGTTGCGGAGAGCGGGTTTGAGATGGTGCGCTCTGGCAGTGCGGCCCCCTGAAGGGGGAACAACATGCGGATGCTGGCGGAGTTCTCTGAGTGGGCGGAGGGCTGCACGTCGTTCCCCCTTCAGGGGGTTGCGGAGAGCGGGTTTGAGATGGGGCGCTCTGGCAGTGCGGCCCCCTGAAGGGGGAACAACATGCGGATGGTGGCGGATCTCAGAGCTTGGGGTCGTCCCATTTTTGGCCGTAGTGGCCGAGGGGGTGGGTTCGCCAGATTTGCTCGGCGTTTTCGCGACCCAACTCGGTTAGATATGAGGCGGCGCTGGACCACGGCCAGTCGGTCCATTTCTCGACGTAGCCGTGATGGACCGGATTGTGGTGGATGTAGTTGAGCGTCGCCCAGAAGTGGCCGGAGCTGCGAAGGCGCCGGTCGGAAATGCCGTGCCAGACTTTCCGACCGCGGGTTTGGTCGTCGGCGTTCCAGCGGAATGAGGTGCGGCCGTGGTGACGAGAAAGCTCTTTCAGCAGGAACTTGAGGTCGTCGGTGCGGATGAGGAGGTGGTAGTGATTCGGGAGAATGCACCAGGCGGCGGGCTCTTCGGGGAGAAGGGTGAGGAGCGAGTCGGTGAAGTCGTCCAGGCGTTGAGGATCGCGACCGATGTGGGGCTGGTGGTTGTAGCAAGCGGCGGCGATGTGGTAGTGGCGGATTTCCTCGCTTCTAAAATGGGGAGGGCGGTGCCAGGGGCGTTGCTGTTTCTGTCGGAAATGGAGAAGCTCGGCGCGCTGGGAGGGGGTGAGACGGCGCCAGAGGTACATGGGTTTGGGAGGCTGGGTGAATGGGGGGTGTGTGGAATGCCCTGGCTGTGCAGCCCCCTGAAGGGGGAACAACGTGCGGATGGGGGCGGAGTTCTTTGAGCGGGTCGGGGGCTGTAGGTAGTTCCCCCTTCAGGGGGTTGCGGAGAGCGGGTCGGCGATGGGGCGCGCTGGCAGTGCGACCCCCTGAAGGGGGAACTACGTGCGGATGCTGGCGGAGGTCACGGGACCGGAGTGTTTTCCAGGGCGGAGCGGATGAGCGGGAGGGGGTCGGAGGCGTCGGCGGGGATGAGGCGGTGCCGCAGGACGGCGGGGAAAACGCGCTGGATGTGATCGGGATGGACGGCGGCGGCTTCGTCGAGGAAAGCCGCGGCGCGGGCGGCTTGCAGGACGGCGAGCGAGGCGCGGACGGAAACGGCGGCGTCGCTGCCGGCGAGGCGGCGGAGCGATTCGCAGAGCTCGACGATGTAGGCGGCGAGGCTGTCGGAAATCGCCAGGGCGCGGACCTGCTGCTGGAGGTCGAGGATTTCCGCGGGCTGCAGAAGGGCATCGGGCTCGGTCCCGATGCGGCCGGCGGCGTGGTCGACCAGGATGCGGCTCTGCGTTTCCGCGGGCGGCAGGCCCATGCGGATGGAGAGCAGGAAACGATCGAGCTGCGGTTCGGGGAGCGGGAAGGTGCCGTGCGGGTCGGTGTCGTTCTGGGTGGCGATGACGAGAAAGGGCTCGGGCAGGGCGCGGGTGGTGCCGTCGAGCGTGACCTGGTGCTCGTTCATGCACTCGAGCAGCGCGCTCTGGACGCGCGGCGAGGTGCGGTTGATTTCATCGGCCAGCAGGCAGTGGGCGAAGACGGGTCCGGGGATGAACTCGAAATCCCCCCGGTCCATGCGGTAGAGCGAGTAGCCGAGCAGGTCGGCGGGAAGCAGGTCGGGCGTGAACTGGACGCGCTTGAAGCGGCCGCCGATCGAGCTGGCGAGCGTGTGGGCGAGCGAGGTTTTTCCGATGCCGGGCGGGCCTTCGATCAGGGCGTGGCCGCGGGCGAGCAGGGCGATGAGCAGGAGCTGCGCGGCGTCTTCGGAGCCGAGGACGGTGGCGGTGAGGCGCGCTTTGAGGTGGAGGAGCGACTGCATGGGCGGGCGGGCCGGTTAGAGCCGGCGTTCCGATTGGAGAAGGCGGATGGCCTCGGGGTAGAGGCGGTGTTCCTCGACCTGGATGCGGGCGTGGAGGGACTCGGGGGTGTCGTCAGGAAGAACAGGAACCTTGGCCTGGAGGATCACCGGGCCGGTGTCCATGCCGGCATCGACGTAGTGGACGGTGCAGCCGCTTTCGGTGGCGCCGGCCTCGACGGCCTGCTTCCAGGCGGCGACGCCGGGGAAGGCGGGAAGCAGGGCGGGGTGGATGTTGAGAATGCGATCGGGAAAGGCGTCGAGCAGCGGTTGTTTCACCAGGCGCATGAAACCGGCGAGGCAGACGAGGTCGCAGCCGGCCGCCTTGAGGGCGTCGGCGGTTTCCTGCTGAGCCTCCTCGGGGAACCGGGTCTTGAAACCGCGGCAGTCGATGAGACGGGCGGGGATGCCGTGGTTTTCCGCGCGCTGGAGGATGTAGGCACCGGGGACGTCGGAGAGGACGAGGGCGATTTCCGCGTCGAGCGTGCCGGCCCCGATGGCATCGAGGATGGCCTGCATGTTGGAGCCGGAACCGGAGCCGAGGATGCCGATGCGCATGGCCGGACGCTAAGGGGCGCCCGCGGCCGACCGAAGTGCAAAGTTTTCGCCCGCTCAGGGCTTGAGGTTGGCCTCGAGGAAAGCCCACTGGTCGGCGGAGACCTGGATCACCTTGTCGAGTGCGGTGCCCGCCCCGTGGCCGGCGCTGGTCTCGATGCGGATCAGCACCGGCGGGCCGTCCTCCGCTTGGCAGGCCTGGAGCCGGGCGGCGAACTTGAAGCTGTGGGCGGGCACCACGCGGTCGTCGTGATCAGCCGTGGTGACGAGCGTGGCCGGGTAGCGGGTGCCGGGCTTGAGGTTGTGATAGGGGGAAATCTTGAACAGGCTGGCGAACTCTTCCGGATCTTCTGGATCGCCATAGTCGCTCTTCCACGCCCAGCCGATGGTGAACTTGTGGAAACGCAGCAGGTCCATCACGCCGACGGCGGGCAGGCAGGCGCCGAAAAGATCAGGCCGCTGGGTCATGCAGGCACCGACCAGCAAGCCGCCATTGCTGCCGCCCTGGATGGCGAGGCTACTAGGCGTGCAGTAGCTTTTCTCCTGCAGCCATTCGGCCACGGAAATGAAGTCATCGTAGCTGGTCTGCTTCTTCAGCCGGATGGCGGACTCGTGCCATTCCTTGCCAAACTCGCCGCCGCCGCGGATGCAGGCCATGGCGAAAACCCCGCCGCGTTCCAGCCAGACGGCGCGGGAAACGGAAAAGCCGGGCGACATGCTGATGTTGAAGCCGCCGTAGCCGTAGAGCAGCGTGCGGTGGCTGCCGTCGAGCTTGAGGCCCTTCTTGTGAACGAGGAACACGGGGATCTTCGTGCCGTCCTTGCTGGAAACGAACACCTCCTTGGTCTCGAAAGCGGAGCCGTCGAAATCGATCTCGGGCGTTTTCCACAGCGTGCTCGTCCCGCTTTCCAGGTCGTATCGGAACACCGCGCCGGGGTCGGTGAAGCTACTGAATCCGTAGTAGGTGAACTTGTCGCCGATCCGGCCGTGGAAGCCGCCGGCGGAGCCGATGCCGGGAAGATCGACCTGGCGTAGGAATTCCCCGTGCAGGTCGTGGACGGCGATCTCCGTGTGAGCGTCGTGAAGATAAGTGCACACCAGCTTTCCACCGACCAGCGAGAGGTTGTCGAGCAGGTCGTCGGTCTGCGGGATGACTTCCTCCCAGTTCTTACGGTCGGGCTTTTCCACATCGATCGCGATGACCCGGTAGCGGGCGGCGTCGAGATTGGTCAGGAAGTAGAACTTGCTGCCGATGTTTCCGGCGAAGCCGTAGCTGGCATCCGCCTGGTCGAGGAGTTCCACGGTCTCGCCGTCCGAGATCTTTTGGTAGAACACGCGGTTGTCGGTGGAGGTGCCGTCGCTGACCTGGATGATCAGGTAATCGCCGTCGTCGGTGACGGAACCGGAGAGGTTCCAGTCCGGCTGATCGGGCCGTTCATAAACCATCCGGTCATCTTGTTGAGGCGTTCCGATCTTGTGGAAATAGATCCGGTGGTTGCGGTTGCGCTCGGTGAGGGCGGCGCCGTCCCCGGGTGCGGGGTAGCGGCTGTAGAAGAACCCGCTGCCGTCCTCGAGCCACGACATGCCGCTGAACTTGACCCACTTCAGCTCATCTTCGAGGTCCTTGCCGGTCGAGACATCGCGGATGCGGATTTCATTCCAGTCGCTGCCGCCGCGGGAAAGCGACCACGCGAGCAGCTTGCCGTCGCGGCTCGGTTGGTAGTCGGCGAGCGATACCGTGCCGTCGTCGGAGAGCGTGTTGGGATCGAGCAGGACCCGCGGCTCGGCGTCGGGCGCGGCGGCGGTCATCAGCACGCTCTGGTTCTGCAGGCCGGAGTTGTGGGTGAAAAACCATTGTCCGCCCTGTTCTTCGGGCAGGCCGAAACGCTCGAAGTTCCAGAGTTTTGCCAGGCGTTGCTTGATTTCATCGCGCTCCGGCAGGCCGTCGAGGTAGGAAAAGGTGACCTTGTTCTCCGCCTCGACCCAGGCCTTGGTTTCCTGGGAGTTGTCATCTTCGAGCCAGCGATAGGGGTCGGCCACCTGGACGCCGTGGAGGGTTTCGACAAGGTCGCTGGTCTTGGTTTTCGGGTAGTCGATGGCGGAGGCGAGGGCGATCAAGGGTGCGAGCATGGGTCGTGGCGGAGCGTAGCATGGAAACGGCCAATCGCTCTGGAACTTGTCGGAAAAGTCCCGCCGCTAGCAGCGATCAAGCCCGCCGGCGTAGAGGTTGAAGCGGGGCGGGCGCAGGAAGCCGACGAGGGTCTGGCCGGAGCGGACGGCGAACTCGACCGCCAGCGACGAGGGCGCGGAGATGGCGGCGACCAGCGGGATGCGGGCACCGAGCGCCTTCTGCATGATCTCGAAGGAAACGCGGCCGGAGACCAGGAGGAAGGTGTCTTCTACGGCGAATCCAGTAGCAAGCGCGTGACCGACGAGCTTGTCGACGGCGTTGTGGCGGCCGACGTCCTCGCGCAGGGCGAGCATTTCGCCATCGGCATCGAAGAGTGCGGCGGCGTGGAGGCCGCCGGTGGTGTCGAAGGTTTCCTGGGCGGCCCGGAGGCGTTCCGGGGCGCCGAGCAGGGCGGCCGCGGGGAAACGGCGGGCGTTTTCCAGCGGGGCGAAGCCGGCCAGGATGGCGTCGATGCTGGCCTTGCCGCAGATGCCGCAGGAGGAGGCGCTGTAGAGATTGCGCTGGAGGCGGGCGGGGTCGAACTCAGCGTCGTCGGCGAGGAAAACGAGGGCGTGGTTGTCCTTCGAATCGAGGTCGATGCGGCGGATGGCGGCCGTGGATTTCAGGATGCCCTCGGTGACCAGGAAGCCGCGGACGAGGTCGTCGTCGTGCCCCGGCGTGCGCATCACGACGGCGACCGGACAGCCATCGAGCGTGATCTGGAGCGGCTCCTCGACCGCGACCCGCTCGTCTTTCAGTGAGCCATCGGCAGCGCGGGCGGGAACGAGGCGGTCCATGGGTATCAGAGATGAATCCGCGTGACGCGCGGGGTGATGCCGGTGAGGATTTCCCAGGCGATGGTGCCGGCCTTTTGCGCGATCTCATCGACGCGGATGTTCGGGCCGAAAAGCTCGACTTCGTCGCCAGGTGCGACGTCGGAGCCGGTGACGTCGACCATGATCTGGTCCATGGTCACGCGGCCGAGCAGCGGGAAACGCCGGCTGCGGATGACGACCTCCGCGCCTTGGCCGGAGAGGTGGCGCGGGTAGCCATCGCCGTAGCCGATGCCGACGGTGGCGACGGCGGTCGGGCGGGTGGTGACGAAGGCACGGCCATAGGAAACGCCGTGGCCGGCGGGGAGCTGGCGGACGACGGACACGCGCGACTTGAGCGTCATGACGTTGCGCAGCGCGTCGCCGTGGCCGGGTAGCGGGGAAATGCCGTAGAGCATGAGGCCGGGGCGCGCGAGGTTGCAGGGGCCGCGGTCGTAGCCGAGCAGGCCGGCGCTGTTGCCGAGGTGGATCCAGCGGAAACGTTCGGCGCCACCGAGCAGGCCGACGATTTCCGCGAAGCGGGCGGCCTGGCCGCGGGTGAACGCCTCGTCCTCATCGGCGCTGGGCAGGTGGGAGCCGATGCCGTCGATCACGAGGCCGGGCATCGCGTCGAGGTGCGGCATGGCGGCGGGCAGGTCGGCGGGGAGGAAGCCGCCGCGGCCCATGCCGGTATCGACCGAGATGTGGCAGGTCAGCTTTTTCCCGGCCGCGGTGGCGAGGTCGGAGAAATGGCGGGCCTCATCGAGCGTGGAAAGGCAGGGCACCCAGCCGCGGTCGACGATCTCCTCGCGCTCGCCGGCCCAGGTCGCGCCGAGCAGGTAGATGGGCGTGGAAACGCCGGCATCCGCGATACGGCGGGCCTCGCCGACGTTGGCGACGCCGAAGAAGGCGACCTCCTCGGTGGCGAGGAAGCGGGCGATTTCCTCAAGGCCATGGCCGTAAGCGCCGGCCTTGAGGACCGCCATGACGCGGCAACCGGAACGTTCGCGGGCGACTTCGAGATTGTGTTTCAGGGCGGAAAGCTCGATTTCCGCCCACGCGCGGGGTGGGGAAACGGGGTGCATGGGTGCGGGAGGAGGGGAACCGCAAAGACGCCAAGGCGCAAAGGAGAATTGAGACTTCGCGAGATTGCAGTTCGGGTGCTTGCGGAAGCCGGGAGGCATGGGTAGGCTGTGAGCGTGCCACGAAAGATCCGGGAGCTCGTCGAAGACCTTCATGCTGCCGGGTTCGAATTGGTGTCGGGGGCTGGAAAAGGCTCACATCGGAAGTTCATTCATCCCGATTTTGCCGGGGCCGTGACCCTGAGCGGCAAGTCCGGCGACGACGTGAAACACTATCAGGAAAAACATGTCAGGAAGGCCATCGAAGCTGTGCAAGCATGAAGACGATCGACCGGTATCACAAGTGGGTGGAGTGGAGCGAGGAGGATCAGGTCTACATCGGGAAATGCCCGGATTTGATCACCGGGATCCACGGGGATGATCCGGTTCAGGTTTATCGGGAGTTGTGCGAGGTGATTGAGGACCTCATCCAGCACTTCGATCAAACCGGGAAGCCTCTGCCGGCCAGCCGAACCCGGCCGATGATGGAAGTCGCCTGATCAAGGCAGGCGCGTGACCTGGTAGTAGAGCGAGCCGGCGTCCAGCAGGGTGCCGTCCTCGGCGACGAGCTTGCCGAGCTTCAGGTGATGGATGCTTCCCGGGCGGGCCTTGGTTTCGATCACCAGCTCGCGGCCGCTGCGGTCGAGTTCCACCTTGTCGAGCTTGAGCTTGGCTTCGTCGATCTTCGGCGAGCCGTAGTCCTCGTGATACTTGTAGTCGAAGCTCTCGATCTCAGGCTTGCCGGCATCCTTGAGCGGGCGGTTGAAGGAGATGCGGAACCGCTGCCGCGCGCCGGCTTTTTCCAGATGGACGCCGGTGACGGTGAGGACCTGGGAGGGGGCCGCTGGCTTGATTTTGAAGAGCCCCTCGTCGCCGGCCCATGACAAGTGGGTTTTGCCGATCCACAACGTGCCGTCCTTGGAAAAGGCGAGCCGGTGGTTGCCGGCGCCGAGCGGGGTGCCGTCGAACATTGGGATCAGCGTGCCCTGGGTGAAGCCATCGACCTCGTCGGCCAGAAAACGGACCAGCCGGGGTTGGTTCATTTCCCCGATCAGGGTCTGGCCGGCATAGGGGCCCCAGTTTTCCGGGATGACCACGGGTTGGGTGGGCGAGTTCGCGAGATCGCCTTGCGGAAACCGGGCCGTCTCCTTGGTGCGCATGTCGTCGAGCTTGGAAACGGACATTTTCCGTGGGTCGCCGCCCTTCCAGTCCTCACGCCACACGAGCGACGCGGGATGGCCGTAGAAGCCGCCCTTTTCCACGACATAGAGCGGCGAGGTCCCGCGCCAGTCGCCCTGATTGTCATCGACGAGCAGCCGGCCTTCGGCGTCGAAACCGATCCCATCCGGCGAGCGGAACCCGCAGGCCCAGGGCTCGGCTTTCTTGCCATCGGGCGAGAGCCGGATGACCCAGCCACGGTAGGGGACGCGCGAATACATCCGGCCGGCCTTGCCGGAGCGGTCGCGCCATTTGCCGTCGTCGACCATCTGCTTGAAATCCAAGTCGCCGGGCTCCGACCACTCGCCGCGGATTTCCGGGCGGACGCCGGCACCGTTCGAGGCGACGTTCAGGGCGATGAAAAGCGAGCCATCGGGTGCCCTGGCGGGGCCGAAGGCGAATTCGTGATAGTTGCCCGACATGCCGAAGCCATCGAAGACGGTCTGGTAGATGTCGGCCTTGCCGTCGTGATCCACGTCGTTCAGGCGGGTCAGCTCGGCGCGCTGCATGACCAGCAGGCTGGAATCGCTTTCCGCCAGCAGCCCGAGCGGCTCCTGAAGACCTCCGGCGAACGGGCTCCAGCTCTCCGTTTCCGGATCGAAAATCATGACCTCGCCGCGGTGGAAGGCCACGGCGACCTTGCCGTCCGGGAGCACGTCCAGGCCACCGACCTGGGGATCGACCCCGGACGGATTCGGCATCGCGTCGAAGGTGAAGGGCTCCGCGGCCGCCGCGGCGGAAACGAGAAGGGCGAGGGAAAACAGGCGCGTCATTTCCAGCGGTAGGTGAGGGTGAAGGACTTGGCGGCGGAGGCATCGAGGCGCAGGCTGCCGGTGGAGGAGCTGACCGTGATCTTGTCGGGCGCGGTGACCTTGAGCGCCTTGGCGGGCGAGGTCTCGAAGTGGCGCTCGATGCCGGTGCCATCGGCCAGGGGCGTGATTTTTTCGGCGACCTTGGTCTTCCCGCGGAGGAAATGGAAGGTCGGCAGGCCATCGTCGCCGATCTCGTAGCCCATGAACTTCGGCGGCGGCTCGCTGCCGATGACCGCCCACTGGAGAGGGAAATCGTCCTCGCGATAGACCACGTTTCCGCCGAGGCGCGCGATCGAGCTGCCATTGCCCTTCCAGTACGGCCAGCCGTCGATGAAGCCGCCCTGCCAGACGTAGCGCAGGCGGCACTCCGCCGCATCGAAGCAATAGGAAAGGTCGCCAGGCAGGGCCACGGCGATCGCGGCCGGCGAGGCATCGGGCAGGAAAATCCGCTGCACCTGAGGCCGACGCACCATCGCGGCGGGCATGGCGAAGGGGTCGGCGTCGGACTTCTTGATCTCCGACTTTCCCTCGGCGGTTTCCAGGATGTAGGGCAGCAGGCTGCGTAGCGTTTCCTCGCCGAGGTGGGCCATGGAGGGCATCTCGATCGCCCCGGGGCGCTTGGGCTCGGGCTGCAGGCACCATTTCACGAACTCGTCCGGTCGCCCACGGTAGATGCCCGAGATTTCCACCAGCGAGGGCCCGACCACCATCCGGTCGACCGCGTGGCAGGCGGAGCAGTTCATTTGGAAAACCTGGGCCGGTTCCTGGGCCAGGGCGGCCGCAGGCAGGAGGGTGATCGGAAGCAAAAAACGTCTCATGAATCAGCAGTGCGCCGGAGCCCGGTGCGAACGGTGGTCGTCCGGGATTCCTTTCACCCACCCTGGCGAGATCGGTGTCCGATACCCGACAGCGGCCCTGTCCGGCCCCTTCAGATCTTGGATTTTACGAGCACTCCCCCGCAGTTGACCCGGCCGGATGGCGTTGCTAGTGTCCGCGCCCTTTTCCTCATGAGCGCCGATTACAAAGACACGGTCCTGCTGCCGCAGACGGATTTCCCCATGCGGGGCGATCTCGTCGCGCGCGAGCCGGAGCGACTCGCCCGCTGGGAGTCCGATGGTCTCTACGAGCGCATCATTTCGCGCCGCAAGGCGCAGGGCGCGCCGAAGTTCGTGCTGCATGACGGCCCGCCTTTCGCCAACGGCGATGTGCACATGGGCACCGCACTCAACAAGGTGCTCAAGGACCTGGTCGTGAAATCGAAGACCATGGCCGGCTTCGAGGCACCTTTCGTGCCCGGCTGGGACTGCCACGGCCTGCCGATCGAGTTCAAGGTGGTCAAGCAGGCGCAGGGCCTCGAGCCCGCCGAGATCCGCCGCCGCTGCACCGAGTTCGCGGAAAAGTTCATCGACATCCAGCGCGGCTCCTTCAAGCGCCTCGGCGTTTTCGGCGACTGGGAAAACCCCTACCTCACCATGAATCCGGGCTACGAGGCCGGGATCGTGCGCGTGTTCGCGAAGCTGGTGGAGGACGGCGTGGTTTACCAATCGAAGAAGCCGGTCCAGTGGAGCTACGGCGCCCACACCGCCCTGGCCGAGGCCGAGGTGGAGTATCAGGACAAGGTCTCGCCCTCGATCTACGTGAAATTCGCGCTCACCCCGAGCGCCGCCGCGAAGCTCGGCATCGGCAACGCCTCGATCGCGATCTGGACGACCACCCCGTGGACCCTGCCGGCCAACCTCGGCGTGGCGGTGCACCCGGACTTCGACTACATCGTCGGCCAGTTCGACGGCGGCGGCCGCAAGGAGATCCTGATCGTGGTCAAGGAGCTGGTGGAGGCCCTGACGGAAAAAACCGGCATGCGGCTGGTCACGACCCTCAAGGAATTGAAGGGCCGCGAGCTGGAGAACCTTTCTGCCAAGCACCCCTTCCTCGACCGCGAGTCGAAGATCATCCTCGGCCAGTTCGTCACCACCGAGACCGGCACCGGCGCGGTCCACATCGCCCCCGGCCACGGCGCGGACGACTACTCGGTCGGCCAGCAGTACGGGCTCGGCGTGCTGTCGCCGGTCGATGACGACGGCCTTTTCACCGACGAGTGCGGCCTGCCCGGTCTGGTCGGAAAGCACGTGTTCCAGAGCAACGAAACCATCATCGAGCTGCTCGAAGGCAAGGGCGTGCTGCTGGCCCGCGAGGACTACCAGCACAGCTACCCGCACTGCTGGCGCTCGAAGACACCGATCATCTTCCGCGCGGTCGAGCAGTTCTTCATTTCCCTCGATACCCTGCGCCAGACGGCGCTCGACGAGATCGACAAGACCGAGTGGCTGCCCGCGTGGGGTCGCAACCGGATCTACGGCACCGTCGAGGCGCGGCCGGACTGGTGCATCAGCCGCCAGCGCACCTGGGGCGTGCCGCTGCCCGTGTTCTTCGAGGACGGGAAAGCCGTGCTCTGCGCCGAGACCGCGCGCAAGGTCGCCGACCTGGTCGAGAAGGAAGGCACCAATGTCTGGTTCGAGCTCTCCGACGAGGAACTCTGCGAGCGCCTCGGCCTGAAAGCCGGCCTGAAGAAGTGTCGCGACACGCTCGACGTGTGGATCGACTCCGGCTGCTCGCATGTCTCGGTTTTGGAAAAACACGACGAGCTGCACGTGCCGGCCGACCTCTATCTCGAGGCGACCGACCAGCACCGCGGCTGGTTCCAGAGCTCGCTGATGATGTCCGTCGCGTATCGCGGCACGGCGCCCTACAAGTCGGTGCTCACGCACGGCTTCGTGGTCGACAAGGACAAGAAGAAGCTCTCGAAGTCCGAGGCGGAAAAGGCCGGCAAGCCGATCGACGCCGCGCACTTCTACAACAAGTACGGCGCCGACATCGTGCGGCTCTGGGTTTCCTCCGTGGACTGGCAGAACGAGGTCCCGTTCGGCGAGGACCTGTTCAAGCAGGTCGCCGAGCCCTACCGCCGGCTGCGCAACACGCTGCGGATCCTGCTGGGCAACCTCGACGGCTTCGATCCGTCCAGCGACCGCGTCGCGGCGAGCCACATGCCGGTGCTCGACCAGTGGATCCTGGAAAGGCTGCACGCCGTGGTGGGCGAGTGCCGCAAGGCCTACGAGCGCTACGAGTTCCGCAAGGTCTTCAACGAGCTCAACCAGTTCTGCGCCGCCGAGCTGTCGGCGGTCTACATCGATGCGACCAAGGACCGGATGTACTGCGACCTGCCGAAGTCGGTCCGCCGCCGCGCGAGCCAGACGGCGATGTACGATGTCTTCAGTAGCCTGACCCGGCTGCTGGCGCCGATCCTCGCCTACACCGCGGACGAGGCCTGGGAGTTCGCTCCTTTCACCGAAGGCAGCGTGCACGAGCAGGATTTCCCCGAGCCCGACCCGACCTTTGCCGGCGACGAGGCGACGAAGAAGGTCAGCCGTCTGCTGGAGATCCGCCACGACGTGCAGCAGGCGATCGAGGAGCAGGTGAAGGCCAAGGCGTTCAAGAAGAACAACGAGGCCGCCGTCACGCTGGTCGTGAAGGAGGGCGAGGCGGTCTATCCGCTGCTCAGCGACGAGGATTTCGCGAAGGAGTTCTTCATCGTGGCCGAGTTCGACGTGTCCGCCGGCGCGGAGTTTTCCGTGAAGGTGGCGAAGTCGGAGAACCCGATGTGCCCGCGCTGCCGGCGTTACGAAGAGCTGGTCGGCGAAGTCTGCGAGCGCTGCGACGGGGTCGTAGCCCAAGCCTGAAGCCATGAGCACCGACAAGGCCGCTGGTCCGGAAACCGGCAATCGGAAGCTGTGGCCGTGGCTGCTCGGCGTGACCTTGCCGCTCTACGTGCTCGACCAGGTCACGAAGTTCTGGGTGGTGGGGCGTTTCCTGCCGCCGTGGCGGGAGGGCGCCAAGGAGGAGCACATGATCGAGGTGATCCCGGGCTATTTCAACCTCGTCCGCGTCCACAACCAGGGTGTGGCCTGGGGCATGGGCAACGGCTCGAACTGGGCGCCACTGGTGTTTCCCTTCGTGTCACTGACGGCCTTCGTGCTGATCGCGGTGGGCCTGAAAAAGAAGTTCTTCGTCGGCAAGACCGGCTTCCTCGCGGTGGCGCTACTGCTCACCGGGATCGTCGGCAACCTGACCGACCGGCTGGTGCAGGGATCGCTGCTCGAGGAAATGCATGGCGCCCCGCTGTGGGAGCGGCTGAAGGCGGGTTATGTGGTCGATTTCCTCGACTTTACCCTGCCGGTCATCGATTACCGCTGGCCGTCCTTCAACGTCGCCGACTCCTGCATCTGCGTGGCGGCGGTGTTGCTCTTCGTTTCCGGAATGATCGCGGAAAAACGGGCCAAGCAGCTGGCGGCGAAGCCGTGAGCGGCGGCTTGCGGCAGCGGTTGGGCTGGGGCAGCATGACGGCGATGAAGCGGTGGTGGTTTTACCTCGGGCTGATCGCAGCCTGGATGCCGGTGATGGCTCAGGGCCCGGCCGCGTTGCCGGTGCCCCCGCGTCCGCCGGGCGGGATTCTTGATGACGCGCGTTTGTTTTCGACCGAGCCGTCGCGGCTCGAGGCGCTCGAGCAGCGGGTCGGCAAGGTCTCGGCCGAGTCCGGCCTGCCGATTTACGTGGTGTTTTACGGCAGTCTGATCGGGCGCACGATGGGCGAGGAGGTGGTGCGCCTGCAGGAGGCCTGGTTGGGCAGCCAGCCCGGTGTGCTGCTGGTGGTGGAGACGGGCAACGGCCAGTTCTGGCTGAATTGGGCGGAGGGGGATTCGATCGAGTCCGACGGCCAGCACCCCATTCCGGTGCTGCGGGGCGGGATGGTTCCGCCGCAGGACCAGTTGATGATCGACCAGCAAATCCAGGATCTCGGCCGGATGCCGACGGGATCGATGGACCACGCGGAAAAGATGATCGGCGTGCTGCTCGACGGGATCGAGGGCTCGGTCCTGCACGACGCCGAGGGCCCCACGGGCCGCTGGAAGGTGGTGGTGCTGGGGTTGGCGATTGCCGGCTTGGCCCTGGGCGGCGGGCTGCTCCTCCTCCGGTGGATGAAGGGGGCGGATGCGCGGGCGGCCGAGCGTTTCGTTTTTCCCGAGCTGAGGATCGAGAAGCGGCTTGGGGCGCCCTTCTGCGGCGGGCGGATCAGGGAGAAGAGTTTTCGCTCTTCCGCTTCCGGATGACCACCGGCCGGATCGGCAGGTGGTGGGGCAGGAGTGCGGAAAACAGGTGCACCACCGGGAAGGCCAGCAGCGCCATCACGATGCCGGTCACCAGGAAGCCGAGGATGAAATCCGAGACATTCAGCTCGACTAACCGGCTCCGGAACTGGAGGTCCACCTCGCCGAGATGGGGCATCGGGATGTGCAGGTTTTCCCGCAACCATCCGCCCACCTTGTACTGCAGCGGGCGGATCAGGGGGGAGGTGAAGGGGTTGGTGAAGAGGGTGGAGCCGACGGCGAACGGAATGTTCGCGCGGTAGCGGGCGGCGATGGTGGCGGCCGCGATCGACTGGCCCGGCATCGGCATCATGGCGAAGAACAGGCCGATGGAGACGCCGTTGGCCACGGTGTCGCGACACGGGTGCCACAAGCGGCGGTCGGTCAGCGAGGCGCGCACCGGTTTCCACCACTCGCGGTGGCGCAGTCGGGGATGGGAAACCAGCCGGTGGACCCGCCGCACGAGGCGTAGATAGCGGATCTTCCACTTGCGGGTTCCCATGGGCCGACCATGGCGCGGCACGGGGCCGAATCAATCGCAAATCCCTTGCCGGATGCGGCGCTTTCTCCATGCTCCGCCGGCGTCATGAACTGGATCCAAGCGCTCATCCTGGGCATCATCGAAGGGCTGACCGAGTATCTGCCGGTCAGCTCCACCGGGCACCTCATCGTGGCCCAGCGGTTCATGTCGATCGGTCTCGAGGGCCGCGACAAGGCGGCGGCCGATTGTTTCGCGATCTGCATCCAGGCCGGGGCGATCCTGGCCGTGCTCGGGCTCTACTGGCCGCGGGTGAGACAGATGATCTTTGGACTTTTCGGAAAAGATCGGGAGGGCCTCAAGCTGCTGATCGCGATCATCGCGGGCTTCATGCCGGCGGCGGTCATCGGGGTGCTGGCCAATGACTGGATCGAGGAGCGGCTTTTCGGCCTCAAGCCGGTCATCGCGGCCTTGTTTGTCGGCGGGGTGGCGATCCTGTTCGTCGATCGCTGGATGAAAAAGGGCGGCGGCACCCGCGGGGTCGAGCTTTCCGAGATCACGATCAAGATGGCCCTCATCATCGGCTTCGCCCAATGCGTGGCCATGTGGCCGGGCACCAGCCGCAGCCTCATGACCATTCTCGGCGGGGTGCTGGTCGGCCTGAGGCTCAGCGCCGCGGTCGAGTTCTCCTTCCTGCTCGGCGTGGTCACGCTCACCGCCGCCACGGCGAAGAAGGCCGTGTGGCCGATCGAGGGCTTCGGCGACCGCTATGACTCGATGGCCGGCGGCGCACTCCTGATGTGGGACGAATACGGGCTCGTCCCGCTGGTCGTCGGCGTGATCGCCGCCACCGTGGCCGCCGCGTTGGCCGTGAAATGGATGGTCGGCTACCTGAACCGGCGTGGCCTCGGCGTCTTCGGCTACTATCGGGTCGCGCTGGCGCTGGTGATGGCGGCGATGGTGGCTGTTGACTTCCACGGCTTTGGCGCGGCTTGATTTCACTTGCTCCGGGCCGGGCCGGGCCCTGAACATCGGCCCCATGTCGAGAGCGACGCCGATGATTTCCAAGCTCCTGACCGTGCTGGTGATGGCCGCGGCCATGATGGGCATGGCTTTCGGTCAGAGGACCGTCCGCGTGCCGATCGCCGACGGCTTCGATTTTCCGGTGGGGAAACCCAACGCCGATGGCTACTACAAGGCCCGCGGCATGCGCCTGAGGCCGCCGGTGCACTTTGGCGAGGACTGGAACGGCCGCGGTGGGGGCGATACCGACCTTGGCGATCCGATCTACGCCACGGCCAACGGCGTGGTGGTCTTCGCCTACGACGTGCACGTCGGCTGGGGCAATGTGGTGATCATCCGCCACGCTTATCGCGACCCTTCCACCGGGCAGGTGAAATACTGCGACTCGCTCTACGGTCACCTGCTCAAGTTCACGGTAAAGGTCGGCGACCAGGTGAAGCGCGGCCAGCAGATCGGTCAGATGGGCTCGAACCGCGGCATGTATCCTGCCCACCTTCACTTCGAGATCCGCCACAATCTGAGTATCGGCATGCAGCGCGAAAGCGTGGGCCGCAACCTCGAAAACTGGGCCGATCCCACCCAGTTCATCAACCGCTACCGCCGGCTCAACAAGGAGTGGGGCAAGCAGGCGGTGCCGATCGGCACCTTCCAGGAATACCGCGGCTTCAAGGGGCTCTGAAGCATGGCCATCCGGGCGAAGACCAACAGCTGGCAGGTCATCCTGCTGCTCGTCCTGGCCGTGGGGCTGTGGGGCGTGGAGAAATGGAGGCCCGGCCTGCTGCGCGGCTGGCGCGACCATCCCGCGGTCCCTCCGGTGGCCGCGGACGGGAAAACCCAGGCGTCCGCCGGCAAACCCGCGGTGGTCAATGGCTATGAGCGCTTCGATGGCTGCCAGTGGGTCGATCACCGCCAGAATGATGGCGACAGCTTCCGGCTCCGGCTCCCCGACGGCCGCGTCGAGCAGTTCCGGCTGTATTTCGTCGATACCCCGGAAAGCGCCTTCCGCCAGTACGGCGGCGGCCGCAACAACCACCAGCGGATCCACGAGCAAGCCCTCGAGATGCGCGTTTCCGACAAGGAGGTGGTGGAGATCGGCCAGGACGCGAAGCACCGCGTCGAGGCCATGCTGAAGGGCAAGCCGCTCACGATTTATACCGAGTGGGACGATCCCTTCGGCGACCGTCGTTTCCACGCCTTCGTCGAAATGCCGGGCGGCGGCTGGCTGCATGAATGGCTGGCCCGCGAAGGGCTGGTCCGGGTCCACACCAAGGGCGCGCCGCTACCCGACGGCACTCCGGAGTCCGCGCATCGCCGCGAGCTGCAACGCCTCGCCCGCAAGGCACTGGAATCGAAATGAGCAAGGCCCTGATCGAAGCTTCCCGGCCGCTGACCGCCGCGCTGAAGCCGCTGGCGTTTTCCAAAGCGTCCCACGTTTATCTGCCCACCGACTACGCCCGCAAGCCGCACGAGATCTACCTGCAGCGCTTCGGCGGGGGAAAGAAGCGGGTGCTGTTTCTCGGCATGAATCCCGGCCCGTGGGGCATGGCCCAGACCGGCGTGCCCTTCGGGGAAATCCCGGCGGTGCGCGATTGGATGGGCATCGAGGAAAAGGTCGGCAAGCCCGAGCCGGAGCATCCGAAGCGGCCGATCGAGGGCTTCGCCTGCGCGCGATCGGAGGTGAGCGGGCGTCGGCTGTGGGGTTATTTCGCGGAGCGCTTTCCCCGGGCCGAGGACTTCTTCGCCGACCACTTCGTGGCCAACTACTGCCCGCTGGTCTGGATGAGCGAAACGGGGGCGAACCTCACGCCCGACAAGCTGCCCGCCGCGGAGATGGAGCCGGTCGAGGAGGCGTGCATGGAGCACCTCGCGAAGGTGGTCGAATTACTGGAACCGCAGTATTTGATCGGAGTCGGGGCCTATGCGGAAACCAAGCTTCGGAGCGCCGCGGAGCGGATCGGCTGGCAGGGCGTGGTGGGCAAGGTGCTGCACCCCTCGCCGGCATCCCCCGCCGCCAACCGCGGCTGGGCCGAGGCGGCGGAAAAGCAGCTCTTGGCGATGGGGGTCATGTGAGGCGGCATCCAGCAAGTGAAGGCAGGTTTTTCGAGGGATGCGCGGAGACGGCTGTCGGCGTTTCGGTCCACCGTGAGCGGGTCATGGCAGGAGTAGCGACGCGCCGTCCGTCGGCCCGAACGCTGGTTCCCCGGATCTGCAACGGGCTGATCTGGCTGGTGTTTTGTGCGCTGGCGGGGACCGGATTGTTGATTTCCTTCCGGCTTCCTCCCGGTTCGCGCGGCGGACGCGGACTCTCGGCCCTCGGCTGGGGAAGGCACGATTGGGGCGACCTCCATGCGTGGCTTTCCTACGGCTTCCTGGTGCTGGTGGTGGCCCACCTGGCGCTCCACTGGCGATGGTTTTGGCAGATCGCCGCCCGCAAGCGCCTGTGGCCGATCCTTCTGGGGATCGGAGCAGGCATCGCGCTGATCCTCGCCACCGTGATGCTGCCGGTGGAAAAGGACGGGCGGGGGGAAGGCCCCGGGCGGCCGGGAAACCACCAGCGGGGCCGTTGAGGAGACACGCCGACGGGCGCTAGCGGAGCAGGTTCCACGCGGTGACCAGCGCCTTGAGGCCGGCCATTTCGATGCTGGGGTCGATGCCGCAGCCCCACAGGATGCGGCCGTCGTCGTGTTGGACCTGAACGTACGCCGCCGCGTCGGAGCCGGAGCCGCCGCGCAGCGCGTGGGAACGGTAGTCGGTGACCTTCACATCCTTCAGGCCGGCGTTTTCCAAGGCGTGGACGAAGGCATTGATCGGGCCGTTGCCTTGACCGGAGACCTGCTTTTCCTCGCCGGCCATCAGGATGGTGGCGTGGCAATCGACACGCCCTTTCTGGGTGGTCGAGTGGACCAGCTCGTAATCCTGCACGGCGAGCGGTTCCTCGACGTTGGCGAACAGCTCGAAGAACGCGTCGCGGATCTCGTCCGGCGTCAGCTCGCGGCCGCGCTGGTCGGCGAGGTCATAGATCGTCTTGCCGACCTGCGGGTGCATGGTTTTCGGCAGATCGAGGCCGTGTTCGCGGTCCAGAACATAGGCGACGCCGCCCTTTCCGGACTGCGAGTTGATGCGGATGATCGCCTCGTAGGAGCGACCGATGTCCTGCGGGTCGATGGTCAGGTAGGGCACGCCCCACGGGACCGACGGATCCTCCTTCGTCTCGCGCTCGCGGCGGTCGAGGCCCTTTTTAATGGCATCCTGGTGGGATCCGGAGAAGGCGGTGAAGACCAGCTCGCCGGCATAGGGCTGGCGATCCTGGACCGACATGCGGGTCACCCGCTCGTACACGGCACGGATCGACGGCAGGTCGGAGAAATCCAGGCCCGTTTCAATGCCGTGGCTGTTCATGTTCAGCGCGATGTTGACAATGTCCAGGTTGCCGGTGCGCTCGCCGTTGCCGAAGAGCGTGCCCTCGACGCGTTCGGCACCGGCCATGAGGCCCAGCTCGGTGGCGGCGGTGCCGGTGCCACGGTCGTTGTGGGTGTGCAGCGAGATCCACAACGAGTCGCGGTGGTTCAAATGACGGCCCATCCATTCGATCATGTCGGCGTGGATGTTCGGCGTGGCCCACTGGACGGTGTCCGGCAGGTTGATGATCATCTTTTTGTCCGGAGTCGGCTGCCAGACGTCGATGACCGCATTGCAGCACTCCGCGGAGAAATCGAGCTCGGTGTCGGAGAACGATTCCGGCGAATACTGCAGCACCACCTCGGTCTGCGGAATGGTCGGCACCAGTTCTTTGACCAGCTTGGCACCGGCCACGGCGATGTCGCGGATCTGCTCGCGGGAGGCATTGCCGAAAGTGACGCGGCGCTGCAGCGGCGAGGTGGAGTTGTAGATGTGAACGATCGCCCGTTTCGCCCCGGCGATGGCCTCGAAGGACCGGCGGATCAGGTGCTCGCGGGTCTGGACGAGGATCTGGATGGTGACGTCCTCGGGGATCCGGCCCTCCTCGATCAGGCGACGGCAGAAGTTGAACTCGGTATCCGCGGCGGAGGGGAAACCGATCTCGATCTGCTTGAAGCCGACCCGGCACAACAGGTCGAAGAACTCGAGTTTTTCCTCGATCGACATCGGCTGGGGGAGCGCCTGGTTGCCGTCGCGGAGGTCGACGGAGCACCAGATCGGGGCGTGGTCGATGACCTGGTCGGGCCAGGTTCGGTCGGGCAATTGGACCGGCGGAAACGGCCGGTATTTGGCGATGGCGGATGGGTTCATCTTGAAAAAAGCAGAATGGAAAAAATGAAAAAAGACGGAGGTGCCGCGGGTGATGCGGCGGCCGGGAAGACGGCGGGTAGGAAAAAGGAATACTCAGCGGGTGGCCAGCCCTAGCAGGAGGGCGGTCAGTTCAAGTCGTCCGCGGAGGAGGAAAGTCATCTCGACGGAGGAATGGACGGGGAATCGGACTTTGTCGAGGGGGAAAGTCGGCCGCGGCTGGAGCCACGCAGTCCGGTCGTGGTAGGAACCTGCCGTGCGCGAGCTGCTGCTGAACGAGGAGATCTACAGGCGGGTGATCGAGGGGATGATCCCGGAGGCGCGCAAGTTCGTGTGGATCATCACGGCGGACGTGAAGGACCTGCATGTGGTGCGCGGGAAGCGCTCGCTGCCGTTGCTTTCCGTGCTGGCCGACCTGGTGGAAAACGGGGTGGCAGTGCGCTTGATCCACGCCAAGGAACCGGGCCCGCGCTTCCGGGAAGACTTCGATCGCCATCCGGTGCTGGTCGAGAGCGACCTGTTCGAACGGGCCCTGTGCCCGCGGGTGCACACCAAGGCCGTGGTGGTGGATGGCAAGCAGGTCTTCATCGGCTCGCCGAACCTGACCGGGGCCGGGATGGGCGCGAAACACCCGGATCGCCGGAATTTCGAGGCCGGCTTTCTCAGCGACGAGCGCGAGGATCTCGTCCGCATCATGAACTGGGCCGATGAGCTGTTCCTCGGCGAGTTCTGCGGCCGGTGCCGGCTGCGCGACCGCTGCCCGGATCCTCTGGATGGCTGAAGCGGCAACCGGTCCGGCGAAGGCAGACCTTGGAGCTGCCGATCGGGAACTTGGAACTTGGAACTTGGAACTTGGAACTTAGCTTCCACAGCGTGTTCCAGATCGTCTTCAACGAAATCAGCGCGGCGGAAATCTCGCAGCTCGACACGCTCGAGCAGCTGGAGTTGCTCGATGAGTTCAAGGTTTCCGAGGACGATCTCGAGAACATGGACGGCGAGCGGTTCGGCAAGATCGAGCGCGATGGCAAGGTGCTCTACCGCTTCCGGACCAAGGACTGGCGGCTTTATTTCGAGGTGAAGGACGGGTCGGTCGTGGTCCACCGGGTGCTGCATCGCGGGACCTTTTCGGACTTTGTTTTCCGCTCGAAAATCCCGCTGGCCGAGGACGAGGAGCTGGCGAAATCCAAGCACTTCTGGAAGCTCATCGATGAGGGCCGGGCGGCACGCCGGGTGGGATGAGTCATGATTTTCCTTTCCGGGGGGTCAGGAGAGCTTGCTAGAGTGACCGCGCAATGAAGCTCGGTATCTATATTGTTCTCGGACTGGCGATCATCTTCGGATGGATCCGCTTCATGACCAGCGGCAACGACGAGATCAAGGAGATCGAGGCGACCATCCAGCGTTACTACGATGGCTCGCAGGAGGAGCTGGAAGAAATCCCGACGCTCAAGGACAAGATCGAGAACATCAAGGGCAGCAAGACGCTGACCGGCATCATGCTGGCCTTTCTGACCGCCGGTCTGGTCGGCGTGGTGGCGGTGATCGACGTGCTGCCGATGGTGGCCCACAAGTTCACCCATGCCGTCTATGACAGCGGTGAGGAGGTCGAGGCGGATCCGATGCACGACGCCCATGCGAAGCTGGCCCAAGGCGACTTCGACGGTGCCATCGCTGCCTTCCGCGACGCGGCGGCGGGCGACCCGATGAACCGGCTGCCGTATGTTGAAATCGCCAAGCTGCAGCGGGAGCAGCTGAACAATCCGCAGGCCGCCGTGACGACACTCCGTGAGGCGATCGAGGGGCAGGAATGGCAGGAGAACGACGCCGCCTTCCTGATGTTCCGGCTGGCGGAAATCTACGACGAGGACCTGGCCGATCGCCCTTCGGCGGTGACCATCATGCAGCAGGTGATGGAGCAGTTCCCGGAAACCCGCCATTCGGCCAACGCCCGCCACAAGCTTCACGAGTGGGGCGTGGCTTGATCCCCAGGTCTCATGAAACGCCGGCTCCGCCAACAGGTGGAGCGCCGCCCGCTCCTCTGGCTTGCCGGCATCGCGCTCGCCGCGGTGCTGGGGGTGGATGGCAAGGTCTGGACCGGCTTGCTGGTGGGCTTGCCCCTCGTAGCGGCGGCGGTGGCCTCCGGGATCCGGCGCGTGTGGGTGGCCGGTCTGCTGTTGGCAACGGTGGCCGGGTGGTTGCACGCGCAATCACTTGCCGCCCGCGGCGAGGCGGAGACTTGGGCCGGATGGACGGGCGTGGGGCGGTTCGAGGTGCTGGAATCGCCGCGGCGGCGGGGGGCGGAGGGCTGGTCGGCGCTGGGCCGCTTCGCGGAAACAGGGTGGAGGGTGTGGCTGGAGGGTTCGGGGCCGGTGCCGGGCAAGCGGGCCGTGGTGGAAGGTGCGGGAAGGTTCGAGCGGCCGGAGGGGCCGCGGAATCCGGGCGGATTCGACCGCCGACCGTGGCTGGCCCGGCAGGACGTCGCGGTGGTGTTCCGCTTTTCGGGGCCGCCGTCGCGGCTGCGGCCGCCCCCGGCGTGGTCGGGCTGGGGGATCCGGGTGAAAAAGGGTTTCCGCGAAGCGGTGACGCGGGGCCTGGCGCCGGACTCGGAGGAGGCGATGGTGATCCGGGCGGTGGTGCTGGGCGAGCACCCGGAAAACGACCTCTTGATCCAGCCGTTCCGCAACACGGGCACGCTCCATGTTTTCGCGGTCAGCGGCCTGCATGTCGGGATGGTGGGATTGATCGGCTGGGCGGTGCTGAGGCTGCTGGGGGTGCCGCACCGGAAGGCGCTGGTGCCGCTGCTGGTGCTGATCTTCGGGTATGCGTGGCTGACCGGGCTGAAGCCGCCGGCGGTGCGGGCGGCATGGATGGCGGCGCTGGTGCTGGGGGCCTTCGCGCTGAGGCGGCGGCCGGATGCGGGCAATGCGCTGGGGTTCGCGGCCGTGCTGGTGCTGGTGGTGAATGCCGATCTGGTGTTCACGGCGGGGGTGCAGCTGTCGTTCGGCGTGGTGCTGGCGATCCTCCTCCTGCATCAGCGCGTGGCGGAGCGGCTGGCCTGGATGACCCGCGAGGAGCCGTATCTTCCACGGGTCCTGTACGGGCCGCTGCGTGAGAGCTGGCTGCGGACGCGCCGCGTTCTGGCGGACGGGCTCGGGGTTTCGAGCGCCGCGTGGTTGGGCTCGGCGCCGCTGACCGCGGTGCATTTCGGGATCCTCACGCCGATTTCGGTGGTGGCGAGCTTGTGGCTGACGGGGGTGGTTTTCCCCCTGCTCGGGCTGGCCCTTTTTTCCGCGGCAGGGTGGTGGATTCCGGGCTGGAGCGCGACGATCAATCACCTCAACGGCCGGCTGGCGGACGTGGCCTTGGGCTCGGCGCGGGCCGGGGCGCGGGTGCCGGGCGGGCATTTCCCCGTGGCACGCGGCCGGCCGGCACCGGAGTTTTTGTGGGTGTTCGATGTGGGCGGCGACGGCGCTGCCTGCTGGTCGGGAAAAGACGGTGCGGTGCTGATCGACGGAGCGTCCCGCTACCGCTTCGAGGATCAGGTGCTGCCGGCGCTGCGGCAGATGGCGGTGCGGCCGGAGTCGATCGTGGCCACCCATCCGGACGGGCGGCACATCGGCGGTCTGATCGATGCCGTCGATGCCTTCGAGGTGCGGCAGGCGATGGTGCCGGTGGAGCGGGCGCTGGGCTCGACCTATCGCGACTGGCTGGCGGTCTGTGCGGACCGTGGGGTGCGAATGGTGGCGGGCCGGACCGGGGAGCGGTATCCGCTGGGCGACGAAACCTGGCTGGAGGTGGTGGGTGAGCCGGATTGGCGCGACTGGCACCGGGTGGCGGACGATCGCGTGATGCCGGTGAAGCTCCACTGGCGGGGCTGGCGGATCTTGTTCGTGGCCGACCAGGGCTGGGGCGGCGAGCACGCGCTGATGGCGGGCGGAAGCGACCTGTCGGCGGACCTGATCGTGGCCGGCCGTCACAGCTACGACAACTCGCTGGGCGATGATTTCCTGAATGCCACCGGGGCGAGGGTCGTGATCGCGAGTCACGAGGGATTCCCGGCGAGCGAACGCATTCCGGAAGGCTGGCGGAAGGCCTGCGAGGCGCGGGGCATCGCGGTCTTCCACCAGGGGGAAACGGGGGCCGTGTCGGTGGTGGCGGACGATCACCGCCTGGTGGTGCGGGCCTTTCTCGGAGGCCGCGAGATCAGTCTGCAGCGCTGATCAGCCGGGCCGCCGCAGGCGCAGGCGGTGCATCGACTTGCCCTCGGCCTCCCACTGCCGCTGGAAGTCGGTCTTGGGGTAGAAAAATGCGCCCTCCTGCCACGGCAGCCGCTCGAGGCCCGGGTAGCTGCCGGCGATTTCATCCGACCACTCGAAATACTCCGGATGGTCGGTCATGAAGAGGAACTCACCACCGGGCTCGAGGACCTGGACGACGGCATCGAGAAACTCCGGCTGGAACAAGCGCCGGCGGTGATGCCGGGCCTTGGGCCACGGATCGGGGCAGAGCAGGTGAAGCCGCGATACCGAGGCTTCCGGCAGCAGCCACTCGACGGTGTAGCGGCTTTCGAGGCGCAGCAGGCGGACGTTTTCCAGCCCCAGACGGGTGGCGCGCTTGCAGACCTTGCGAACCCGGCCGAGCAGCCGCTCGACGCCGAGGAAGTTCCGCTCCGGGAAATGCTCCGCCATCGCCAGCAGGAAGGACCCGTCGCCGCAGCCGAGATCGACCTCAAGGGGGGCACCGCGGTCGAAGATTTCGCCGCGCCCGGCGCGGCGGAAATAGTCTGCCGGCATGAATTCGGCCGGCTCGGGCGATCGCATCTCGCTATCCATGAGGCGCCTAGCCAGCGTGGAAACGAGGGGGTGACAAGCCCAAAACCCGTGGTATCGGTAACCGTCGAACCTACGCCATCGCGTAGGGGACGCGATCACGTAAGGCCGCTACTCTTCCCATGGATTCCCGATCCACTCCCCCCACCCCCCGTCCCCCCATGAATTCCTGCTTTTCGGCCACGGATTCGCCGTGGTGCCGGCTCAGCCGGTCGGTCCCCGGTGCCCTGGCGCTGGCGACGGTAGCCGCATTTTCAAGCTCTTGTGCCACCGCTCCTCCGGCGGGAGGCATCACGGTTAGCTCCACCCGCAGCATCCGGTCTGCGGATGGAGTCCCTGAAACGAGCGACTCGATGCCCTTCATCGGAACCCACGCCGATCCATTTCGCCATCAGGGACCGAACGACTTCGTCAGGCTCCTGCGAAGCGTGCCGACGGCAGGGGAGATGCTCGTCATCGAGTCGCGGACAACCGCCAAAACAGGGTGGAAGCGTCCTCAAGGGCGGGAGTGAGATAATAGCGCCGGGTCTCGGAATGGCCGTGATCCGTGCGGGGCAGGATTTCGGTGGCCGTAGCGTCATCACTGAAGCTGAGATCTCGCGACGCTTCGAATTCCAGATGGGTTCCATGCAGATCTTTCGGGGTTTCGATTTCCAAAACCATGTAGGTCTTGAGGTCATAGAGTCCGCCAAAGATCTCCGGGCCCGTCCGGAATGCACTGGTCAGTAAAGGGGATGAGGGCACGGCGGGATCAAGATCCAGCGCGAACTCGACGAGGTTCGGGAAGCCGTCGCCGTCCGGGTCGGCGTTTTCTCCCTGCTCGCTGGCCGGTAGGGCGGAGACGAAGTCCTCGAAGGGGGTTCCGCTGCCGGCGTTTCCGAAGCCGTTGAGCACGACCAGCCGCGGGACGGCCTCGCCTTGGTAGCTGGTGAAATTTCCGACGACCCACAGGCGGCCGGCCGCGTCGGTGCGGATCGCTTCCGCGCCCGAAGGGAGGCCGCTTCTGGAATCGAAGCCGGACACCAGCGAACCGTCGTCTTCCAGCGCGGCGAGGCCGGAGGCCGTGGCCCCGCCAAAGCTGCTGAAGTTGCCGCTGATGATGAGCCGCCCGCCAGCGGTGCGGATGCCGGCGGTCACGGCCCCCGCGGGGCCGCTTGGAGCATTCGGCCAGCCGGCGGCGAGGCTGCCATCCGCCTCCAGCCGCTGAAGGTACGGATAGCTGGTGCTCAGCGAACAGGCGGAGCCGTCCGGGTTGGCGATCAGGCCATAGGAGGTCATGGAGCCGGAGTAGCTGAAGCCCGCGGCCTTGGCACCGGTGGCGGTGACGCGGACGAGGCGCGATTGCCCGTCGTAGCTGTTCGGGTGGCTCAGCCAGTAACCGCCGCCGCCGTCCTCCGCGACGTCCTTGATGGTGAAGACCGCTTGCGAGACGAAGGTTTCGTCGACCGAGCCATCGCCATTCAGGCGGGCCACGTAGGCGGTATTGGCCCGGCCGTCGATCGAGGTGAACGCACCGGCGACGAGCACTTTCCCTCCGGCCAGCGGCAGGATCGCCTCCACCGTGCCGTTCGGGCCGCTGCCAGGATCGAAATCGCCATCGATCGAGCCGTCCGCATGCAGCCGCACCAGACGCGAGGCCGGCACGGTGCCACCGGCAGTGCTCAGCGAGGTGAAGGCACCGCCCACGTAAATCCTTCCGCCGGCATCGGCCGCCAGCACGTTGACCTGACCGCTGCCGTCGACCTGCGGGAAGCTCAGGTCGGGCGATCCATCGGCGTGGAACCTGGCGAGGTAGCGACGTGAGGCACTGCCACCAGGGTAGCTGATGGTGCCGAAAAATCCGCCGATCACGTAGCCGCCGTCATCGAGCGGCAACACGTCGTAAATGGTGCTGTTGACCGACAGCGGGAGATGGATCGAGCGGTCGATCGAGGCCGGAAGCTTCTCGACCAGCAGGGCGACCGGATCGGAATCGATCGTTCCCAGCGGGTTGGTCAGGCGCACAAAGACCGGGCCGGAGTCGGCGATCTCCAGGTCGGAAAGCTCCAGCGTGTCGGTCGTCGCTCCGGAGACCCCGGGTCCGTCGGAAAGAGGCGCGCCGCCGAGAAACCACTGATAGCCCAGCGGAGACACGCCGCGTCCGTGCACGCGGAAGGTTGCTCCGAGGCCGACCTCGGTGGCGGCCTCCACGGGCGGGTCGAGGATTTCCGGGGCGGCCAGCAGGTAGAGTTCGGCCGCGGCCGAAACACGGACGCCGGCCTCATTTCGGACTTCCACCGAGTAGAAGCCGCCATCGTTCGGGGCGGTGAATGCGAAGTCGAGCGTGGCCGTGCTCGACCCGCTGATGCGGCCGCTGTCCGCCAGCGGCGTTCCATTTTTCAACCACTGGTAATGGAGCTGGCTGGTGCCGGTGGCGGAAACCGTGAAGCGGGCGGGTTGGCCCGGCTCCACCGCCAGGTCGGAGGGGTCGGCCAAGATGTCGAGCGGCACCTCGTCGCCATTCAGCACGACGAGGCGGCCGGGGAGCGTCGCGCCGTCCAGCGCGGTGGCGGCCGTGCTGAGCCAGATCCGGCCCTGGCCATCGAGGGCGGCGGTGGAAACGGAGTTGTTGAGCCCGCTGCCGAGATCGAAGGTCGGGTCGAGCAGGCCGTTCGGCAGGTAGCGCAGCAGGTAGGGCTTCACCGCGCCGTTCGAAGCGCTGAAGGAGCCGGCGGCCAACAGCTTGCCATTGGTTTGCAGGAGGAGGTCGGTGAAGCTGCCGGAGGTCGGCGACTGCAGCGGCGAAAAGCTTTGATCCCATGAGCCATCCGTCAGCGAAAAGCGGCGGATGCCGGTTTGATAGCCGACATAGACGTGGTCCTCGTCCACCGCGAAAGCCCCGAAGTTGCCGGGCAGATTGATCGATACCGCGATGTCCTTGCTGCCGTCGGGAAACAGCGCGCCGATGCGATAGATCGGGCTGGTCATGGTCCCGCCGACCAGCAGCCGGCCATCGGCCAGCAGTTCGATCTGCCGCGGGTAGTAGCCCATGCCGGGTTGATAGCCGCGGTCCAGCGAACCATCCTCCAGCAGGCGCACCAGGTAGGAATACTGCGTTTCACCGCCCCATGCGGAAAAGCTGCCCGCGGCGTAGATTCGGCCCCCGCCATCGACGGCGAAGCTCTGCACGGACTGGCCGGAGCCCGGTCCGCCGGCTTGGAATCCCGGGTCGAGCGTAAGGTCGGCGTTGAGCCGGGCGATCCGGTTGTAGGGCTGGCCGTTGATGGTGGCGAACGAGCCGGCGATCAGGATCTTGCCGTCCGGCTGGCGGTGGAGGAGATCGATGTTGCCGCCGATGAAGGAAAAGTTGAAGGCGTCATCGACGTGGCCGTCGGGCTTGATGACGAACAGCCGGAGGCCGGTGTTCGAGCCCGCGGCATCGTTGGGCGCGTTCTGGACGGCGATCAGGGTGCGACCGTCGGGCAGCGGCAGGATATCGCTTGGCGCCGAGGCGGAAACGAGGCTGGCGTACGGCGGCGCGAGACCGCCGGGGGCGGGGATCACCTCGATGAACACCGGCGTGGTGTGGGCGCTGCCGAGGTCGTTGGTGACGGTGAGTTGATAGGTGCCCTCGTCGGCAAGCTGGACGGGATCGAGCACCAACGAAGGTCCGGTGCCGACTTCGGTGCCGTCTTTCGTCCACACGTAGGTCGCGGGTTCCAAGGCGATCACCTCGGCCTCGAGCGTGAGCGAGTTTCCCGCGCTGACGGTGCTGGCCCCGGGCTCGGCGAGGATTCGCGGGGCGTCGTTGACGAGCAGGGCGGCGGGCTCGCTTTCCACGGAAAAGAAGGCCGTGGAGACCACCACCGAGTAGTCGCCCTCTTCGGCCAGCGCGGCGGGGTGGAGGGTCAGGTGGGCGGTCGTGACGCCCGAAAAGCCGCTGCCGTTCGAGAGCGGCAAGCCGTCCTTGAGCCACTGGTAGGTCACCGGGCGGGCGCTGAAAACGCCGACCTGGAAGTCCACGGTGCTGCCCGGATCGACGATCTGCGCTTGAGGCTGGGCGGAAATCGCGGGCTCGATCAGGTCGCCGTTCAGAACCACCAGCCGGCTGCGGGCCGAGCCGTTGAAATCACTGAAATTGCCGCCGATCCACAGCCGGCCGGCGGGATCGATGGCGATCGCATAGGCAGGGCCGTTCAAGCGGCTGCCCGCCGCGCTGCGGAAGCTGTTGTCGAGGTCTCCGGAACCGGTCCAGCGATCGATGCCGCCGGTGAAGTCGCCGACCGAGATCAGCTTGCCATCCGCCGCTTCGGCGATGGCGAGCGTGTTCGCCGCCGAGGTCACGTTGCGGAGGGTCGTGCCGTCCTCGGCGAGGAGGTAGAAGCCGCCGCTGCTTGGCGTTCGCAAGGCCAGGGCGACGCGGCCGTCCGCCAGCGCGGTGGCATCGTAGCCATAGCCATTGAAGGGAACGACGGCGGAGGAAAAGCCAGCGTCGCGGCTTCCGTCGGCATTCAGCCTCACGATGCTGGTCGCACCCTGCGTGGCGAAGGCACCGGTCGCGAGGATCTTGCCGTCCGCGGTCACATCGACGCCGTTGACGTAGGGGTTGCCGAGCCAGGCGGTGGTGAGCGTCGGGCTGAACGAGGTATCGAGGGAACCATCGGGATTCAGCACCACGAGGTAGCCGGAGCCGGGTGAGCTGAAGGTGCCGCCGACCACGATGCGGTCATCCGGCAGCACGGCGATGTCATTGGCGGTGTTGTTGAAGGTGGCTCCGACGTTGGCGGCGAAAGTGGCGTCCAGCTCGCCGGTGGCACCATCGAGCAAGGCCACCGAGCGGCACGAGGTTCCACCGACGGTGGTGAAGCTGCCGGCGATGACGATCGAGCCGTCTGACAGGTGGTCGATGGCTTTCACGGGCCCGTCCGGATCGGCGTAAAGGATCGATGTGGCCGCGCCGCTGGCGTCGAAACCCTGGAGATACTGGCCGGGGATGACAAAATCGCCGGCCACGACGGCCGAGCCGTCGGGCAGCACGTCGATATCGCGGACCGTGTCGGAGAAGGAGGCCGTGGAAGAGAATCCCGGCGCGACCAGCGCAGCCCCCGGTGCCACGTAGAGGATGGCGGTGGTGGAGGTGACGGTGCCGGCGGAGTTGGTGATTTCCACCGTGTAACTGCCCGAGTGGGACGGCGCGGCCGCGGCGATTGAATAGGTGGATCCGGTGGCACCGAGCGGGCCGCCATTGAAGAACCAGGCGTAGCTCAGCGGCGATTGGGATTCGGCCACCACCGTGAAAGCCACGGCCGCTCCCTCGGTGGCGGTGACGGATTGCGGCTGCTGGGTGATGACGAGCGGAGCGTCGTCATCGAGGATGGTTGCCGTGGCGGAGACGATTGCGCCGGGGGTGGCATCCGCGGAAAAGTTCGCCAGCGTGGCGGTGAAGGTTTCCGGCGCCTCGACGAGCACGTCGTTGGCCAGCGGGACCACCACCGTCTTGTTCGAGCTGTCGCCATTTCCCCAGGAAACGGTGGTGGTGGCCGGGGTGAAGTCCGCCCCGCCGGCGCTGCCGGAGGTCGTGATCACATCGACGGAAACCGCACCGACCGTCGATCCCGTGCGGGTGAGCGTGAGGCTGAGCGAGCCGGCGTCCTCCAAGGCCGAATAGGTGGCCGAGCCGAAGCTGAGGATGGCGGGGTCCTTCACCGTCACCATGGCCGCGGCGGAGTTCGTGGTGCCCCTGGGATTGGTCACCGCGACCGTGTAGCTGCCGTCGTGCAAGCCGGCCTCGGCATGGGCCACGAAGTAGAGCGGCGAGGTCGCGCCGGGGATCAGCGCACCGTTTTTGAACCACTGGTAGGTGGTGGGCTCGGCACCGGAAAGGACGCCGACGGTGAGCATGAAGCCACCGGAGGGCGGGACGTAGAGCGTCTGCGGCTGGAGGATGATCTGCGGCGCCGAGTTGGAGTCGAGGATCGACAGCTCGGCCGCGGTGATCGCACCGGCGGCGGCTCCGGAGAAACCGGACAAGGTGAGGTGGGCGATCTCCGTCGGTTCCACCAGCGCGTCCGCGGCGATCGCGATCTCGACGTATTGGGTGCCGCCGACGCCGTCGGGAAAGGTGACCGTCACTGGGGTGGACGTGAAGTCGGCGGCGGAAGCCGTGAAAGGGTTGGCGGAAAAGGTGGCGGAAGCGACGCCGGCAGTGCCGCCGGAGCGGGCGATCGCGATGCGGACGGTGCCGGCCTCCTCGGTGGCCGAAAAGGCGTGCCCGGCGAACTGGATGGTGCCCGGCGAGCCAGTCACGGCATCCCCTTCGAAGGCCGCCACCTTGTGCGTGTTGACGCCGTTGACGGTGTCGAAGAACGAGCCCGTGTAGATTTTCCCCGAGGGCGCGGTGGTGAACGTGCCGATGTAGCCGGTGCCCGCGAAGCCGCCGGTGAAGGTGGCTTCGGCGCTGAAGCTGAGATCGAGCGAGCCGTCGCCGTGAATGCGGATCAGGCGGTTCTGGGCGGCGCTGCCGGCGGTGGCGAGGAGGTAATTGCCATTCGGATCCACCTGCAGCGGCCGGGCGGTCACGCGGCCGAGGGAAGCATCGAGCACGAACGAGGGGTCGGGCGTGCCGTCCGCCTCGAATCGGGCCATCCAGCTGCCTCCGGAATCGGTATCACCGAGCAGGACGACTTTTCCGGAGGGCTCGACGACGCAGCCCACCAGCTGGGTCACGCCGGGCGGGACGACCGGCGAGAACGAAAAATCGCGTCTGCCGTTCGGATAGAGCCGCGCGAGCACCGGCAGCGTTTCGCGGGGGTAGCTGTTGCCCCACGAGAACTCGCCGATCACGTAGATCTTGCCGGTGGCGCCGAGAGCCGCCTGGCGGAAAAAACCCGCCAGCTTGGGGACACCGCCGGGGATGGGGAACTGCGCGGGGTCGATGGTGAAGCCCGTATCGACCGACCCGTCCGTATTGAAGCGGGCGATGCCGTAGCGCGGGGCGATGACCGAGGTCGGGCTGTCCTTGATGCCGCCGAAGCCGCCGACAGCGATCACCTTGTCGTCGGGCTGCACGGTGACATCCTCGATGAAATTGTAGCTGCCGGTCGGCCACGGCGTGGTGCCGGCGGTCTGGAAGCTGGCGTCGAGCGTGCCGTCCGGATGGATGCGGACGATCGAGTTCGAGGCGAGCGAGTGGGTCCCGTCCCGCATCCCCTGCATCGCCCCCGCGGCAATGATTTTCCCGGCCGAATCGAGGCCCAGCGCGTGGACCTCCGGCCAGCCGGCGAGGTCATAGTAAATGCCGGCGCCGGAACCGTTCGGGTCATTGTCGGCGAAAAAAGTGTTGTCGACCGTGCCGTCGGGATTGAAGCGGATGAGCGGCAGCTGGAGCGGTGAACCGCCGACGGTGCCGGGCATCTCGTTCGAGCCGAAGAGGATCTTGCCATCGGGCTGGACGAGAACGGAGGCGACGCCGCCATAGGAGCCCGCGTCGAATACCTGGCCAGCGGAGGCGGCGAAGGTGGGATCGACGGTGTCCGGCGCGGCGGACAGGGGGAGGGCGGCGAGGACAAAGGCGGAGAGGAGGGGGCGCATGAGGGTTCGGGGTTTGAGGGAAGGGGATTTTGGGGCGCCGGGGGGGAAAGGCGCGCCACACCATATCGACTCTGCAATTGGCGGGATTCCGTCGTCAATCTCCCGGCGTACGACGGGGCGGATCAGGCTCTGCTCCGGCGGCGAAGCAAGGCGAGTGTGCCGGCGAGGCCGAAGAAGACGGTGGTGGACGGTTCGGGGACGGGGGCGTAGGTGACGCCGTCCGACGGTCCCGAGCCGGTCTCGCGGGTGCCTTGGACGCCGGCCGAATTCCGGCTGTTGCGGACCGAAGCGTTGATTTGGTCGATGTTCGCGATCAGCGAGGCTTGGTCCGGAAGCGTGGTCGCGGACATGGTCTTGTCGATGTCGGTGAGGGAAAACAGTGCCTCGTTCCAGATGTAGCCGAGGGAGAGTTCGCCATAGGGAAGTTCCCGCGCACTCACCAGCAGGCTGGTGCTGCCGGCTTGATCGATGAGCGAAAGGATGACGGACAGGTTGTCGATCGTGGAAATGTCGCGCGAGCCGATCGTGCCCGAGACCATGGTGCCGTTGAACTGCCGGCCGAGGGCGCCTGATATGTTGAAGGGAGTGCTGGCGGTGTCGTAGCGGATCACGATGTCGAAGCCGTTGGACCCGACGTCACCATAGAAGGACTGGTTTTCAGGGAACCATGCCTGGGTCCCGGAAAAAGTGGAACCGCCGCTGATGGAATCGGCGGTGAGCCGCAGATCGACCACGGCGGCGTGGAGATTCGTGGCGATCGCGGCTGCGGTGAGCAGGGAAAAAACAAGGGCCTTCATGTTTCGTTTGTCTTGGGTGAGGGTCGGCTTTTTCAGCCGATCTCGTGGCTGAATCAGCGGCGGCGGAGCAGGGCCAGCGTGCCGGCGAGGCCGAAAAAGACGGCGCTGGACAGTTCGGGGACGGGGGTGAACACCCCGTCCTCCACGTTTCCGATGCTGGGATAGGCGGTGTCTTGATCGACGGTTGAGGGGCGCGAGGTGCTGGTGTCGTCGAAGATGATCCGGTTGATCTGGATGTAATGTCTGCCGGTGGATTCGTTGCGGGCGGTGAGGTCCAGCCACACGTCGGTGGGCGCGTTGCCGTTGATCTTCGGATCGGTCACCGTGAACGGCGAGAGCCCGGAGAATTCGCCGGGGCTGTTGCCTCTTCCTCCCCAGTTGGCCGGTGTGACTCCTCCTTGACGAACATAGGCGAAGGGGCTGAGCGCGGAGTTATATCCCGCGGTCGCCAGCGTGATGGTCGGGCTGGAAAGCGTCGCCGAAGTGCTGAATGCCGCCGTCAGGTCTTCATCAACACCATCGCCGGTGATGTCCGGGTTGAAGCTGCTGATGCCTCCCGCGCCACCGGCGGAGCCGAGGACATTTCTCGTGAGGTCGATCTGGACGATGGCTCCGTGGACGATGCCTGAGGAGAATGCGCCGAGTATTATGGGGAGCCTGATGTGCTTCATTTTGAATTCGTTTGCGTTTGTTCGCGCCGATCCGGCGATGATACACATCGGCCTCCGCCGCGGAATCCTCTGAACAGGGGATATTCTCATCCCCCGAGAGGCCCGGGTGGCTTCGCCCCCCACGCGAGAACCCCTTTTCATGAGTCCCTCCCCGATCCCATCCCGAGGTCCCGGTGGTCTGCCGCCGGTGGCGGTGATGGGCGCGGCGGTGGCGATCGGTCTGGCGGTGGTGGGGATGGTGACGATGATCGCGCACCGGCAGCCGTGGCTCGGGCTGAGCTTGAAACCGTCGGCGGATGGCGCGCTTGTGGCCGCGAGCGCCGGGCCGGCTGCGGGGATCGGGCGGGGGGCGGAGATCGAGGCGGTTTCGGGAAAAGGCGGCACGGTCCGGCTGCGCGCGCTGGACCTGGTGGCGGAGCCGGACGGGGCGATGGGCGACTACGGCACCTACCGGGAGTTCATCGAGCGACAGGACCGGCTGGCGGCGATGCTGGCAGCCGGAGAAGTCCGTCTCGCGATGGCCGATGGTGGCACGGAAACGCTGGTGCCGGATCCGCGGGGACGACCGTTTTCGTCGTTTCCGCCGGACTTCTGGGTGCAGCTGGCGGTGGGCCTCGCCGCGTGGTTGGTATCGGCCACCGTGTTCGCTTTCCGCCCGCGGGATGCCGGCGCCCGCTATCTGTTGCTGAGCGGGGCGGCGACGCTGTTGTTTTCGCCTGCGGCGGCGATCTACAGCACCCGGGAGCTGGCTCTGGACGGAAGCTTGTTCCGCTGGGCGAACGATCTGAATTTCCTCGGCGGGAGCTTGTTTGCGGCGAGCTTCGTGGCGCTGCTGCTGCACTACCCGCGACGGCTCGGCCCTGCCTGGGTGGGGATCGCGGTGGTGGCGCTTTTCGTCGGCTGGTTCGCGGCGCAGCAGGTGGGGCTGTTCGATTCGATGACCTTCGCTCGTCGTTTCCTGGTGATGATCGGCCTCGGGGCGACCTTCGCGCTGGCGGGCGTGCACTGGTTCCGGACCCGCCGCAAGCCGGTGGAACGGGCGGCGCTGCAATGGTTCCTGCTGTCGTGGATGCTGGGGACGAGCCTGTTCGGCCTGTTCATCCTGCTGCCGCAGTTGTTCGGGATCGATACCTCGCCGCTGCAGGGATATGCGTTTCTGCTTTTCCTGCTGGTCTACGGCGGGCTCGCCTTCGGGATCCTGCGCTATCGTCTGTTCGAGCTGGGCGTGTGGTGGCGGCGGGTCGCGCTGTGGACGCTCTCGGTGCTCTTGCTGGTGTTGCTCGACGTGATGTTCCTGCTCGGCCTGGAGATGTCGCCCGGCATTTCCCTGAGTCTCACGCTGGTGATCTGCGGGGTGGTCTGGCTGCCGCTGCGGACCTGGGCATGGAACCGTTTCCGCGGTACGCGGGACGCTCACCCGGCGGAGTGGTTCGGCCGCGTGATGGACGTGGCCCTCACGCCTTCGGCGGAACCGCGGAGCGAGCGGTGGCGGGATCTGCTGGGCGCGGTTTTTTCGCCGCTGGGTGTGGAGGCGGAAACGACCGAATGCCGCGAGGTGGCGATCGGGGATGACGGGCTTTTCATGACGGTCCCGGGAGTTGCCGGGCTGCCGGCGCGGCGGCTCGAATACGCGGCGGGCGGCCGACGCTTGTTCTCGCCGAAGGACGCCGCTCTCGCCGGTGAACTGGTGAAGGCGCTCGACCACGCTTTCGAGAGCCGCTCGGCGTACGAGGCCGGCGTGACCGAGGAGAGGAGCCGGATCGCCCGCGATATCCATGACAACATCGGCGCCCAGCTGCTCGCCGCGCTGCACAGTGCGGACGCGGACCGCAAGGATGCCAAGATCCGCGAATCACTGGAAGATCTTCGCTCGGTGATCAACGACTCGCCCGCGGAGGCATTGACGCTGGACGAGGTCTTCGCCGAGCTGCGGGTGGAGTCCGCCGAGCGGCTCGCCGCAGCGGGAATCGACCTGGACTGGGAAAGCGAAGGCTGCGACCGCACGGTGCTCGATGCGTCGATCGTCCACGCGCTGCGCTCGATCCTCCGGGAAGCGGTGAGCAACGTGATCCGGCATTCGAGGGCGCGGCGGGCCTCGGTGGAGGTCTTATGCGGCGACGGTTCGCTGCAGGTCCGGATTGAGGACGATGGAGACGGCTGCCGGGATTTCGTCGGAGCTCAGGGCAATGGTTTGGCCAACATGCGGGCGAGGCTGGTCCGTCTTGGTGGCTCGATGGAAATCTCCCGCCCGGACCGCGGAACCTGTCTTTCCATCCAGGTCCCCATTTCCCATGATGGAGCGCGGAAACCATGAAGCAGGTCCTCATCGTCGAAGACGTCGCGGAAACACGGGCCTGGCTCGGTGAACTCGTGCGGTCGGCTTTCGAGGATTGCATCATCCACGAGGCGGCGACGGTGGCCGCGGCCCGTGAGCTTTGGGAGCGGCACTCCTTCGAGCTCGCGCTCATCGACCTCGGGCTGCCCGACGGTTCCGGCCTCGATGTGTTGCGGACCCTCCGCAAGGCGAATCCATCGACGCTCTGCGTGATCACCACCGTGGTCGGGGATGATGCCCACATCGTCGCCGCGCTCTCGGCGGGTGCGCAGGGTTACCTTCTCAAGCAGCAGCCCGCCGAGCAGCTGAGCCGCCAGCTCGTCCAGCTCCACGAGGGCATCCCGGCGCTTTCGCCATCGATCGCCCGCCGGATCATGGAGCATTTCCGCATGACCGGGCCGGTGGCGGGGGATGATGCCGGGCTGAGCGAGCGGGAAAAGCAGACCCTCTCCCTGATCGCGCGCGGATGCCGCAATGCGGATGTGGCGGGAAATCTCGGCATCGCCGAATCGACGGTGGCGAGCCACATCAAGTCGATCTACCGAAAGCTCGGCATCTCCACCCGCGCCGAGGCGAGCTGGCATGCCACCCGGCTCGGTCTTTGATCGGGGCCCGTCATTGATCGACGACCTTCAGCACCGTGCCCTCAAGGCAGGTCAGGTAGAGTTCGCCGTCCGGATCCTCGCCGAAGGAGGAGACGAGGCCGATCTGGCCGCCCTCCGGCTTCCACGAATCGGTGTGATCCTGGAAATCCGTCACTTTGCCACCTTTCAGCACGAACGACCACAGCCGGCGGTTCTGGTAGTCGGCGAAAATGTAGCGGCCCTGGATGCCCTTGATTTTCCCGCGGTAAACGTAGCCTCCCGTGACGGAAAGGCCGTCCTTCGGGCCGGAGCCGTGGTCGTAGTCGTAGACCGGCTCGATGTAGTGCTCCTTCGGCTTGTTGCCGCCGACATCGGGCGTGCGGTGGGTGCCCTCGCGCAGCCGCCAGCCGAAGTTCGCACCGGCCCCTTCGCCCTTGGGGACGAAGTCGATTTCCTCCCACTTGTTCTGGCCCACGTCGCCGATCCACAGGTCGCCGGTCTTGCGGTCGAACGAGCAGCGCCAGGGATTGCGCAGGCCGTAGGCCCAGATCAGCTCCTGCGCGCCCTCCTGGCCGACGAAGGGGTTGTCGTCCGGGATCTCGATGCCGTGGTCCGGGGAAACATCGGCCCGCAGCAGCTTGCCGAGCAGGGTGTCGAGCTTCTGGCCGTTGCCGTGGGGATCGTTGCCCGCGCCCCCATCGCCGGTGCCGACGTAGAGGTAGCCGTCGGGCCCGAAGGCCAGCCAGCCGCCATTGTGGTTCTGCCACGGTTGCTTGTATTCGAAGAGCTTCTCGGCCTTCGAGTCGTCGGCCTTCTCGAAGTCCGGACCGACCGCGAAGCCGCGCTCGATGTGGCTGACGTGGTCCTTGTTGGTGTAGTTGATGTAGAACCGCCCCGACTCGGCGAAGTCGGGCGGGAAGGCGAGGCCCAGCAGTCCTTCTTCATTTCCGGCCCGGCTGACGCGGGAAACGATGTCAAGAAAGGGCTCGTCGGCGCGCTTGCCGGTCTTCGCATCGAGCTTCCAGATCTTTCCCGCCTGCTCGACCACCCAGAGGTGCTCCCGGTCCTGGGGCGGGGCGCCGACCCAGACCGGCCGGTCGAAGCCCGAGGCGAAGGTGACCGTGGTGGGCTCGGCGAAAAGCGGAGCGGCGAGGAGGAGGGCGGGAACAAGACAGCGCATTTCCGCCGAACGTGGGGTCGGCCCCGTTTTTGTCAAACCATGGAGCCAATCGCCCCGGAAGTGCAGCCAAACACTCCCGGGGCGAAGTTTACACCCTCACACAAAACCGTGCGTCCCAGGCAGGGAGCCATCCGGATCTGCGTGCCGAATCTGGGCGGATCCCGGCCGGCGGGAAACGCGATCCTCGGTCAGATCGGTGCAAGTGTTGCACAGGGACGCGATCGCGGAGGTGCCCGCGGGAGGAAAAGGAGGTGGTCTGGCGGCCGGGCAGCATCCCCATTTTTTGGCAGCGTCAAAGTGCTGCGCTCCTGTGGCTGCCCGGCCACGCGTGTTAGACCAGGGACCGATCGATCCCCTTTGGCTGCTTTTGGCAGCCGGCCGCCCCCCCGAGCGGCAGCTCTTGAATAGCTCCCCACGCGGACAAGAATCGATGAAATGGCGCTCGAAAGCGTGCATCATTTGCACGCCTACGAGATTACCCGACCTACGCGTTCTGTGTGACAAATTTCTTGGTCTGAGAATCGCCTCTTATTTAGGGTTCCGGACGGCCTTTGTGGCGGTGCCGGATGCATTTTTCCGGACCAGGAAAATGATCATGACCCCCTCTTCCGACCCGCCGAACCTGCTTCGGCGCATTGCGATCGTCGAAGACGATCCGGTATCATCCTCGCTTCTTGTGCAGCTCGTCCGCAAGTCGGGCTTCACGGGCATCCCCTTCGCCAGCTGCCGCGAGGTGGAGGTCGCCATCGCCGAGCCCGACCAGGCCTGCCCGTGGGACATGATGGTGGTGGATCTGGGCCTGCCCGACGGCGATGGCCAAGGGCTGCTCGAGCAGGTGAAGCGGCGTTTTCCGCAGCTCCCCTGCATCGTGCTCACCGCCCGCGATCGTGCCGAGGATGCCGTGAGGGCGCTGAAAAACGGAGCGGTCGATTACGTGGTGAAGCCCTATGATCCGGAGCGCTTCTTCGCGCTGGTCCGCAAGGTGGCGGAGAGCCACGAGCCGGATGTCGAGGAATTGCTCGACGAGGGCTATGCCTGGCGCTCGCCCGCCATGCTGCGGGTCCGCGAGCTGTTCCGGCAGGCGGCAGGGAGCCATCGGCCGGTCCTGATCGAGGGCGAGCCGGGGGTCGGCAAACGCCGCTTGGCCGCCCGCCTGCACGAGCTTTCCGGGAGCACCGTGGCCGGCTGGCTGGATGTCGATTGCGCCGTCATGCCGCCGCAGGAGTTCATGGCGCGGGTCTTCGGCGGCGAATACGTGAACCGGGCCGGCGCCGCCCTCAGCGCCAAGGGGCTGCTGAATGCGCGTCAGCCATCGACCCTGGTCCTGCGCCATGTGGAAGCCCTTCCCGCCGACTGCCAGCGGCACCTCACCGAGGCTCTGGGCAATGGCTACGCGACCGGTCCCTGCCGGGTGGTCACCATTTCCAGCCGGCCCGTGCAGGAGCTGCTGGGGGTGGCGGAGCTGGACCCCGACCTGGTCTACCGCCTTTCCGTCCTCCACCTGCCCGTGCCGGCCCTGCGCGAGCGACGGGTGGATCTGGTGAAGTACTGGGAGTTCGTTCTTTCCGGGCACAGCGTGAAGCACCGGCTGCGATGCCCGCGGCTCGACCGCTCGGCGCGGGAGTGGATCGCCGACCACCCGTGGCCGGGCAATCTCCACGAAGTGCGGGCTTCGGTGGAGGAGGTGATGGCCGATTCCCAAGGCGGTGAGATCTCCGCCCGTCAGCTGACGGCGAAACAGAGGACCTGGAGCCGCCAACTCGGCGATGCGAGCACCGAGCGGGACCGCAACCGCATGCACGAGCTGGAACGCGAGGCCCTGATCCAGGCGCTGCGGGCGGTGGGCGGAAATCGCCGCCGTGCCGCCAAGGCGCTGGGCGTGAGCCTGCGGACGATCTACAACATGCTCGACCGCCACGAGCTGCGGGAGCTGAAGTTTTGAACACGGAGATGACGTCCATCGACCAGCCGCTGATCGACCGCATGGAGGAGATGATCGGCGACGAGTTGCCGCCCATTTGCTTCCGCGGCATCGGGCAAATGCGGGACGGTTTGCGCGAGCTGCGGGAGGCGGAGGGAAACGTGGTCCGGGAGATCGCGCACCGCCTCAAGGGCGCCTCGTCGTCACTCGGCCTGGTGGCCCTCGCGCAGGAGTTTGCCGCGATCGAGGCGGAAAAGGACGGGCGCCGGCCGGCCGGAGAGTGGCTGGCCCGGGCGAAAGCGTTGGTGGCGGAGGCCGAAGCCTGGTTTTCCAAACGCTGGCCCGCCCGATGAAGGCCGCGACGTCACTCCCGTGCGGGCGCCGGACGATGGTCCGGCTGGCGGCGATTTCCCTGCTGGCGGCCGGTTGCCATCGCCAGTCCCCGTCTCCTCCGCCGCAGCTCGAGGTGCTGGGCCGGCGGCTGGAATCCGCGGTGGGCGCGGTCGAGGAACACTGCCGTTCGCTTTCCGCTCGGATCCGCGGGGTTTATGGCGATCTCGACCGTCTGGCTGAAGCCGCCGACGCGGACGCCTACGTGCTCGCGGAAAACGGCACGCTGTTCCGTCCCGACGCGATCGCCAGCGGCCGCCCGGCGGTGTTCGTTTCCGGCGTGGTGCCGGTGACGCCGGACATCCTGCGGGTGGTCAGGGCGACCGAGGCCATCGATCCCGATCTGGAACGGCTGGTCACGGACAACGAGCAGGTCGTGCAGGCCTACTACAACGACCATCACAGCTTCAACCGCATCTATCCGCCCTTCGACGTGGTGGTGCAGTATCCGCCGGGCATGAACATCCCGGAATACAACTTCTACTATCTGGCGGACGATGCCCACAACCCCGGCCGCGAGCCGGTGTGGGTGAAGGAACCCTACGTGGACCCGGCGGGGCGGGGGTGGATGATTTCCTGCGTGGCCCCGGTGCATGCCGGCGGGCGGCTGGAAGGGGTGTGCGGGCTGGATATCACGATCGACCGCCTGGTGCGCGATCTGGACTTCGATGGGAGAAATCCGTTTTACCTGCTGCTGGCCGAGGATGGCACGGTGGTGGCGACCGGGGAGGCGATGATCCAGGTGCTGAGGCTGCCGCCGCTGAAAAACCACCGCTACGTGGATACGGTGCGCTCGGACACCTTCCGCTCGGCGCAGTACAACCTTCACAAGAGCAGCTCGCTGGCGATCCGCGAGATGGCGGCGGAGGTGCTTGCGCCGGATGCCTCGTCGGCCCTGCTGGATCTCGACAACCGCCGCTGGGCCATCCACGTGCGGCGGATCCGGCACCTCGACTGGCGGTTGCTCGCCTTCATGCCACGCCGATGAGAGGCCGGAAATCCAGCACCCCCTGGACTGGGTGGATCTTGTGCGGGATCGGCCCGCTGAGCCTGTGGCACGTGCTCGCCATCTCGCTGGTGTTCATTTCCGTGGCCATCCTCTACTCGCGCAAGATCATGCGCGCGGAAACCCAGGCGGCCACCCTGCGCCTGCAGAGCTTCACCGCCGGGGCGGCGCGGCACTTGGAAAGCCAGTTCGACGGTTTGCGGGACGACTTCCGCCTGTTGGCCTCGCTCGATGCCTTTCACAGCTATCTTGATGCCGGTCCGTTGACGGAGCAGGACCGGCGGAACCAGGCGATGGTGCGGCGTTTCTTCGCCCGCCATCAGGAGTCGATCGAGGGCGTGCGCGTCGATCTGCGCACGGGCCGGACCTTCGAGATCCGGATCCTGCCGGGCAACTACCTCGATGTTTCCGCCCAGCGGCCGACGGCGGGAGGAGCGGAGGGGCCGACCTCATCGGTGACCCACGAGGGCGAGCGGCTGGTGGTGTCCGAGCGCCTGCCGGCCGGGCTGCACTCGGCGGTGGTGGCGGTGCATCTCGTGGTTCCGCACGCCGATTTCCTGAGGGCGGGGCTGGAGAGCTACATGATGGGGCAGTCGGAGCTGTGGATCTGGTCGGTGGAGGACGATGCCCGGCCGAGCCTGATCCGCCATCCGCTGTCGCCGGGCGGGACCCACTTCGAGGTGCCGCCCGAGGTGCTGGAGTTTTGCCGCCAGCTCCTCGCCGAGGGGCTGGAGGGGATTCGCGAGCACGAGGTGGCGTTCCCTGACAAAAGGCCGGTCGTTTCCGTGTTCAACCCGCTGCGTCTGGCGGGCGAGCCGCTGGGGCTGGTGTTTTCCTCCGAAAAGGACCGGCACCTGGCCAGCCTGCACCGTTTGTCGGGCTTCCTGCTGATCGTGTTCTCGGGCGGGCTGGTGCTGATGGGGGCCTGGTTCGGTTTTTCCTACCTCCAGATCCGGCGCTCGGAGGCTGCGGCGGTGGCCGCCCGCAAGGACGCCGAGACCGCCGCGCGGGCGAAGAGCGACTTCGTGGCGGCGATGAGCCACGAGGTGCGCACGCCGCTGCACGGGATCCTCGGCTATGCGGAGCTGCTGCGGCAGAGCGGCCTGACCGGGGAGCAGCAGCGGCACATCGGGATCGTG
Organism: Haloferula sargassicola; assembly: GCF_040362925.1. Classification (NCBI taxonomy): domain Bacteria; kingdom Pseudomonadati; phylum Verrucomicrobiota; class Verrucomicrobiia; order Verrucomicrobiales; family Verrucomicrobiaceae; genus Haloferula; species Haloferula sargassicola. The sequence continues at coordinate 49,929 of NZ_BAABRI010000010.1, forward strand.
CGGAAATGCGGCGACCACTTGCTGACGCTGCTCAACGACATCCTCGATTTCTCCCGGCTGGAGGCCGGCGCGCTGGTGCTGCGGGACGATGAGTTTTCGGCGGCGGACCTGGTGCGGGAGGTGGTGGAGCTGCTTTCCACCGCCGCCCAGGCCAAGGGATTGACGCTGGACGGCCACGTGGGCTCCGGCCTGCCGCTGCGGGTCCGCGGCGATGCCGGCCGGGTGCGGCAGGTGCTCTTCAATCTGGTCGGCAACGCGATCAAGTTCACCCCCTCCGGCGGGGTGGCGGTGCGGGTCTCGCCGGCGGCGGGCGGGCGGGTGCGCTTCGAGGTGGCGGATACCGGCATCGGCATCGCGGCGGGGCAGGACGAGCTGCTGTTCCAGCCCTTCAGCCAGATCGATCGCTCGAGCTCGCGTTCCTTCGAAGGCACCGGCCTGGGGCTGGCGATCTGCCGGCGGCTGATCCGCCAGATGGGCGGCGAGATCGGCTTTGAAAGCGCGCCGGACCTGGGCAGCACCTTCTTTTTCGAAATCCGGCTGCCGGAAGTGGCGACCTCGCTCGATCGGGTGCTCGACGGCCGGCGCCTGCTGTGGGTGGGAACGCCGCCCGCGGAGGGCTTCGCCGGCCAGGTGGCGATGCTCGGGGCCTCGCTGGAGTGCCTGGCCGAGCCCCTGGCGGCGCTGCATCGGATGCGCACCCAGCCGCCGGACCTGTTGCTGATCCATGGCACCGAGCCCGGCGGCGACTGCGCGCGTCTGGCCTCGGCGCAGGCGGGAACGGTCGGGATTCCCTGCGCGCGGGTGATGGACGGGGCGGACGATGTCTGCCGGGCCGGAAGCGCCTGTTGCGTGGGGATCGTGCTGCCGACGGAGCTGCGGCCGCTCGGGGAAAAGCTGGTTTCGCTGATGAAACCTCCGCCGCCCCCGCCGCCGCGAGCCCGGCCGGAGGGGGCGGTGTTGATCGTGGATGACAGCGAGGTGAACCGCAGCCTGCTGGCCGCGCTGCTGCGGCGGCACGGGCTTGCGGTGACGGAGGCCGGCGGCGGTCGGGACGCCCTCGAGGTCCTCACCCGGCGGGCTTTTCAGCTGATCTTCATGGATGTGGAAATGCCCGGCATGGACGGGCTGGAAACGACCCGCCGCGTCCGCGAAATGGAGGCGTCGGCGGGGATGGCGCCCATGGCCATCGTGGGATTGTCGGCGCACGCCTTCCATGAGGACCGCGAGCTGGCGCTGGCGGCGGGCATGAACGACTACCTGACCAAGCCCCTCACGCTGGAGGCGCTCGATCGGGTGCTCGTCCACTACGCCGGGCCCACGGCGGCTTGATGGCGGCCGGTCTTGCCACCGGCGGGGGAGCGGGGGATGGTCGGCCGATGCTGGGGACGATCTGGTGCCTGCACGGCGCGGTGGGAATGGCCGAGGACTGGCGCGGGTTCGCCGTGCCGGGCTGGGCGGTGAAACGGGTGGACCTGTGGCGTTTTCTGGACTGCTGCCCGATGCCGCTGGAGGCCTTCGGCAAGGCACTCAACGAGGAGGCGGCCGCCGTTTCCGGAAGGAAAGTGCTGCTCGGGTACTCGATGGGCGGGCGGCTGGCCCTGCACGCACTGCTGGCCGGTGGACCGTGGCAGGCGGCGGTGATCGTGTCGGCGCACCCGGGGCTCGAGGATGCGGGGGAAAGATCGGCCCGCCTCGCGCGCGATGCCGAATGGGCGGCCGCGGCCCTGAAGGGGGAGTGGCGCGATTTCCTGAGCCGATGGAACGCCCAGCCGGTGCTGGGGGGCGATGCCGCCCTGCCCGACCGCATGAAGCTGGAGCCGCGGCGGAACCCGGTGGCGCGGAGCTTCATGGACTGGTCGCTCGGCGCGCAGGAGCCGCTGGGGGAAAGGCTCGGGGAAATCCGGTGTCCGGTGCTGTGGGTGGCGGGGGAGCGGGACGGGAAATTCCGCGCCCTCGCGGAGCGGGCGGCTGGTCCGGAGAAATGGATCGCGCCGGGGGCCGGGCATCGCGTGCCATGGGAGAGCCCGGAGTTTCCGGGCATCGTCGGGGAATTCCTTGAGCGCTCCGTTTCCTAGGCCACACTCGCCGCACCATGTGGACCGCAGTGCGTGAATTCGAGGACATCCGCTATGAGACGACGGATGAGGGCCAGATCGCCAAGATCACCATCAACCGCCCGGAGGTGCGCAACGCCTTCCGGCCGCAAACGGTGAAAGAAATGCTCGTCGCGCTGGAGCTGGCCCACGAGGACCCGGAGGTCGGCGTGATCATCCTGACCGGCGAAGGGGAAAAGGCGTTCTGCTCCGGCGGCGACCAGAAGGTGCGCGGCCACGCGGGCTATGTGGGCGATGACGGCGTGCCGCGGCTCAACATCCTGGACGTCCAAAAGAAGATCCGCCAGATGCCGAAGCCGGTGGTGGCGATGGTGGCGGGCTACGCCATCGGCGGCGGCCACGTGCTGCACGTGGTGTGCGACCTGACGATCGCCGCCGACAACGCCCGCTTCGGCCAGACCGGACCCAAGGTGGGTTCGTTCGATGGCGGCTTGGGATCGAGCTACCTGGCCCGCATCGTCGGCCAGAAGAAGGCGCGCGAAATCTGGTACCTATGCCGTCAGTACGACGCCCGGCAGGCGCTCGAGATGGGCCTGGTGAACACGGTGGTGCCGCTGGCCGATCTGGAAACGGAAACCCTCCAGTGGTGCCGGGAAATGCTGGCTCACTCGCCGCTCGCGCTGCGCTGCCTGAAGGCCTGCCTCAATGCCGACTGCGACGGCCAGATGGGGCTCCTCGACCTCGCCGGCAATGCCACCCTGCTCTACTACATGAGCGAGGAAGCCAAGGAGGGGAAAAACGCCTTCGTCGAGAAGCGGAAGCCGGACTTTTCGAAGTTCCCGCGGGTGCCTTGAGGAGGCTGGGATCGGATGGGGCGGGGACGGAGTTTGTCCGCATTTCTTGCTTGAGTGCGGGACGAGCGGGTTTCAATCTGATAGCCCTGAAAAAGGGAGAAGCCCCTTTTTCCGAACAACCAACCCCCGTGAGGAATGAAAACTCGTTGCTCTCCGCTCCACCGCTATGCCGCCATTTTTGGCACCGCGTCCGCGCTTTGCATGCCGGCCGCGCTTCAGGCGCAAACGTCGCCCATCATGGTTGATCTCGAGCTCGCGCTCGTGACCGACACTTCCGGTAGCATCGACACCACGGAGTTTGATCTCCAGCTGGATGGCTATGCCCAGGCCTTCCGGAATTCCCAACTCCACTCGGCGATTTCCGGTGGCCTGGCGGTGTCGCTGATTTATTTCGACTCCTCGGCGGGAGTCGGCATCCCGTGGACGGTCCTGACCGGCGCCGCGGATGCCCTCGCCTTTGCCGACTTGCTCGACAACTTCATCCGCCCCAGTTCCGGCGGCACCAACCCCGCGGCCGGCATCAACCTCGCCACCAGCGAGATTTTCGGAAACAACATCGAGAGTTCCCGACAGGTGATCGATGTGTCCGGCGATGGCGACGGCGATCCCACGGCGGACGCCGCCGCCCGGGATGCCGCGCTGGCCGCCGGCGTCGATGTCATCAACGGGCTGCCGATCCTCGATGGGAGCACGACGCTGGAGCAGTATTACATCGACAACATCCAGGGAGGCAGCGGTGCGTTCACGATTCCGGCTGACTCGTTCGCCGACTTCGATGCCGCGATCCTGAGCAAGCTCGGGCGCGAGATCGGCTTCGAGGTCACCGATGCCGGAAGGCTCGTCACTTCGACCTTGCGGACGGCGTCGGTCGCGGTGGCCCGGACGGTCACGCGGGACGTGGGTGGCCGGCTTTTCCGGCTGCGTACCGGAGTGATGACGGAGCCGGAAACCTACTCCGAGCCCGCTCCGCCCTACAGCTCGAAGGGCGGAATGGCCAAGGGGGGCATGGCGAAGGAGCCCATCGTCATGACCCGGACCTGCCCGTGGGAGGTCTACGGCCAGGTCTACTACTCGTCCGAGGATGACGACGCCCAATACCGGACGATCCGCGGTACGGCGGCGGCGATCCGCCAGCTGCTGCAGGATGAGGTTTCCACCGATACCTTTGGAGGGATGGTGGGCGTCGAGTATGACTTCAATACGAACTGGTCCGCGGGATTCGCGGTCAGCGGGGCCAATTCCGACATCAAGATGAGGAATCTCGGCAGCGCCGACGTGGATACCGTGGCCTTGATTCCCTACGTGTCATACCGCCGGCCGATCGGGGCGAGCATGGGCTTCTATGCCGACGCCCTCTACGCGTACGGCATGACGAGCTACGACACGATCCGCTTCCCCGGCGGGGCGCGCGGCGACACCGACGGGGACTTCCATAACCTCGAGTTCAACACCGGACTCAACATGATCCACGGGTCGTTTGTCCATGGGCCCTACGGGCAGCTGCGGTGGCTCGATGGGGACATCGACGGTTACAGCGAGGTCGGAGCCGGGGCGCTGACTTTCCAGGATGCGTCCTACAAGTCCTTGGCCAGCCAGCTCGGCTACCAGGTTTCCTACCCGGTCAAATTGAGCGCTGGAACCCTGGCACCGCAGGTGCGCGTGGCTTGGGAGCACGAGTTCGAGGACGATCAGGGATCCGTCGGCGGCATCCCGCTGGCCGGGACCGATGAGGATCTCCTCGTGGCCGGGGTGGGCGTGGGCTGGTATCAAAGCTGCGGCCTGAACGTGGGCCTCGACTACGAGGCCCGCATCGGAGGAGACAGCGAGTCCCACTACGTCGGCGCCAAGATCGGCTACGAATTCTGACGGGGTGTTGCCATCCGTCGCCGAAACGGCCGTCCCGCCTGCCGGGCCGGCCGTTTTTTTGATGGCGGCGGGGCGGGCGGGAGACTTTTTTCGGCGGCGTGATCCGCGCGTTGCTGCTCGCCACCCGTCCGAAAACGCTGCCTGCGGCGGTGGTCCCGGTGTGGGCCGGCTGCGTCCTGGCTTGGAAGCTTTCCGGATCCTGGAACCCGGTGCTCGGCGTTTGTACCCTGCTGGGGGCGCTCGGGATCCAGATTGCGACCAATTTTTTCAACGACGCCATCGATTCCGCAAAGGGTGCCGATACCGCGCGGCGGACCGGTCCGAGGCGGGTGACTGCCAGCGGCCTCATGAGCCCCCGGGCGGTGTTCATCTCGGGCGGGGCGTTCCTGTTGCTGACCGTGGCCTGCGGGGTGCCGCTCTATCAGGCGGCCGGCTGGCCGATCCTGTTGATCGGCGTGGTCTCGATGTATCTCTCCTATGGCTACACCGGCGGACCCTTTCCACTGGCCTACCGCGGGATGGGCGAGCTGTTCGTGATCCTGTTCTTCGGCCTCGTCGCGGTGACCGGCACGGTTTTCATCCAGCTGCAGGAGTGGCGCTGGGAGGCCCTGCTGCTCGGCGGACAGGTCGGCCTGCTCTCGGCGGTGCTTATTTCCATCAACAACCTGCGCGACCGGGTGGAAGACGCCGGCACCGGCAAGCACACGCTGGCGGTGCGCTGCGGTCCGAAGGTGGCCCGGCTGATGATCTGGGCGGAGGTGAAAACGCCGGCGCTGCTCGGGCTCGTGTGGATCTTCATCGGCCTGCCGTGGCTCTTTCTGGCCACGCTGCCGGTGTGGACCCTCGGTCTGCGGATCAGCTGGGGGGCGATGTCGATGGACGAGGGTCCCGGCATGAACCGCCTGCTCGCCCTGGCCGCCCTGCAACTCGTGGCCTTTGCCGCGTTGTTTAACGTGTTCGCCGTGATGCTGTAGCTTCGCCCGGGAGGGGTGCCCCGGGCGGGGCCGGGAAAAGCCCCGGCAATATCCGTTTGGAAATCCCCCCCGGCCGGTCAAGGGTCGCGCGTGGCCGACGACCTTTGGTTTTGGAAATACAAGCTGACCGCCCGCCAGCCGCTCAATGCGAAGAGCCCGCGACGCGAATTCAGCGGAGCGCTGGTGCGGATCGGCGAAGGCTTCGCCTGCCTGCATCCATGGCCCGAATTCGGCGATCCGGACCTCGCCAAGTGTCTGTCGGATCTTCAAGGGCCGCGGCGTTGGCCGATCGTCCGGCGCGCCGTGCGCTGCGCCGCCGAGGATGCCGATGCCCGTTTCATCGGAGATGCCCTGCTGGAGGAAATCGACGTCCCGCAGAGCCACGCCACGCTGCCATGGCAGGACGAGAGGATCCTGGAAAGCGCCGTGGAGAAAGGTTTCGCCCACGTGAAGCTGAAGATCGGCCGGGACGCGGAAACGGAGGCCGCTTATCTGAAATCCAGCGCCGCGAAATACCCCCAGCTCCGCTGGCGCCTCGATGCCAACGAGGCCTTCGAGCCGGGGGAAGCCGCCGCTTTCCTGCTCGGCCTCCCCGAGGACCTACGCTGGAAGATCGACTTCGTGGAGGATCCTTGTCCCTACTCCACCACCACCTGGCCCGAGCTGCGGCAGCGCTGCAAGGTGCCGCTGGCCGTCGATTGCGAGGCCGCGCCCGTGACCGATGCCGCGCAGGTGATGGTGATCAAGCCGGCGGTCGATGAACCGTGGCTGCTGGCCGAGGCCGCCGCCTCGCGAGGGCAGCAGGTGGTGGTGACCAGCTCCATGGAACATCCGCTCGGGCAATGCTCCGCAGCGTGGGAGGCCGCCAAGCTCAACGTCCAGTTCCCCGGCCTGGTCGGCGTGTGCGGCCTGCAGACCCACCACCTTTTCACTCCCAGCGACTTCGCCGAGCGCCTCGGCCGGTGGTCGCCCGAGTTCAAGCCGCCAGGCGGCACCGGCCTCGGATTCGATGACCTCCTCGAGCGGCTGCCATGGAAGAAGCTCTCTTGATGGATCCCGCGTTCTGGGCCGCCACGACGGCCCACGCGCCGGGCGCGGAGTTTCCGGAGGTCGAGGGCGATCTTCCGGGTCTCGTCTATTTCCAGACCTCAGGATCCACCGGCGAACCGAAATGGATCGGCCTGACCCGCGAGGCGCTGCTGCTCTCCGCGGCGGTCGTCAACCGCCACCTCGGCGTCACCGGCGACGATACCTGGGGCCTGCTCCTGCCGCTCCACCACGTCGGCGGGTTCGGCGTGGTGGCCCGTGCCTTCGAGGCCGGGTGCCGCCTGTCACGGCTGCCCGGAAGGTGGGATCCCGTGACCGCTCTCGACTGGCTGACGCGGGAAAAAATCAGCCACTGCCCGATGGTTCCGGCCCAGGTTCATGACCTCGTGGCCGCCGGCTTGCGGGCGCCCGCGGAGCTGCGGACCATCGTTGTGGGTGGCGGATCGATGAGCGACGAGCTGGGCCGCTCCGCCCGCGGGCTCGGCTGGCCGGTGTTGGCGAGCTACGGCATGACCGAGGCCGGCTCGCAGATCGCGACGCAGTCCTTGGAACAACGACAGCTCCCGTTCCACGCCGCGCCCATTCCTCTGTTGCCCCACTGGCAGGCCTGCGGTGGTCCCGATGACCGGCTGGAGATCGAGGGCGCCGCGCTTTTTTCCGGCATGCTCACCCCGTCCGCTGGCCGCCTGCGCTACCAGCCGCGGGCGCCGGGCCGCTTCGCCACCACCGATCGGGTGCAGCTGGATGGCAGGGAAATCACCGTGCTCGGCCGGTCCGACCGGCGGGTCAAGGTGCTCGGCGAGCTGGTGGACCTCGATTCGATCGAGTCCCGCTTCGAGTCGTCCATTCTCGTCGCGCTGCCGGATCCGCGGCGAGGCTCGCGGCTTGTTCTCGTGACCTCGCTCGCCGCCTCCGGCGAGCAGGTGGCCGCCTTCAACCGGGAGGTCGCCGGGCCGTGGAGGATCGATGCCGTGCTCCACTGTGACGAGCTTCCCCGGACGCCCCTCGGCAAGCCCGACCGGCGGGCCGCCGGCCGGTTGGCCTCCGCGCGCTCGGCCTGCTGACCAGGATCGCCCGAGAGGGCTGGCATCCGCTGTGCTCAAGCGCTTTCCGGTGAACGAAACGACCTCTGAATTTCATTGCCAACGCCTTGCCCCGGGCAATACTTCAGAAGCCTTGAATATTTTGTTCAAACGTTTTTCGCGCCGTTGCGAAATCGCGGTGCCCGGGGGCGGTCCGGGTGGCCGTTCGCCTTCCACCGTCCACTCCTAAACCCCGAAACACCCCTGTTTCAATGATCCAGCCGATCGACGACTCCCAATCCAACCTTTTCGAAGAAATCAAAGGCAAACCGGGAGGCGCGACGCGAAAGGCGAGATCCAGGCGCCAGTCGGAGGCCGTGGAATTCGGGCTCCAGGCACCCTCCCAGGTGGTCAAGAACTTCGTTCTCGATACCAACGTCCTGATCCACGATCCCGGCTGCCTTTCCCGCTTCAAGGAGCACCATCTTTGCATTCCCGTCGACGTGCTGGCCGAGCTGGACCGCTTCAAGTCCGAGCAATCCGAACGCGGTGCCAACGCCCGCCGCGTGCACCGGCGGCTCACGGACCTTTTCTCCAGTTCGGATGCCATCACCACGGGCGTGCCGACCGAGGGCGGAGGCACCGTGCGGATGGTCATCTACGATCCCCTGAGCTGCCCGAAAAACTCGGAGATGCTCAATCACTTCCATCGCGTCTTTCCCGACAAGGAGCGGGTCGATCACCGCATCATGGCCGCCACGCTGCTCCTGATGCAGCATAATACGGCACCCGTCGTACTTGTGACGAAGGACATCAACCTCCAGCTCAAGGCCAGGGCGGTGGGCATCGAGTGCGAGGACTATCTCAACGACAAGGTCGATCCCCGCGAGGTGACGACCTACGACATCCGTCGTATCGAGGTCGATCCCTCCGAGCTTCAGCGCTTCGCCAGCTCGGGCGAGCTGGTGATCCCCCACGAAAGGCGGGTGGAGGTGGTGCTGAACCAGTACGTGCTGCTGGAGGCCGGCGAAAAGCAGACCATGCCCGCACGCCTGGCCAGCGAGGGCCGCTTGGTGCGGCTTCAGGTGCCGGACGCGCTGAAGATTCCCGACGGCGTGGCCCTGAAGCCGATGAACCTCGGCCAGCGTTGCCTCATTGATGCGCTGCTCAATCCCGAGATTTCGCTGGTGACCTGCTATGGCCATGCCGGCACCGGCAAGACGCTGATCGCGGTGGCGGCCGGGCTCCATGAAATGTTCAACCGCAAATACAACGGCCTGACCGTGAGCCGGCCGGTCGTCGCCATGGGCGAGCAGATGGGGTTCCTCCCCGGGACCCTTGAGGAGAAGATGCGGCCGTGGCTGCAGCCGATTCATGACGCCCTGGAGCTGCTGATGTGTCCGCCCTCTCCTTCCGGCCCGCGGCGCAAGCAGAAGCAGGTCGACTCCGGAGCCAAGAAGCCCTACGAGGTGCTGCTGGACCAGGGCATCATCGAGATCGAGGCGCTGGCCTACATTCGCGGCCGTTCGATTCCCAATCGCTTCTTCGTGCTCGATGAGGCGCAGCAGCTCACGCCGCAGGAAGCCAAGACGGTGGTCACCCGCATGTCGCGCGGCTCGAAGCTGGTGATGGTGGGCGACCCGGCCCAGATCGACAATCCGTATGTGGACAGCCGCAGCAACGGTCTCGTCTACACGCGCAACCGGCTCAAAGGGCAGCCTTTTGTGGCGCACGTCCCGCTGAGCCGGGGCGAGCGTTCGGAACTTGCCGAGGCGGGAGCCACGCTGATGTGAGCCGCCCGCTGGCGGTCGCGAGGGCGACGAAACGACACGAGCTTATCGTTTTCCGCAGAAAGAAAAAAAGAGCGGCCTCCCGACAGGAGGCCGCCTTTTGTTTGAGGGCGGGAGAAGATTCAGAGGTTCAAAGGCCGAACTCCTTGCGGTTCTTCGAGATGATGAAGGACGTCACGTCGGCAATCTGCTCGGGAGAGAGCATCTGGCCCCAGGCCTGCATGCGGGCGCCATTGTAGCCGGCGGCGTCGGCGGGGGTGCCCTCGTTGATCAGCTTGAAGATGTCCAGCGGTTCGGAGCCGTATTCCCAGACGCCGTCATCGAGCGGACGACCGGGCAGCGGGATTTTCTGGTCGCCGACCGCCATGGTGGCGCTGAGGTCCGCGGCATGGCAGGCGACGCAGTTGGTGGTGAAAATCGCCTCCCCGGCCGCCACCTTTTCCGGATCGGTGGCCCACTGGTTGATCAGGGTCTCGTTGTCGAGGTTGGCAAGCGTGCTGGCCAAGGCCGCGGACTTGTCGTCCTCAATCTGCTCCAGCCTGGAGGTGATCTTCTGCTGGTCGGTGCGGTAGGTGCCGGTGTGGTAGTAGAGCACCCAGTAGATCACGAACCAGGCGATGGCGAAGTAGAAGGTGAACAGCCACCAGTTGGGCAGCTTCTGGTCGAACTCCTGGATGCCGTCGTACTCGTGCTTGCGAAGGATGACCTCGCCCTTCTTGGAGGCGAAGTCCCCGCGCTTCGGTTCTTCGGATGGGGATGAATCGGACATGTTGGTGGAGGCGGATTAGGGTTTGTTGCCGGGTTGCTCGTCGAGGGGCAGGCTGGAAAGGCGCTCCCGTTCGGTCGGGCGGATCCGGAGGGCGCGGATGGTGCTCACGATGAAGACGGTGAACATGATGCCGAAGGCGATGACGGGCACGATGGTCATCCAGTCATCATAGATGATTCGCTTGAACATGATTGCGGGTCGGTTGGCGATTCCGGGGTGGGATCAGGGCTGGGCAATGGAGGCCGTTTCGCCCTTTCCGGCAGCAGCGGCGCGGACATTGCGATAGGAATCCGGATCCAGCGGCACCGGCTCCTTCTTACCTTCCTTCTCGACAATGCGGTAGGTGCCGAGCTTCTGGACGTAGGCGATCAGGGCGACGACTTCGCGCTCGGCGAGGTAGCCGGCGAGTTCGTCCCCGGACAGGTTTTCGGCGCCCTCGGGAGGCAGCACCTTGGCGGCGGCGAGGCTCTTGGCGATCTCGATGGCCTGGAACTTGGCGTTGTCCTGGATTTCCTCCGGCGACATCGGCGGGTAGGGCACGCCGACCTTGGACTGGATGGCGATCTTGCCCGGCAGCGACTTGATATCGGTCTTTTTCTCGAACAGCCACGGGTAGCATGGCATGTTAGACCCTTCCGAGGTCTGCCGAGGATTCATGAAATGGTTGTAGTGCCACACGTTATCGCGCTTGCCGGAGCGCATGTACTTCGCCCCTTGGACGAGGTCGCCTCCTTCATGGGCGAGATCCGGGCCGGTGCGCTTGGAACCCCACTGGAAAGGATGGTCGTAGAGGGATTCGCCGAGGTGCGAGTAGTCGTCGGTCTTGCCGGCGTGGGAATAGCGCATCACGTCCGGCAGCAGCGTGCGGATCATCTGCGAGTGGCAGTTGTAGCAGCCTTCGGAGACGTAAACATCGCGCCCTGCGAGCTCGAGCGGCGTGTAGAGCTCCTGCAGGCGGCCTTCGACGTTCTTTTCCCGGTTCACGATGAGCGAGGGAATGATCTGCACGGCACCGCCAATGGCGACGGCGAAGAAAACCAGCAGGGTGAAGGGCAGGTAGTTGTGGAGCAGGCGCTCGTGCCAGCTGATCCAGTTCTCCTTGTGCTTCTTGAAGGCGGTGATCGCCTTGATGGACGTCAGCACGGCCAGCACCAGGGCCACCTTGTCGCCGTGCGGCGGCAGGAAGAACCACATGCAGAGGAACACGAGACCGAGGATGATGTAGGACAGCGGGTCGTTGAAGATGGTCTTCGGCAGCGGCATGTCGTCCATTTTTTCCTCGGGAACCGCGACTTCCACGGTGTCGTCCTGAGGCTGGCCGGCGCGGGCGGTCTTCCAGATGTTCACGGCGCAGAGGACGAAGCCGAAGAGGAACAGGCTGCCGCCGATGGAGCGGAGGATGTACTCCGGCTGGATCGCCTTCAGCGTTTCCACGAACTCATACTTGAGGGTGGTGCCGCCTTCCGCGACTTCGCCGAGCATCAGGCCCTGCATCACGCCGGCCGTCCACATGGCGGCCACGTAGAGGAGGATGCCGACCAGGGCGACCCAGAAGTGGAGGTTGGCGAGGGCGACGGACCACAGCTTCGTCTTATAGAGGCGCGGGGCGAGCCAGTAGAACATGCCGGCGGCCATGAGGCCGTTCCAGCCGAGCGCCCCGGAGTGGACGTGGCCGATGGTCCAGTCCGTGTAGTGCGAGAGCTGGTTCACCGCGCGGATCGAGAGCAGCGGGCCTTCAAAGGTCGCCATGCCGTAGAAGGTCACGCCGGCGGCGAAGAACTTGATGACCGGATCGGTGCGGAGCTTGTTCCACGCCCCGCGGAGGGTCAGCAGACCGTTGAGCATGCCGCCCCAGGAGGGCGCCCACAGCATGAGGGAGAAAAGCATGCCGAGCATTTGCAGCCAGCGCGGCAGGGCGGTGTTCAGCAGGTGGTGCGGACCGGCCCAGATGTAGATGAAGACCAGCGACCAGAAGTGAATGATCGACAGGCGGTAACTGTAGACCGGGCGGTTGGCCGCCTTCGGCAAAAAGTAATACATGATCCCGAGGATCGGGGTCGTGAGGAAGAAGGCGACGGCGTTGTGGCCATACCACCACTGCACCAGCGCATCCTGCAAGCCGCCGAAGATCGGGTAGGAGTGGGTGAAGGAGGTGGGCAGCTGGAGGTTGTTGACGATGTAGAGCATCGCCACCGTCACGATGGTCGCGATGTAGAACCAGAGGGCGACGTAAAGGCTGGGCTCGTTGCGCTTCGCCAGCGTCCAGAAGAAATTGACCGCGAAGACAACCCAGATGAGCGCCACGGCGATGTCGATGGGCCAGATCAGCTCGGCGTATTCCTTGCTCTGGGTGAGGCCCAGCGGAAGGGTGACCGCGGCCGCCACGATGATCAGCTGCCAGCCCCAGAGGTGGATTTTCGTCAGCAGATCGGACGCCATGCGCACCTTGCACAGCCGCTGGGTGGAGTAGTAAACGCCGGCGAAGATCATGTTTCCGACGAAGGCGAAGATCACCGCGTTGGTGTGCAGCGGTCGCAGCCGGCCGAAGGTCAGGAACGAGACGCCGTCGGCATGGAAGGCGCCCGCGGTGAGCGCTTCGAGGAACTTGCCGTTCATTTGCCACCAGGAGAGCTGGGTGGCGCAGATGACGCCGACGAGCATGCCGACCAATCCCCAGAGGATTGAAAAGAACATGAACTGCCGGACCGACTTGTCGTCGTAGGTGATGGTGGTGGTGCTGCTGGCGGGGTTGCTCATGATGGGAGCGGGTTTAGTTTTCGTCTTCGAAAGGAAGGAGGCTGTCCCGTTCAGGGGAGGAGTTCCTGGAACGCCGGAACTCGCCGATGAAGCAGACCACGAAGATCCCGGCGAGGCAGGAACTGACGAGGATGGTCAAGGCGATGACGTTCATGGTGGGTCGAATCAGAGCGGCCGGGTGGTCCGGGGTCGCCGCGTGGATTGCGCGAGAATGCGCGGATCCTGCGCCAGGAGTCAGGCTGCCTGGAGGTGGTTGAACCACTCGAGGAAACTATCGGCCACCAGCGGCGCGAGACAGCGGGAGGGGAAGCCCGAGGGATCCAGGATGATGTGGTAGCCCTCGCCGCCGCTCTCCGGCAGGCCCAGGGCTGCCTTGAACCCACGGGGATCCCCGGCCAGCGCGATGAAGGCCCCGGCGTGGTTGATGACGATGTGGCCACGGCGGGCGAGGGCGACGAGCACCTCACCCACGTTCGCCGGATCGCCTGCCGGCGAAACGGTCGGCTCGCCGAGGCCGATCAGGCGGCGCTGGGCGGCATCGGCGGCGATGGTTTCGATCACCGCCGCATCGAGGGCGATCCAGTTTCCCCCTGAGGATTCGTCGAATTCGTTCAGGTGGCGTGCGATGGCGGCGGCGCAGGACGGGCGGGAGAGTTCGCCGGTATCGAGCAGGATGAAGGGGGCTCCCTCGCTGACGTCGGCAAGAAGCCAGTGATGGAAATCGGTGAGAGTGGTGACGGGCATGGACGCGGGTTTCGAGATTGTGCCGGATGCTCGGTTTCCAAGATCGATCGCGCTCCGCGTGGGGTGTGCAAGAGTGCGCGGATTCTGGCGTCCGGCCGCGGGGGCCCGCACTTTTCACCCCCCATCGAATTCAGCGCGGAAAAACTCGCCGGCTTCCTCGCCGTGCTCGGGAGACATCGGCGGCCCGCTGCCGGGCCCGAAGCCGCCGGACCACGAGGCCGTAGTTGCCGGGGGTCCCGCCGCTGAAACCCCTGACTTTCAGAATACGGGCCCGGCGTCTCCCGCCGTGTAGACGAGGGTGAAACGGTCCTGCGTTTTTCAGCGCCGCTGCCAGAGCGTGACCTGCGAGGAGGTCCACTGGAACTTCCTCGCGGTCTCCCGGATGAGGAAGGGCTCGTCGGCGGTTTCGAGCAGCTCGAAGTCCGCGTCGAGCTCCCGGTGGAGCCAGTCGAGAGTCGGGCCATCCGGCCAGTTCTCCATCGGGGTGAACTCGCCGAGCCACGTGCAGGGCGTGGCCAGCATCAGCTCTCCGCCGGGGAAAACGAGGCCCGGCAGCCGGCGGAGCAGCTTGTCGGGATCCGGCAGGCGACACAGGAGGTTGGCGGCGTGGACGCGGTCGAAGCGGCCGAGGTCGTCGCGCAGGTTCATGGCATCGCCCTGCTCGAAGGTGACGCGCGCGGGATGCACGCCGTCCGGCAGGCTCGCCATGAGTTCGGTGGAAACGCGGCCTTCGTCGAGGCGGCGGTAGGGAGCCGGGCCGGATCGGAGCGCTTTGGCGACGTCGATGAAGGCGTGGGAGAAATCGATGCCCAGCACCGAATCGCAAGTACGAGACATCTCGTAGCTCGAACGACCGACGGCACACCCGAGATCCAGGCCGCGGCCGCCGTTTCCGCGGAAGCGGGCGCAGGTCCTGGCGGGGAAACCGAGCGCCTCCCTCATGCCGGCGGGAGCCGAGGGAGGCAGGATTTCCTCCGGGCTTCCGTAGTGGAAGAGGAGGTACTCGGAGACCAGCTTCTCCGATTCGTAGGGGTTGGGAGGCATGATGGCTTGGCGGATGAAATCCGCCGCCACGGATCAGTCCCGGCCTTCGGCGAGGGCGTCCATGATGTAGCGCGACGGGCGGAAGTTCTCGATGATGATCTCCTGCTTGCCGCCGCGGTTCATGCGGACTTCCTTGACGTTGAAGTTGGGCGTCTTGTGGGGCGCGAAGAGGATGTCGTCGTGGGTCGAGTTCTCGTGCTTTTTGAACATCTCCGGCACGATGTCGCCACCGAGGTGGTCATCGCGGCCGGTGGCGAGGTGGCAGGTGCCGAGCACCTTCTCGTCCTGAATGTCGGCGCCGGAAACGGGCAGCACCTGGGTGCCGAAACCGAGCTCGCCGAGGGTGCCGGTCATCGGGTCGTCGGCCAGGCGCGCGTTGTGGGCGTCAATGGTCGCCTGGTCGCCCTCGATCAACTCGGACTTGATGATGTTGCGGTCCTTCACGGTCAGGACGCCGAGCGTGCCGTCCTCGTATTTCATCGGGAAATGGCCGTGGGCGTCGCTGGGCACGAAATACACCTCGCCGGCGGGCAGGTTGGCGACGTCCGGCGCCTTGCCCTTGCACAGGCCGTGGGACTTCTGCGCTTCCTGCTGCGCCAGCCCGAGCCAGGCGGTGAGGATGCGGCCGTCTTCGAGCTCGAAATCGATCTCCACGTCGTCGGCCTTGGTCATGGCAAGCCGGATGCGCTCGGCGTCCGCGGAGACCTCGTCGTAGTTCACCGCGAGGCCCGAGTTGAGAATGATGTCGTTGAGGCCGTGGAGCGTCGCGCCACGGAAGCCGAACTCCTTGCATTTCGCGGTCAGCGGCGCGGTGGCCGACCAGGTGGAGATGCAGAGGATGATGTCATAGTTCGGATAGATGTCGGCATCGAGGGAAAGCTGGTGACCCTGCGTGTCCCAGACTTCGTCCTCGAGATCGAGGTTCGAGCCGTGGGTCGTCTTGTAGGCGAAAAAATCACCGCCGGTCATGCCGAGGGCGTCCATCGCGCCGCCGTGAAGGGCTTGATGGACGGCCTCGTAGGCTTTGTTCTGCACCGGAAACTCCGGCTTGCCGACGAAGGCCATGTCCTTGATCTCGGCGGCCGGGTCATCGAAGTCGGTCAGAATGCACACGCGGCAGCCGGCGGTCGGCTCGAACACGGTGCCGAGGAGGCGGACGACGTCGAAAGGCGGGAACTGGCGGTTTTCCGGGTGAAGGAGGATTTCCTCCGAAAGGTAGTCCGGCAGGGCGGGGCTGGCAGTGCTCATGAGGAGTCAAACTAGAGGTGCGGGAAGGCCACGCAAGCGGAGTTTTGCGCAGATCCTGCCATGTTGGGGGAACGTTGAGGGGAGATGTGGTTTTGCAATTGTGCTGCGAAGTGAAGCCTGCGATGAGCCGGGATGATGAAGCGATACTGGTGGGTGATTCCCGTGTTGGCGGTGGTCGGAGGTTCGATCGGATTGTTGGCCGCGGGAGTGGTGACCTACGTGATGCCGAAGATGTATGAATCAAGGTCGGTGCTGCAGGTGAGACCGGTGCCGATCGGCGGCGTCGCAGGAAGCGTGAACATGGCGACGGAATTCGAAATCATCGACTCGGTGGAAATCCTGGATGAGGTCGCTCGCAGGCTTGATCTGGCGAACCACTGGAACCTGACCGCGGACGAGGTGCGTGAGTTGCTGCGTGACCGGATCGAGCCAAGCCACATCAAAGGCACCGACCTGGTCGAGATCAAGGTGCGGGCATCCAATCCGCAGGATGCGCGGGCTGTCGCAGCGGCGGTGAGCGAGGCTTACCGTACTTGGAAAATGAGCCTGGCAAAGCAGCGTGTCGATGGCCGGCTGGACGAAATGAGGGCCGCTCTCGAGGCTCAGGAGAAAATCGTGGAGGAGAAGCGCCGGGCCCTGGACCGCGAGGGTGGTGATTCCGGATTGGTTCGTCCTCTGAGGAAGAGCTTTGACCCGCCCCAAGCGGGACTCGACGCGGCGCAGGAATTCGAGGCGGCTCAGGAGGAACTGGAGCGCCTCAAGATCGAGCAAATCGGCAAGCAGATGCAGAAGAGAATCTCGGAAGATCCGGTGATCGTTCATGAGGAGCCGGTGGAATCGACCGTTCCCGTGAGCCCGAATGTGGCACTGAACCTGGTGATTGGCACCGTCGCGGGAATGGTGGGTGGGGCGACGCTGGGGGTGCTAATGTCGCTGCTGCTGGATAAACGGCGCGGAGTTGCCTAAAGAGCAAGGCTGCGGCTGCATGTAGTTCCCCCTTCAGGGGGTTGCGGAGCCCGGGCGAAGAACTCTGGCAGCGCAACCCCCTGAAGGGGGAACTACATGCAGCCGGTGGCGCGCTTTTGCGGCGGTTCCGAGGCTTGTGGGGCGCGGAGCCCGGGCGAAGAACTCTGGCAGCGCGGCCCCCTGAAGGGGGAACTACATGCAGCCGGTGGCGCGCTTTTTGGAGATGCTCCGAAGCTTGTGGGGTTGCGGAGCCCGGGCGAAGAACTCTGGCAGCGCAACCCCCTGAAGGGGGAACTACGTGCAGCCGCCAGCGCGCTTTTTGGGGATGCTCGCGGCTTGTGGGGGTCGGAGTCCGGGCAACACCCTTGGGCAGTGCCGCCCCTTGCAGGGCGGACAACCTGCAGCCGGCGGCGGGCTTCAGAGCTTCTCCGCGGCTTCGTTGAGCAGGCGCTCGGTGGTTTCCCAGTCGATGCACTTGTCGGTGATCGACTGGCCGCGGACGAGCTGACCGGGAGGCTGGGGAAATCTCTGGTTGCCGCAGACGAGGTTGCTTTCAAGCATCGCGCCGATGATCGAGGTGTCGCCCCCGGCGCGCTGGCGCACGATGTCCTCAAACACCGCCGGCATCCTGCTGTCGTCCTTGTCGCAGTTGGCGTGGGAGGCATCGATCATGATCGCCGGGGCGAGCTTCGCGGCCTCCAGGGCGGCGCGCGCCTTGGCGACCGAGTCGGCGTCGTAGTTGGGCCCGTTTTCCCCGCCGCGCAGGATGACGTGGCAGCCGGGGTTGCCGGTGGTGGTCACGGCCGAGGCCACGCCCTGCTCCGACACACCGAGAAAAGTCTGCGGCTTGCTCGAGGCCTTGACCGCGTTGATCGCCGCCACCAGGTCGCCGGAGGTGCCATTCTTGAAACCGACCGGCATCGAAAGCCCGGAGGCCATCTGGCGGTGGGTCTGGCTCTCGGTGGTGCGGGCCCCGATCGCCGACCAGCAGATCAGATCGGCGATGTATTGCGGCGTGATCGGATCGAGCAGCTCGGTGGCGGTGGGCAGGCCGAGGTCGATCACCTGGCGCAGGAAAGTCCGGGCCTGCCTCAGCCCTTCGGGGATGTTGTCGGTGCCATCGAGCGCGGGATCCATGATCAGGCCCTTCCAGCCCACGGTGGTCCGCGGTTTCTCGAAATACACGCGCATCACCAGGTAGAGCTTGTCCTTCAGGCGTTCGGCCAGCGCGGCGAGACGTTGGGCGTATTCGTAGCCGGCCTTGGTGTCGTGGATCGAACACGGTCCCACCACCACCATCAGCCGCGGGTCGGAGCCGAACAGGATCGAGTGGATCGATTCCCTCGACGCGGCCACGAAGTCCGCCTGCTTCTCGCTGCGCGGGATTTCCGACAGCAGCAGGGCGGGCGCGGGCAGCGGGATGTTGCGGGCGACGTGGAGGTCGGTGACGCGGGTGCTCATGGGGATGAGCTTGGAGCCGCGGCGGCGGGCAGGCAAGGAGTGAGGAAACGGGAGTGCGTCACCCGCCACGCGCCTCAGTAAAGGAACTTGCCGAACTCGTAGGGCTTGCCGGCATCGGCGGCTTCCATGATGCCGCGGATCACGCGGATGTCGCGGCGGCCCATCTCGCCGGGCACCTTGCTCGCCTCGCCCTTGAGGATGGCCAGCGCCTGGCCGTCGATCTGGAGCGCCTGCTGGTTGACGTGCGGGAAGTCCATCGGGCCCTCCGGCGTGCTGCCCTTCTGGCCGCCGTAGCCGTACACCGGGGAAAGCTCGATCATGCCCTGATCGGTTTCCACCTTGAGCCAATTACCAGACTTTCCGTAGCTCGCCATGCCGGCGGCCTTGCGTCCGCCCTCGAATTCCAGCTCCCACTCGTAGGTTTCCGGGACCTCGGTGAAGATGTCCTTGCGCTCGGTGCTGTGGTTCGCCGTCACGCGCAGCGGCCGCGCCTGGGCGGAGTAGAGCTGGCCCTGCACGCAGTAGACGCCGAGGTCGTAGAGCGCGCCCTGGATGCCGAGTTCCTTGCCGATGCGCCACTTGTTGAGCCCGGTGAAGTTCGTCATCCGCGAGGCGTTGGTGGCGGAGATCGATTTCCAGTCGCCGAATTCCTTCGTTTTCATCGCCTCAATGAGCCGCAGGTTGTAGGGCTCCCAGTGCAGGCGGTAGCCGATCTGCAGGGTCACGTCGTTCTTCTCCGCGGCCTCGATCATGCGGGTGCAGTCCTCGACCGTCGGGGCCATCGGTTTCTCGGAAATGACGTGCTTCCCCGCCTTCGCGGCGCGGATGGAAAACTCGTCGTGCAGGCCGGTCGGCGTGACGACATACACGATGTCGATGTCCTTGTTGTCGGCGATCTCGTCGAAGTTGTCGTAGTTGTAAACGTTGCCATCGGGGATGGCATATTTCTCCTGCCAGGTCGGGACTTTCTCCGGCGAGCCGGTGACGATGCCGGTGAGCCGGGCGTGCTTCGTTTCCTGCAAGGCGGGCGCGAGCTGGTGGGTGGCGTAGTCGCCCAGGCCGAGCAGAGCGATGCCGAGCTTGCGGTCGCCCGACTCCTGGGCACGGAGCGGAAGATAAGGCGCGAGCGCGGTGGCGGCTCCGAGGCGGGCGAAGGTGCGGCGGGAGATCGAGGTCATGGGAAAAAGCGGGGTTCGGGAGATGCAAACGGCCCAAGGTAGCCCGATCTTCCTCACGGGAAAGCAGTTCTTGGGAAAGTCCGTGGTCAAAAAAGGAGCGGCGTGCCTGCGGCCGCCGACCCTCCGAGCCCGCCTCCCTCGCGAAGCCGGCACCACCACGGGTCTGTGAAGCTCAAGAATTTCCGTCCTCAGTAGCGGGTAGCGGGTAGCGGGTAGCGGGTAGCGGGTAGCGGGTAGCGGGTAGTGGGTAGTGGGTAGCGGGTAGTGGGTAGTGGGTAGCGGGTAGCGGGTAGCGGTGAGCAGTGAGCAGCGACCACGGACCAAGGACCAAGGACCAAGGACCAAGGACCACGGACCACGGACCAAGCACCCAGCACCAAGCACCAAGCACCAAGCACCAAGCACCAAGCACCAAGCACCAAGCACCAAGCACCAAGCACCAAGCACCACTTTCTCCTTGGCCGCACCGGGGTGGTTCCGTGAGGGTCGGCCCATGCGGTTTGCGGTCCTGGGGAGCGGCAGCGGAGGCAATGCCACGGTCATCGAGGCCGGCGGCGTGCGCGTGCTGGTCGATGCCGGGCTTTCCGCCAAACAGATCTGCCTGCGGCTGAAGGCCGTCGGGATCGCGCCGGAGTCGCTCGACGCCATCCTGCTGACCCACGAGCACGGCGACCACGTGCGCGGCCTGCGGGTGCTCATGAAGGCCCTCCGCACGCCCGTCTATGCCACCGCCTCGACCTCCCACGTGGTGCGCGAGGGGCTGGACGGGATCCGCTGGAAGATTTTCGAAAGCGGCGGCCGGTTCGCCATCGGCGGGCTGGAGGTGGAGAGCTTCGCGGTGCCGCACGACGCGGTCGAGCCCGTCGGCTACGTCTTTCGCGCGGCGGAGCGCTCCTTCGGGCTGGTCAGCGATACCGGCCACATCACGGAAATGATGCTCCGCCGGCTGCGCGGCGTGGAGAGCCTGTTCGTCGAGGCGAACTACGATGACGCCCTGCTCGAGGCCGACCTGAAGCGCCCGTGGAGCACCAAGCAGCGGATCTCCTCGAAGCACGGCCACCTGTCGAATGCCCAGGTGGCGGAGTTCGTCGGCGGGCTGGTGGCGGATGGCCTGAAGCGGGTCGTGCTCGGCCACCTCAGCCGCGATTGCAACACGCCCGAGACGGCCATTTCCGCGCTGGCGGCCTGCGGGCTGCCGGTCTGCTGCGCCGGCCAGGACGAGCCCTGCGGCTGGCACGAGGAAATGCCGGCCTGCGGCATCGAGTTCGCGGCCGACGAGCTGTTCGGCGGGCTGCCGGCGGCCTGACTTCCGGAGCCGGCGGCCTCCTTATTGGCGATAGGGAGCCAGCGCGGCGTAACCGTCTCCGGTGAGTTCCAGGATATAGCCAGTCGGCATGAAGAACGCCTTCACCTGGCGCTCGCGGGCGATCCGGATGTTCTTGGATTGGAGAAACGCGCGCACCGTCCGGTAATGACTGTCTCCGAGAGAAGTCTTGTTTCCGCCCGCCGTGGTGGAGGGGAGCATCACGAACAAGGTGCCCCCGTTCGGTGTCGCAGCGATTTTGTATTCGGTCTCACCGATCCGATACTTCTGAGTGGGCTGGTTGATGAAGCGGTTGTATCCCCGCGTGAAACCGAGCTGCTGGATCGGTTGCGGAGGGCTGAGAGGAAGGTCGGCGAGCCGCTCGGGAGAGGATCCGCTGGCTTTTGCGTAGCCGGTTGCCGGTGCCGGGGTGGATGCCCGCCCGCCTGAGCCCGCCTTTTTGTCCAGCTCGGCCATGATGCTTTCAGCGGCGAGCACGGCCGCCGCCCGATACCCCTCGCGAATGCTGGCGGGATTCGCCGCGAACTCGTCGAGGGTCTTCTGGAAGTTCGGACTGGCGGCCGCGATCGAGCCGTAGGCGGAGGCGCCGCCGGTGGATGCGAGCCTCCATGAACCGTAGATCGAAGGGCTGACCAGCACCTCGGATCCGCGTTTGCCGCAGCGGACGAAGCCGTGGCGGGTGATGGTGACCTCGATCCGGTTCGGAGAAACGGATTTCACCCGTGGTCCGAAAAACGGGTGCTTTTTGAGGCGTGGTTCCACCTCCTTGGTCACCAGGGTCCCGACGTTCCCCGGGACGGACTTCGCCACGCGGTCGAATGCCGCGGCATACTTCTTCTCGAAGTTCGACTGCTGCACCGCGTTGACGCCTTCCGCCAGCAGGGAAACCCCGGCATTGACGCCGGCTCCGGTGGAAAATCCCGCACCGGGCATCACCACCAGCGGTGCCTGGGCTCCTTCGTGACCGCGCGGCTTTTGATAAGCATCCGCTTTCACCACGGGTCCTGCCACGGCGATGCTGCCAAGCGCTGCCTTCTGTGAGTCAGACCATTTCGAGGAGTTCGTGCAAGACACCCCACTCAAAAGCACGACGACCGTGAGCCATTTCATGCATGTCTCATCGCATGAGCGGCAAAGCGGTCAAGGCCGTGAAACGTCAGTCATTCGCCGGGCCGAACTTGCCAGCGAGGCCAAGTTAGAAAGAGAGAGAGGAGGGGGCGGCGCGTGCGATGATCCATGGACTCACCGGGGAAAAGGTGAGTGTCAGGCATCACAGGCCGAGCGCATTCCATCTCTCCCACCCCATCCCGCCGCATCAAATGCGAGATGCACCATTTCATGCTTTCCAGCTCCGCAGTGGATGTTAGATGTTCTACGTATAGGAGAAGGGAATGGATTTCCACACCACCACGCTCGGATCCCGCAGGGCCTCCCGCATCACGCGGGCGGCACCCCTGGCACCTCCGGACCCCTCGTCGCCCCACCCGACCCCCCCTCGTGCCTGCACGAACCCTCGGCCGCCGCGCCGACTCCGCCCTCGTGCCTGCACGAGCCCCCCAACGCCCCGCCGACCGCACCCTCGTGCCTGCACGGACCCATGGTGCGCCCTCCGACGGCACCCTCGTGCGCCCCAAACGCCCCGCTGGACGCCAAAACGGCCCGGAATCCCCGAGCGTGGCACGCATTTCCGCCCCCGGACGCCCCGCCACCCGACCCCACCGACTCCTCTCTCCCCCCCTGACTCAGCAACATCGAACCACCAACATCATGCCATTCCGCAGACTACCTGACTCCGTCGCCACCTCCCGCGCCGCCCTTGAGACCGCCCGGCAGAAATACCTCGCCACCGCCGCGCCCCAGCGCCTCCTCACCGAGGCGCAGTTCGCGGACCACCTCGATCCCGCCACGCCCGCCGCCGGAGCGCCCGGCAGCACCCTCTACCGCCTCATCAAGGAAGCCGGGGAAGCCACCGCCGCCCTCGCCGCCCAGACCCCCGTCACCCGCGAGACCGAGCAGGCGCGCGCCTCCCTCGGCCTCCATATCTCCCACTTCATCCAGAACCTCAACAACGCCATCCTCCGCGGCGATCTCCCCTCGGAAACCCGCACCCTCTTCCAGCTCCCCCTCGAGGACGAGCGCGTCCCCCTCCTCGTCACCGATGCCGACCTGCTGCTCTGGTCCGATCACATCGCCGCCGGCGAAAACGCCCGCGCCCTCGCCGGAGGTGAGCCCCTCACCTGGCCCAGCGCCGCCCGCATCGCCCAGCTCCGCGATCAGCTCAGCCAGCTCATCGATACCCAATCCACCGCCAAGGACCTGACCGATGCCGAGCAGACCGACGTCCAGCTCCTCATGCCCGCCGTCACCGCCGCCATCAAAGACCTCTGGGACACCATCGAGTTCAACCTCCGCCACGAGCCCGATGCCCCCAGTCTCCGCCGCCGGGCCCGCGAATGGGGAGTCCACTACGCCACCCGCCCCGGCGAAGCACCCGACCCCGACGGACCTCAAGAACCCGACGGACCTCAAGAACCCGCCGTCTCCTGAGGCAAGAAAACCGCCCCTCCTCCCGAGCGCCCGTCCCGCGCCCGGCGAAGGGGGGGCCAAACGATCCCGCCTCCCCGGCGAAAGGTAGCGGAGGGAAAGGGACCAGGATGGATGGGATGGATGGGATGATGGATGGGATGATGGATGGGATGATGGATGGGATGGTTTCTTTATGGGATGGAGAGGACGAAGCCACTCGTATGTCTGACAGACCCGAATGGCGCGGAATGAAGCTCCGATGCGGCCCCGATGCGGCTCCGATGCGGCTCCGATGCGACTCCGATGCGGCTTCTTCCGTCCCGAAGGGACTTGGGAGATTAGCCGGTGGTGACAACCACCGGACCCCAACGGCCCAAGAAATTCAGCCCCGGCAGGGGCATCGGAAAGGGGTGCATCGCCAACGGTTTCCCTCCCCCCTCCCGGGCCTTGGGAGATGATGGAACGCGTTTCTTCCGCCACCGGCACATCTCCAGCGCCCCTCAGGAGTTATGAAAAGCCACCGAACATCCCGTGCCACTCCTGGCAGACCCGAATGGCGCGGAATGAACCTCCGATGCGACTCCGATGCGACTCCGATGCGACTCCGATGCGACTCCGATGCGACTCCGATGCGGCCCCGATGCGACTCCGATGCGGCCCCGATGCGGCCCCGATGCGGCTTCTTCCGTCCCGAAGGGACTTGGGAGATTAGCCGGTGGTGACAACCACCGGACCCCAACGGCCCAAGAAATTCAGCCCCGGCAGGGGCATCGGAAGGGGGGTGCATCGCCAACGGTTTCCGCCACCGCTTCGGGCTTGGTTGATGATGGAACGCTTTCCTTACGCCCCCGGCTAACGTCCAGAGCCCCGGGGTCATGAAAAACCACCGAAAATCGCTTGAGTCCCGTGCCATTCAGGTCCGAGGGGATTCGCGGTCTGACGACGGCATCATTCAGCGAGCAGGTGTGGCACGGGTGGGCGGGTGCCAGCGTGAAATCAGGGTTGGACTGGAGGTCGCTGGGTCGCGGGTCGTGAGGGCCTCGGAGCATCCGGAATGAGGAGGTGGGCTGCGGTGGCCCTGCCCGGCGGTCGATGCCCGCCGCCCCGATGCCGCCGTGCCCGCATTTTCCTTACTCTTTCTCGCTCCAAACACCTGGATGAAGACATAGAACGCCGGGTGAAGATGAGGCCGAAGAAGGTGACGCCGATCATGCCGGCGCACGTTTCTCGGCTTCGATTTCCACTGGAAACGAAGCCGGCGCCACCGTCGGCACGTCCGCGTGAGACGGACGACCAGCAAGAAGAAGTTCCGCGCGACCCTGCGCGACCAGGTCGCGACGCTGTCCCGCAAGCTGCAAGGGCACTGGAAGGACTTGATCGGCAACTCGGTGCGGCTGTGGCAACTGCTGCATCACGTCCGGCGCTTGGCCTTCAAATGGTGGAACCGCCGCAGCCAGCGGCGCAGCTTCACCTGGGCGGAGTTTGCCGAGGCATGGGAGCGGTGGAAGATGCCGCGGCCGAAGATCGTGGAACCCCCATTGCCCTGAAGCTGGCGGGAGGCTCGACAAGTCGAGAGAGCATGAGTAAACGATGAAGTCCGAAACAGAAACCAACGGCGTCGCGGAATCGAAGCGCGTCCATCCGAGGAGCCCGGTGCGGTCATTCCGCACGCCGGGATCTGCGAGGGGGGCGCCGGATGACCGGCGTCCCTACCTCAATGACAGGAAATGAAGAAGCCGATCGCCATTGTCGTAGCGCTGATGATTCTGACGATGATCATCGGTTTCGAGCGTATCGGCAGGGTTCTGCAGTTCGTGATATCGGACGGCCGCACCGAGCGGGTGAGGAGGTCCGGAGTGAGTGCCGAGGAGGAGATCAGGGATTCGCGGGCCACCGATTCCGCAACATTTCGAGAGGCCGACCGGAGTTTCTCAACGGATCACTCTCAAACTTCGGAGTTGCCCGATTCAATGAAGGAACAGGTTACCCGGGGCAGCAACCATTCAAGGAGCAACCATATCGGGATTGATGTCACCGGTCGACTTTCCCCGTTTCACTACATCCGATCATCCGAGATTACAGGGACTACCGAGATCACCTCCGCTGAGATCCAGCTGCTCCAACAAGCGGTGAGAATTCTAGGAGATGGACTGGAGCCCAGTGCGCTCATCCTCGATGCAGATGCCCTCACAACATCGGACATACCATTTTCTCTCGTAGTGCGGGAAGAATTCGACCTGACTGACCAAGCCAAGCAAATATACGAGCGGCTTCAGGCAGAGGGCTGGGTATCGCCGAACACCGGAGAAGCCGAGAAAGTCGACCAAGTTGGAGCAGCCGAGCGTTGACGGAGGTCTTGTCGCGCAGCGGTTTGTCTGGCAGGGACTCGATTGAAAACAGGGCTGGCCGCCGCAGCTACCCGGGACGGCTGAGTGCCGAACGACTCCATTTGGCGGGACCGCAAGCCTGAGCCATTGAGCGAGAACCTATCCGGCTACGGGTTACGGAGAATGACTGACGAGCACCGGGTGGTCTCCAAGGTGGCGTGAGGGAAATGGGCCAGGATGGATGGGCTTTTTCAGGATGGAGTGGATGAAGCCACCCGCATGGCTCAGACCCCATCGCTCGCTCTTCATATGGGCGGCATTTTCCCTTCATCATCCGGTTCATCCCTCAAATCCCATCCATCCTGATCCCGCGCTCCCGGATGCCCGAGTGGGAGGAGATGGTCGGTGGTGGCCGAGAGGGAGAAGGGTAGCCGCGGAAGACGAGTCGGGGCCGCCGGGTCTGCGGAACGTGGGCGTCCCGCCTTCGATGAGGGGAGGCTTGCCACGGGGGCTTGGTTGGCGAGATTGGGGACGTGGCGGATGCGCGCGAGGACCGATGGACGTTGGCGGAGTTGATCGACTTCGAGGCGGCGGTGTCGGCGTGGGATGGGAAGAGACCGCGGCGGGTGGCGAAGAAGTCGCGGGCGGCGGCGATGAAGTCGTGGTTCGTGGAGCAGGAAACGGCGGGTGTCGGACGGCGGTTTCTGGGCGCGCTGGGCGGGATCGGGTTTCTGCTGATGGTGCTGCTGGCCACCTCCGGCGCGGGTGCGGTGTGGGGCGTGCTGGACCTGGAAACGAAAGGGGTGAACGTGGTCTGGATGCTCGGCGTGACGCTGGTGGTGCCGTGGCTTTTCATGCTGCTGGCGATCCTGCTGTGGCTGATGCGCGGGCGGATCCCCGGCGGCGGCGTGGTGGCATGGATTGCGGAGCGGATGTCGCTGAGGTTTCTCAACCAGGAGACGCGCGAAGCGATCGAGCGGGTCCGGCGCAGCGGCGAGCTGGCGCGGGTGATCGGGTGGCGGCTTGCGTCGCTCACGCAGAGGGTCGCGGCTTCGTTCCACGCGGGGGCGATCGCCGGGCTGGCGACGATGGTGCTGGTCAAGCGGGTCGGGTTTTTCTGGGAATCGACGACCCAGGTGGCGATGCGCGGATTTCTCGAGGATGCGGTGGAAGTACTATCGTTGCCGTGGAAATGGGCGCTGCCGGAGCTGGTGCCGGACGTGGCGGCCTCGGAGGTGACGCGCGGCTGGATGGAGGGGGGGCTCGGCTGGTGGCCGTTCTCGATGCTGGTCCTGCTGGTGTGGGGGGTATTTCCCCGGCTGGTGCTCTCGACGTGGGCGCGGGTGAACGAGGCGCGGGCGCTGAAAAGCCTGACTTTTCAAGCACCGGCACATCGCAAGCTGTGGCGGGCGATGACCGAGGTGACGCGAGGCGAGGAGCCGAAGGGACCGGTCGACGGCGCCTTGGTGATCGCCCTCGGCGCGGAGCCGGAGCATGAGGCGCTGCGGCCGTTCTTGCTGCGCAAGCTGCGGGTGAATCCGACCGGCTGGGAAACTCTGGGCGTGATGGACGAAGGCCGCGAGGAGGCGGCGCGGGCCGCGCTGGCGAAGGCGCCGGCGGGGATCGTGCTGGTGGCGGAGGCGTGGTCGCTGGCGCCACGGCTGCTCGAGAAGGCGCTGGCGGAAATCGGCCGGGTGGCGGAGGGGCGCCGGGTGGCGCTGGTGGTGGGAAATCCCGAGCCCGGCGGCATGAAGGAGCCGACCGAGGCGGAGCGGGTGGAATGGGAGCGCTTCATCGATGGCCGCAAGGCTGGCGAAGCGCCGGAGCTGTGGTTTTTTGAGGCACCATGAACGACGACTGGTGGAACCCCGAGATCCCGTCCTTCGTGGTGGTTGGCCGCGTCAACGCGGGCAAGACCTCGACGCTGGCGACGCTGCTGGAGGTGGACAACGACGCGGTGCTGCGCATTTCGGCGACGCCGGGGGAAACCACGGGCGTGCAGGCGCTGCCGGTGGAGTACGACGGCGAGGAGTGGGTCCGTTTCCTCGACACGCCGGGTTTCCAGCAGCCGGTGGAGGCGATGCGCGAGATCGAAAAGATCGCCGGCGACCGCGTGCCGGGGCCGGACGATGTGAAGGAGTTCGTGGAGACCTGCGGCGCGCATTTTCCCGACGAGGTGCGGCTGCTCGAACCGGTGGTTCGCGGCGCGGGGATCCTGTATGTGGTGGATCCCACGAAGCCGCTGCGCGACTCGTTCCTGGCGGAGATCGAGATCCTGCGCTGGAGCGGCCGCCCGCGGCTGGCCTTGATGAACCCGCAGGAGCAGGGCGGCGGCTACGAGACTGAGTGGCGCGAGCGGCTGGGCACGGCCTTCAACCTGACGCGGACCTTCGACGCCCATGCGGCGAGGTACGATGAACGTCGTAAGTTGATGCTGGCGCTGCTGCAGATCGAGGAGCGGCACGCGGAGCGGATCGAGCGGGTCCTGCAGGCGATGGATGCGGAATGGGACCAGCGGCGCGAGGACGCGGCGGAGGCCCTGGTGGATTTCCTGGAAAAGGCGCTGACGCTGCGCGCTCGCGATGGCCTGGACGAGCGCGACCTGGGCGTGCCGGCCCGGCGCGAGCGCAAGATGGAGGCGCTGGTGGAGGAGTATTTCACGAAGCTGGCGAAGCTGGAGCGCGAGTGCCTCGACCGCTGGCTGAAGACGTACCGGCACCACCTGCTGCAGGCGGACATCGATCCGGTGCGGCATCGCGGGCTGGACCTGGAGCAGGAGGAGACGTGGCGGAAGTTCGGCCTGAACCGGTGGCAGCTCGCCGCGGCGGGGGCCGGCATCGGCGCGGCGGCGGGCGCGGCTTTCGATCTCGGCGTGGGCGTGCACAGTCTGGGTGCCGGGACGGTGATCGGGGCGCTGGGCGGCGGGGCGGCGGCCTTTTTGAAAGGCGGGGCGCTGCCGGAGCTGAAGGTGAGCGGGCTGGGCAAGCTGGGCTTCAAGTCGGGTGAGGGCCGTACTTTGGTGGTCGGTCCGCCGAGCAGTCCGAACTTTCCGTGGGTGTTGCTCGACTCGATGCTGGTGCGCTACGCGAGCATCCTCGAGCGGGCGCACGGGCGTCGCGACGCGGCGAAGATCCAGGTGGCGGAGGGCGACAGCCGGGTGCGGGAGTTTCCGCGCGAGCGGCGGAGCTTGTTGCAGAAGTGGTTCACCTCGTGCCTGAAGGGGAAGGTGGATCGGGGCCTGGAGCCGGAGGTTTTCGCCGCGGTGGTGGAGGCGCTGGGCGAGTAGAGGGGATAGGGGAGCCGGGTGATCGCTGCGGATCGGGCGGTCGAGCCCGAGTGGCCCGGAGGGGCGATGGAGATTAGCCGGTGCGGGTTTCAGGACGAATACGTCGAGATGTTGACGCGGCGCGGGGTGAAATCCGATGAGCGGTATCTCGGGTGATTCGGGTTCCGCCGCCCCTCCGGGGCGGGGTCTGGCGCTCGTGGAGTTCCGGTGGCTTGCGCCACCGACTGATTTCCGATGCCCCTTTTGGGGCGTGAGCGTCCGAGTGGCTGCTGAGGTGCGTGTCGATTCGGATCAACTTTCGGGGCCTCCGCACCGATCAGCTACCATAGAGGGCGTCGATGAGGCTGGTGGCGCGGTGGCCGGGCATGACGCTGAGCTCCATCTGGTTCATCACGTAGGCGAAGCTGAGGCCGTTTTCAGGATCGGCGAAGGCGTGGCTGCCGCCCGCGCCGGGGTGTCCGAAGGCCTTGGTGGCCGGGCCGTAGAGGTGGCGGTGCTTGCGGCCGATGTCGTCGAGCGGATCGAGCTGGCAGCCGCAGGAAAAGGCGGTCGGCTTGAGCAGGACGAGATCGTCGCCATCGACGATGCGGGTGGCGAGGGCGGCGCGGATGCTTTCACTGAACGGCCCGGGGATGCGGCCGGAGATGATCTGATAGAACTTCGCCAGCGCCGAGGCGGTGCCGATACCGCCCATGGCGGGGAAGCCCGCGGACCAGGCTTTCGGGTCGTTCATTTCCCGCACCGAACGGACATCCTTCGGTGAAGCGAAGGCGCGGTGGGTGAGACTGCCCTGGTCCTGGAACGCCTGGTAAAAGCCTTCCTTGAAGTCGGCGGGCGAGGCTTTTCCCGGATAGAGGGTGGCGACGCGGCGGTGCTGGCTGTGCGGCAGGCCGATCCAGAAATCGAGGTCGAGCGGGCGGGCGACGCGGGATGTCCAGAACCAGGCGAGCGGGCCGCCGGTGAGGCGTCGGACGGGTTCGTCCATGAGCGCGCCGAAGGTCCGCGGGTGGTAGCCATGGCCCTCGCCCGGCACCCAGGCGGGGGTCTGCGCCTCGATTGCGGCGACGATTTCCTCGTGCTTCCACAAGCTGGCGCGCTGGTCGAGGGCGGCGAGTCCGCACTGGTGCGAGAGCAGCTCGGCGAAGGTCGCGGTGGGGAGGGGGAAGCCTGGCCAGACTTCGCCGACGGGGGTGTCCGGGCCGAGGCCGTGCTGATCCAGTGCCAGCAGGAGGGTGGCGGCGGCGGGTGCCTTGGTGGCGGAGTAGACGGGAACCAGCGTGCGGGTGGTCCAGGGTCGACGGCGCTCGGCCTCGAACCATCCGCCGGCCTCGGAGATGATTTCCTCGCCCTCGATCCATACGGAAACGGAAGCTCCGAGCTCGCCGCGGGACTCGAAATTCTCCGCGAACTCGCTGAGGAGGGCTCCGAATCCTGCGGGTGAAATCATGGCGCGCCGAGGCTTCAGGCGGCGGAGGGAGACTGCAATATCCAATATTCAACAAGGCGCACCCCGGGACCCTGCCGGGCCTAGGGCAGCTGGCCGAGGGTGGCGAGGTCCTCGTCTTTTTCCGCCATCTGCCGGAACTGGCCGTCCATCTGGAACGCGCGGCGGAGGTGCGAGCGCGCGGGGCCCTTCTCGCCGAGGACGGCGTGGTAGCAGGCGATGTTGTAGTGGAAAAGCGGGTCCTCAATGAGGCAGGTCGGGCCGGTCATGAGCCAGTTGCGCGCGGCGGCGGTGTCGCCCGTCTCGTGCAGGCAGTAGGCGGCGTGGATGAAAAACCGGGGCTCCTTCGGCTCGCGCAGGCAGAGCAATCGACCCGTGTCGGCGCCGGCGTTCCAGTGGCCGGCCTTCATTTCGGCAACGAGTTTCAGCTCCAGTGCCTGGCGGCGCATGCGCTCGCTGCCATCGAGCCGGGACAACTCGGCGAGGGCTTCCTCGGGCGAACCGAGTTCCAGCCAGCCGAGGGCGGACGTCAGGATCCGGACGAACTCCATCGGTCGCAAACTACCCGACGCGCCGGGTCAGGGCAAACCTTCGTTCGCGGGGCAGGATGGATGCGATTCATGCGGACGGCAGCCATGCACTCGGATAGCTCACGTGCCATAAGGCCAGCCCGTGGGGGGGCGCGATCAGGCCGGACCTGGCTTCGGGGGGGAGTTTTTCCGGTTCGAGAAGGCGCGCGACGTCGGAGGGGCCCCCTTTCCCCGTGCCGACCTGGACGAGCAGGCCGACGAGGGCACGGCACATTTTGTAGAGGAAACGATCGCCCTCGAGGGTGATGTGCAGCGCGGGTCCGTCGCCTTGGAAACCGAGTCGGCGCAGGGTGGTGATGGGGTTCTTGAGCTCGCCGGGGCAGGTGACGGTGAAGGCGCGGAAATCGTGAGTGCCGGTGAGCTGCGCGGCGGCGGCGCGCATGGCGGCGAGGTCGAGCTGCTGCGGGACGTGCCAGCTGTCATGGCGGCGCAACGGGTGGTGCGCGGGATGGTTCCAGAGGGTGTAGCTGTAGGTCTTGCCGGTGGCGTCGTGGCGGGCGTGGAAGGCATCGGAAACGGACTCGGCGCGGGTGACGCGGATGTCGGCAGGGAGGAAATGGTTGAGGGCGACGGGGAGCCGGGCGGGCGGGACCGGCATTTGCCTGGACTCGAAATGCGCCGGCATGTCGTGGGCGTGGACGCCGGTGTCGGTGCGGCTGGCACCCTCGACGCGGATGTTTTCCCGCAGGATCCCGAACAGGGCCCGCTCGACCTGGTCCTGCACGCCGCGGCCGCTGGGCTGCGATTGCCAGCCGTGGTAGCCGGTGCCGTCGTAGGCGAGGTGGAGGAGGGTTTTCATGGGGTCCGGGTGGGTTTTTTGAACCACGGATTTCGGGATTTTGGGATCGATGTTCACCCTTGCTACCGGCTGCTTGCTACCTGCTACTCGCCCCATGCGCTTGCGGGTGAAGGCGACGCCGAATGCGAAGAAGAGCGAGGTGCTCGGCTGGGAGGAGGACCCGACCGCGGGCCGGGTGCTGCGGGTGAGGATCGCGGCGCCGCCGGTGGAGGGGAAGGCGAATGCGGCGCTGGAGAAGTTCCTGGCGCAGTGGCTGGGCGTTTCCCGCTCGCAAGTGCGGCTGGAGAAGGGCGGGACGAGCCGGGTGAAGTGCTTCGAGGTGCCGGATGAGGTGGCGGAGAAGTTGGAACGCGCCGGCTGAAGCCAGCGCTCCGATCACGCGCGGCTCAGGGTCATCACGCACTCGAGGTGGCGGGTGTGAGGGAAAAGGTCGAAGGGCTGCACTTTTTCCAGCTGGAAACCGCCGGCTTGGAGCAGGGCGAGATCGCGCACCTGGGTGGCGGGGTTGCAGGAAACATAGACCACGCGGGCGGGACGGAAGGCGATGAGCTGGTCGATGAATTCCTGCGAGCAGCCTTTGCGCGGCGGGTCGATGAGGATGGCCGTCTGGTCGGCGGGGAACTCGATGCCGTCGAAGATCGCCTCGGCCGAGGCAGCGAGGAAGGTGGCGTTGGTGATGCCGTTCTGCTGCGCGTTGCGGCGTGCCCAGTCGGCGGAGGTCTCGCTGACCTCGACGCCGGCGACTTTTTCGAAATGCGGCGCGAGCGTCAGCGCGAACAGGCCGGAGCCGCAGTAGGCATCGACTAGGAATCTAGTATTTCCCTTCCGCGCCTCGGCGGCGGCGTAGCCGGTGAAGTCGGGGAGGAGGTAGGGGTTGTTCTGGAAGAAATCGCCGGCGAGGAAGTCGAAGGAGAGCTCGCCGACGTGTTCGGTGGCGACGGCGTTGGGGTTGGTCTCGACGCGGCCTTCGGTGGCGCGCAGGAGCAGCGTGGCGCCGCGCTTGAAGGTCTTGGCGCGGCGGCGGGCGTCGTCGCGGACGGCGGGGAGGGCGGCGTTGATTTCCTCCATGGCGATCGGGCACTGCGGGACGTCGATCTGGCCGGAGCGGCGGGCGTTGGGGAGGAAGCCGATGGCATCGATCACGCCGTTGCGCGGCTTGGCGAAGTGGGGGGTGATCTTGGAGCGGTAGTTCCAGATCCGCGGCGAAGGATGGCAGGGCTCGACCGGGTGATCGATGCCGGCCATGTGCTTCAGCAGCTCGCCGACCTGACGGGTTTTCCAGGCGAGCTGGGCCTCGTAGGTGAGATGCTGGTATTGGCAGCCGCCGCACTCGCCGAAAAGCGGGCAGCCGGGCTGGGCGCGGTCGGCGGAGGGCTCTAGAACTTCGAGCGGGTCGGCGCGGGAGTGGTTCTTGTCGTTTCGGAAAATCCGGGCGCGGACCTTCTCGCCGGGCAGGGTGAAGGGGACGAAGACGACCCATTTTTCTCCGTGATCGGGCAGCGGGACGCGGGCGATGCCGTCGCCGAGGTTGGTGAGGGACTCGATTTCGAGTTCGAGTTCCTGGTGATACTCGAAGGGATGGGCGTGGAATTTTTTCGGCGGGCGCGGCATGGAGGAAGTGGGAGGGAACAACGAAACGGTCGAAAGGGACGAAATTTGAAGAGGTGGGGAACCCGCGCTGGATCAGTCGTCGGTTTCGCCGGTTTCGTGGTTCTGAAATCAGGGCAGCTTGAAGTTCGGGCACTGCTCGAGGAACCGGCGGGGGTTCTCGAAGAGCACGCGATCGACCGCGGCGGCATCGTGGCCGCGGCGCTTCATGGCAAGCCCGCATTTCGCGACGGCGAGCGGGTCGGAGACGCCCCAATCGCAGGCGGAGTTCAGCCACAGGCGCTCGCTTTCGTGGGTCTCGAGAATGTCGATGGCGCGGTCGGGCGTGCACTTGCTCTCGGGGTAGAGCGTCATGCCGGCCCAGTAGCCGGCGTCGAGGACGAGGTCGACGGTGTGCTCCTCGACGTGGTCGATGATGACTTTGCCGCGGTCGAGCTGCGGGTAGTCGGCCAGCGCGTCGAGGATGAGGCGCGTGCCCTTGAGCTTGTCCTCGAGGTGGGGCGTGTGGATGAGGATGGCGAGGTCGCGCTCGGCGGCGAGCCGGACGTGCTCGTGGAAGATGGCCAGCTCGTTGCGGGTGTTTTTGTTCAGGCCGATCTCACCGATGCCGAGCACGGTCGGTGCGTCGAGGAACTCGGGGATGATGGCCATCACCTCGCGCGCGAAGCCGGCGTCCTCGGCCTCCTTCGGGTTGATGCAAAGCCAGCAGAAATGCGGAATCCCGAACTTGGCGGCGCGCTTCGGTTCGTAATCGGTGAGCTGGCGGTAGTAGTCGTAAAAACCTTGCGGCGACGAACGGTCGAAGCCGGCCCAGAAGGCGGGCTCGCAGATCGCCTCGCAGCCGGCCAGGGCGAGCTTTTGGTAGTCGTCGGTGGTCCGACTGACCATGTGGGCGTGGGGTTCGATGTATCTCATGGCGACTTCGGACGGTCAGACGACGGGCATCAGACTTGAGGGGCGCCAAAGGCACCCTGGATGGTGGCGGCTTCGATGGGCTCCGGTGTTTGATCGGAGAGGGCTTCGAGGACGGCGCGGGCGCGGTTGGGTTTTTCCGAAAGGAGGATCGGCAGGGCCTCGCGGAAGGCGGCGAGGCGGAAATCGGGCTCGCCCTCGTGGCGCTCGATCCGGTCGAGAAAGGCGGCGAGGTCGATGAGCTTGCAGCGCGCGTCCATGAACTGGAGGTCGAGGAGGTCTCGCTTCGTCGGCATGGCCGGACTCTGGCGCGGGAAAGGCCGGATGCCCAATGAGAAACACGGCAGCAGGGGAAGCTCCCGGCTTTTCCGAAGGGGCGGGGCGAGGGCCGCCGGGCCTTGGTAGTTAGGAGATTCGGCTTGCAAGCAAGGGCTTTCCGCATTACGCCCACGGCGATCAGTCATCCGGCAACCGAACGGAGTGGGTGGAATACCCACTCTTTTTCGTCTCCGGATCACGCTTTTCGACGCCTCCAGCAGCCATGACCAACGACATCGTCGCTCTCATCGACTACTACGAGAAGGAAAAGGGCATCGACCGCGATAAGGTCGTGGCCGCGCTCGAGTATGCCTTCATTTCCGCCTACCGGAAGATGGTTCCCGGTGCCGACGCCATCGAGACGCTGCGGGCGGACGTCAACACGAAGAAAGGCGAGACGAAGATTTTCGCGACCCTGAACGTGGTCACCGACGAGGACTACGCGGACAAGTTCAACGAGGTCCCGATGAAGCTGGCCAGCCAGCGCAATCCCGACGCCCAGCCGGGCGACGAGATGGAGTTCAACGTGACGCCGAAGGACTTCGGCCGGATCGCCGTCCAGACCGCCAAGCAGACCATGATGCAGCGTCTGCGCCAGGCCGAGAAGGAGATGATCTACGAGGAGTTCAAGGATCGCGCCGGCGACATCGTCTCCGGCACCGTTCGTCGCTTCGATCGCAACGATGTGCTCATCGACCTCGGCAAGTTCGAGGGCGTCATGCCCTCGCGCGAGCGGGTCCAGACGGAGGAATACAACATCGGCGACCGCATCCGCCTCTACGTCGTGGCCGTGGAAAACGAAGGCCGCGGCCCCGAGATCATCCTTTCCCGCAGCCATCCGAACTTCGTGCGCCGCCTGTTCGAGGCGGAGGTGAACGAGATTTCCGATCACACCGTGGAAATCCGCGGCATCGCCCGCGAGGCCGGCTACCGCACCAAGGTCGCCGTTTGGAGCAATGACCCGAAGGTCGATCCCGTCGGAGCCTGCGTCGGCATGAAGGGCGCCCGCGTGAAAAACATCGTCCGCGAACTCAACAACGAGAAGGTCGACATCATCCGCTGGAGCGAAGACCCCGAGGAATTCGTCCGCGAGGCGCTCAAGCCCGCGCTTCTCCGCACGGTCAAGATCGACGAGGGCGCGCGCCAGGTGATGGTCACGGTGGATGAGGAAGACCTCAGCAAGGCCATCGGCCGCCGCGGTCAGAACGCCCGCCTTTCCTCCCGCCTGATGGGCTGGGACGTGCAGGTCCGCAAGGACGAGAGCAAGAAGGAGGAGTTCGAAGCCAAGGTCGGCGCCGCCGCGCACTCGGTGGCCGAGCAGCTGGGCATCGATGACGACCTCGCCGACAAGCTTTTCCGCGCCGGCGGCACCTCGGTCGATATGGTGGTCGATATGCCGGTTGAATACATCGTCCCGATGCTCGAAGTTACTCCCGCGCGGGCGAAGGAGATCCTGATCCGTGCTCACGAGGCCGCCGGGCGCCCGGTGCCCGCCGAGCTGTCGAGGGCTGACGCCGCTCCGACCGAAACCGCCGAGGAGGTGGTGGAAGTGCCGGCTGCCGACGACACTGAAACCGAGACCACCGAGGGCTGACCTGGTCACGCCCGACCGCATCCAAGAATTCCGTTTTGCCTTTAAGAACGACCGAAAGCCACCGAATGCCTGACGAAAGCGAAAGCAAAAAACCAAAGCGCAACAAACCCGTTCTCGATCTGATCGACGAGAAAAAGGGACAGTCGCGCCGTGAACGGCAGCGCGCCGAGGCTTCGCAGAAGAAAACCGTCGAGGACGCGAAAAAGGAGGCTTACGACCCGTTCGCCGAGGAGAAGAAACCGAAGGTCCGCAAAACCGAGCAGTCGGGGAAAGCGGTGCTGCCTTCGATTTCCAAGCTGCTGGAGGAAGAGGACCCGGCAATGGTGAAGATCCCGGCCGCCAAGCCGGCCGAGCCGCCCACGCCGCCGCCGGCGGACCCCGGATCCATGCCCCAAGGCGAGCCCGGTGACGACAAGGTGATCAGCGTCAAGCCGCCGATCATCGTCAGCGACCTTGCCGCCATGATGGGCCTGAAGCCCTTCCAACTGCTGGCCGACCTCATCAAGCTGCAGGTTTTCGTGGCTCCGCACCAAGCGATCGAGCCGGACATCGCCGCGCAGGTCTGTGAGCAGCACGGCTTCACCTTCGAGCGCGAAAAGCGGGAGAAGGGCGGCGGCGTCCACAAGCAAGAGGAGGTCATCGCCGAACCCGAGGCCCCGGCCGACGAGCCCGAAGACCAGCTCAAGCTTCGGCCGCCGATCATCACGATCATGGGCCACGTCGATCACGGCAAAACGACCCTGCTCGACCGCATCCGCGACTCGCGCATTACGGCCAGCGAGGCTGGCGGCATCACCCAGCACATCGGTGCCTACAAGATCGAGCACGATGGCAAGCCGGTGACCTTCCTCGATACGCCGGGCCACGCGATCTTCTCCGCCATGCGCGCCCGCGGCGCCGACATCACCGACATCGTGGTGCTCGTGGTGGCCGCCAACGATGGCCTGATGCCGCAGACGCTCGAGGCCATCGACCACGCCAAGAAGGCGAACAAGACGGTCATCGTCGCCATCAACAAGTGCGACCTCGAGTCCGCCAATCCCATGCACGTCAAGACGCAGCTCGCCGAACGCGGGTTGCAGACGACCGACTTCGGCGGCGACGTCGAGTGTCTGGAAATCTCCGCCCTCAAGGGCACCGGAGTGGATGACCTGCTCGACCTCCTTGCGCTGCAAGCCGAAGTGCTGGAGCTCAAGGCCAATCCCAAGGGCCACGCCCGTGCCTCCATCATCGAGGCAAAATACCAGCAGGGCCGTGGAGCGGTGGCTTCGGTCATCGTCGAGTCCGGCACCCTGAAGACCGGCAAACCTTTCATCTGCGGCCCCTTCGCCGGCAAGGTGAAGGCGCTGATCAACGATCGCGGAGAAACCATCAAGGAAGCCACCCCCGGCACCCCGGTGGAAGTCATCGGTTTCGAGGAACTGCCCCGCGTCGGCGACTCGCTGGTCGAAATGGAGAGCGATCGGGATGCCAAGAAGCTCGCTGCCGAGCGCCAGGACGAATTGCGCGCCGAGCGCCTGAAGGTTCCGCAGAAGAGCCGCATGGAGGACCTTCTGGCCCACGCCAACGAAGGCAGCTCCAAGGCGGTGCTTCGTTTGATCCTCAAGACCGACGTGCAGGGCTCGGTCGAAGCGATCCGCAACGCCGTGATGGACATCGAGTCCGACAAGGTCGATGTCAACTTCCTCTCCGCCGCCGCCGGGCCGATCACCGAGGGCGACATCCAGCTCGCCAGTTCGTCGGATGCGGTCGTGATCGGCTTCAACGTCAAGACCGAAGCCAAGGCCGCCAGGATGTCGAAGGCCGAGGGCGTGCAGATCAAACTCTACTCGGTCGTCTACGAACTGATCGATCAGGTTCGCGAGGCCATGCTCGGCCTGCTCGAACCGGAGACCCGCGAGAAGATCATGGGCCACGCCGAGGTGAAGCAGGTGTTCAAGGTCCTCAAGGGCAAGGCCGCCGGCTGCTACGTCAAGGACGGCAAGGTGCACCGCAAAGCTCATGCGCGGGTCATCCGCGATGGCGTGCCGATCTTCGACGGCAAGATGTCCACCTTGCGCCGCTTCCAGGACGAGGTGCAGGAGGTCAAGAACGGCATCGAGTGCGGCATCCGCCTCGGCGAATTCAACGAGTACCTCGAAGGCGACATCATCGAGTGCTACGAACTCGAAAAGATCGCGCAGACGCTCTGAAGGGACACAAGACGGGAAGACACAAGACACAAGACTTGAGTCTCGCCCGCGATCACCAAGGTGCCTCCGCCCCTTTTCCAGTCTTGAGTCTTGTGTCTTGAAGTCTTTCGTCTTGTCCCCATGTCCCTCCGCCTGACCCGAGTCAACGAGCTGCTGAAGCGCGAGATCGGCACTGTGATCCAGCGCGATTACGAGTGGCACGGCGCGCTGGTGACGGTGAGCGGCGTCGAAGTCACGCAGGACCTGAAGGAAGGCAAGGTGTGGATCAGCGTTCTCGGCGGAAACGTCACCAAGGTGATGGAAAAACTCGCCGTCGAGCGGGGTGCGATCCAGAAGAAGGTGATGAAGCGGGTGGTGCTGAAATCCACGCCGGTGCTGAGCTTCCGCCACGACGCTTCCGCCGAGCGCGGCGTGGAAATCGTCAACCTGCTGGAAGAGGTCGACAAGCTCCCCAAGGCACCGGAAGGCGACGAGGAGGAATGACGGTCATGCTGCGTTGACCCCCGCGGAACGGGGCGTTAGGGCTGGGGAATGAATTCCAGCCTCCTTGCAACCGCGCTGGGCCCGCTCCCGATGCTGGTGGCCTACTGGGTGGCGGTGATTTTTTTCGGCAAATCGAGGAAGGATCCGGCATGGGCCTGCATGATGGTGGGCGTGGTGATGACCACCCTTTCGATCTTCGGCTGGCCGGTGCTGATCTACGTGATGGACCGGGGGGGAGGCCCTCGGCCTTGGATCATCGGGCTCGCCCAGGGAGTCTCGATGCTTGGAAGTCTCCTCCTCGCCGCCGGAATCGCCATGCGGGCGGTGAAGCTTTCCCGCGGATCGGACCGGGTGAGGGAGCTGGAACTCATCATCGAGGCACAGAACGACGAGCTGGCGCGGCAGCAACGGGGAGCGTGACAGCTGGCTTCGGGATTGCCGGGCGGCGGGCACCGGCTACGGTCCGGGCATGCCGATCGCTGATTTCGCCAATGCCTACGTATGCGACCTCCACGCCTACGAGCCGGGCAAACCGATTGATGAAACCGCGCGCGAGCTGGGGCTCGATCCGGCGACCATCATCAAGCTGGCCTCGAACGAAAATCCGCTCGGCCCCTCGCCCAAGGCGAAGGCTGCGATGCTCGGGGCGATCGATGGCATCCACATCTACCCTGACGGCGGCGGCTACCGGTTGCGCGAGGCCATCGCCCGGCGGCAGGGTCTGGAAATCGACAACATCGTTCTCGGCAACGGCTCCAACGAGATCATCGAGCTGCTCTGCCATTCGTTTCTCAATCCACAGGCGGAGCTGATCGCGGCCGAACACGCGTTCGTGGTCTACCAGCTGATGGCCACCTTGTTCGGCGCCAGGTATGTGGAGGTGCCGGATCCGGGATTCGTCCACGACCTCGATGCCATGGCGGATGCCATCACGCCGGACACGCGGCTCGTGTTCATCGCCAATCCGAACAACCCGACCGGGACGATGGTCGAGGAAAGCGCCATCGACCGCTTCATGGAGCGCGTGCCGGAGCATGTCGTCGTCTGCTTCGACGAGGCCTACTTCGAGTTCGTCGAGGACGCGCCGGACACGCTCAAATATGTGCGGGAAAACCGCAACGTCTGCGTGTTGCGGACCTGCTCGAAGATTCACGGCCTCGCCGGTCTGCGGATCGGCTACGGGCTGGCTTCGGAGAAAGTGGCGCGGATCCTCCAGAAGGCGCGCCAGCCCTTCAACGCGAACGCCATGGCCCAGGCGGCCGCGCTGGCCGCGCTGGCGGACGACGAGCACGTGAAGAAGACCCGCGAGCTGAACCAGGCCGGCCTCGAATTCTGGCAGGGAGCCTTCGAGGAACGCGGGCTCCGCTACGTCCCGAGCCGGGCCAATTTCGTGCTCGTCGAGGTGGGCGATGGCGACGCCTTGTTTCGTGAAATGCTGGCCCGGGGGGTGATCGTCCGCGCCATGCGCAGCTACAAGCTGCCGGAGTGGGTCAGGATTTCCACCGGCACCCGGGAGCAAAACCAGCGGGGGCTGGCGATGTTCGATGAAGCCCTCGCGGCGATCCGAGGAACCGCGGAGACGCCGGCTTGAGATGGTCGTTCGTATAAGTTAAACTTCTTTTCGCATGCCGAACGACACCCCACCTCCCGGTCAGCGCGAGTTCCGCTGCGACCACTGCCACGGCAAGATCCACATTCCGGTGGACTTCCCGCCGACCACCGGCCCCTGCCCGCACTGCGGTCAGGTCATCACCTCTCCTGCTCCCGTCCCGGCCGCGCCGCCTCCACCGGCCAAACCGGCCGTGGAAGCCGCGCCCGCGGTGGCTGCCGCGCCGCCGGCGCCAGCCGCGGAGACCCCGGTGAAAGCTTCGCCGCCGGAGGCCGAAGCGACTCCGACGATGGCATCCGAGGAGCTGCCGGAGCGGACGGACAAGAAGG
This sequence comes from Haloferula sargassicola, assembly GCF_040362925.1. Lineage (NCBI taxonomy): Bacteria > Pseudomonadati > Verrucomicrobiota > Verrucomicrobiia > Verrucomicrobiales > Verrucomicrobiaceae > Haloferula > Haloferula sargassicola. Next base: position 91,044 of record NZ_BAABRI010000010.1, read on the forward strand.
CGCCCGCTCCGAAGCGCGGCAACCGAAGTCTTTTGATCGGCGCCACCGTGATCCTTTTCCTGCTCCTTGCCGGGCTCGTCCTGACCTGGTTTCTGATCAACCCGTCGACCGCGAAGCAGGGCGAGCCCTCCTTCGCGGTCACGCCGGAGAAGCAGGAGGAATACTACCTCGAAAAGGGCTGGGAAGACGATGCCCGCCAGGTGCTTGGCAATTTCCTCGCGGCGGATACCCCGGTCGAGCGTGCCAAGTATGCGATCCGGGGCGACGAATTGCTGCCGGAAATGGAGAAGTTCTATGCCGGGCAGAAAATCGACGACTCCGACACGCCGGTCGAGGCGTTCTCGGTTTTTCCCCTGACGATCGACGACCGCAAGCGCGGGATCTTCATGTTGGTTTACGACCAGCCGCCGGCTTTCGAGATGAGCGAGTTCTTCGTCCCCGTGGTGCCCCTGGCGGTGCAGTACAAGGTGAAGGAGCCGGACTTGCTGGTGGCGGCCTTGGGGCGGGCGACGAATTTTGCCTCGCAGCCGCTCAAGGTGCAGGCCGTCTTCAAGCGCACGGACAGCGGTTTGAAGGTCGATTGGGAAACCTTCGTGCAGACGAAATACCGGCGGTTCCGTGAGTTTCTCGAGCTGCCCCAGTCCGGCCACAGCGAGGTGTTCCGCGTGATCGTGACCGAAACCGTGCCGGAGAACCGCGAGGTGCCCGCCGGACACCGGGTCTACCTGGTGGTCGATCCGGCCTACCGCAACGACGACCTGGCGCGCGTCATGGTGCCGGTGGATTCCGAGATCGGGCGCGCGCTTTCGATCCTGAACTGGCGCGGGACCAATGGAGGCCGGGCCACCTCCCGCACGGCGACGCTGGAACTCGGCTGGTCGGAGGACGAAGCGCCGCAGCTCGAGATCGAGCGCTTCATTTGCTGGGAGTTTCTCGGGGTGGGGGGCGAAGCCCTGCCCGGCGGAGGTGCGAGAAATGGTGGAAAGTGACACCATCGCGGCGCTCGCCACTCCCGGTGGCACCGGAGCCGTGGCCTTGATCCGGGTCTCCGGTCCGAAGGCGTGGGAGGTGGTGGAAACCGCCTGCGGCCGGGATTTCGGCGAAGCCCGCAGGGCGGTGCTGCGGAGTGTCCGCGACGAGGCGGGCCAGGTGATCGACCAGACGCTCGTCACGCCGTTTCGCGGCCCGGCGAGCTTCACGGGCGAGGATACCGTGGAGGTGGCGACCCATGGCGGCCGGCTGGTGACGCGCCGCGTGCTGGAGCGCCTGCTCAACTGTGGGGCGCGACCGGCGCGGCCCGGCGAATTCACCGAGCGGGCCTTCTTTCATGGCAAGCTTGATCTGACCCAGGCTGAGGCGGTGATGGACCTCATCTCGGCGCAGAGCGACCTCGCCCTGCGTGCCGCGCATGAGCAGCTGGAAGGCCGCCTCGGGCGACGCACCGAGGGACTGCGCGATGAATTGCTGGGGGTGGTGGCCCAGGTCGAGGCGTGGATCGATTTTCCCGAGGACGACATCGATCCCGAGACCGGCGCCGCGCTCGATGCACGGCTGGAGGCGGTGGCCGGGGGCATCCGCACGCTGCTGGCCACGGCCGACCAAGGCCGCATCCTGCGCGAGGGCCTGCGCACCGTGATCTGCGGGCTGCCGAACGCCGGCAAGTCGAGCCTGCTCAACCAGCTCCTCGGCGAGGAGCGGGCGATTGTCAGCCACACCGCGGGCACCACGCGGGATACCATCGAGGAAGCGTTGGTGGTGGATGGCGTGCCGCTGCGGCTGGTCGATACCGCCGGGCTGCGCCTGGCAGGCGATGAGATCGAGGAGGAAGGCATCCGGCGGACGCGGCGCGAGGCCGGCCGCGCGGACCTTTTGATCGTGGTGGCCGATGCCAGCCTGCCACCCCAGGAAGCGTGGCCGGACGCCCTCCCCGCGGTGACCCGCGAGCTGCGCGTGCTCAACAAGGTCGATCTCGGCGAGCACCCCGGCTGGGCCGACTTCGAGGCGGACCGGATTTCCTGCAGCGATGGCTCGGGCATCGCGCGGCTGCGCACCCACATCCGCGAAATGGCGGAACTCGGCGAGGCGGATTGGGGCGAGCACGCGGTGGCGATCAACGCCCGTCATCGCGGCTGCCTGCGGATCGCCGCCGATGCGCTGGAGCGCGGCCGCGAGGCGCTGGCTTCCGGCATGGCGGCGGAAATGGCGGCCATGGAGCTGCGCGAGGCGCTCGAGGCCTTGGGCGAAATTGCCGGACGGGTGGACACCGAGGAGATTCTGGGCGAGATCTTCAGCCGCTTTTGCATCGGGAAATGAACATCGTGGTGCTGACCGGCGCCGGGATCTCCGCCGAATCGGGCATCCCCGTGTTCCGCGGGGCCGACGGTCTGTGGGAAGGCCACCGGGTCGAGGATGTCGCCACCCCGGAGGGCTTCGCGCGCGATCCCCAGCGCGTTCACGAATTCTACAACCGCCGCCGCGCGAAACTGCTCGAGGTCGAGCCCAATGCCGCCCACCGGGCGCTCGGCCGGCTGGCCCTCGGCTGGCGGCGGGGCCAGGTCACGGTGGTGACCCAGAACATCGACGACCTCCACGAGCGCGGCGGCTCGCCGGAGGTGATTCACATGCACGGCGAGCTGCTCAAGGCCCGCTGCACCCACTGCGGCGTGGTCACCGCCTGCCGGGAGGATCTTTCACGGGCCTCGATCTGCGCAAGCTGCGGCGGCATCGACTGCCTGCGCCCACATGTCGTCTGGTTCGGGGAAATCCCGTTTCACCTGGGCCGCATCGAGCGCGAACTGGATCGCGCGGACCTGTTCGTGGCGATCGGGACTTCCGGCCGGGTCTATCCGGCGGCGGGCTTCGTCAGCGCCGCCCGCGCCGCGGGCGCCCGCACGCTGGAAATCAATCTCGAACCCGGCGGCACCTCGCCCGACTTCATGGAGCATCGCTCGGGCGCGGCGGGCACGCTGGTGCCGGAGTGGGTGGAGGAGCTTCTCGCCCACGGCGGCGCATGATTCCCTTGAAATCCACCGTCAGCTGCCAAAGCTTCCGCACCATCATGAGGCCTCTCCACGTTCCATTCCTCCTGCTGCTTGGAGCGCTCGCCCATGGGGCCTCGATCCAGCGCGCCAGCCCGGTGAGCGATGCCACGCTGATCGCCGATCTCGCCAGCGAGTCCTATCCCGTCCGCGTGACCGCCACCCGCGAGCTTTGGGAGCGCGGAAAGGAAGTGCTGCCGATGCTCGAAAACGCGGCCCGCAGCATCAATCCCGAGTCTGCCGCCCGGGCCCGCGACCTGATTCGCAAGATCCGCATCGGCCTCACGACGGACAGCCAGCCGCGCCTCATCGGTCTGATCGAGGCCTACGACCAGGCGAGCCCGGCGGAGCGGCGCAAGATCGTGACCACCATCCGGCGGGACGGTGCCTATCTCCCGCTCCTCAAGCTCTATGCGCTCGAGGGCGACGAGGCGACGCTGCGGGCGATCGCGCCGGAGATGCAGGGTGTGGCGATCGCCGCCGCCCGCCAGCTGATGATGAATGGCAAACCGGAGCCGGAGGAGGTGAAAAAAATCCTCGAACTGGGCCGCGTGGAGCCCGACCAGCTGATGGCGCTGGCCGATTTCCACCGGGTCCATGGCAGCCTCGAAAAGGAACTCAAGCGGGCCCGTGCGAACCGCCGCGAGTCGGGATACCTGTGGCGTTCCTACCTGCTCGCCGCCGCCGGGCGGCCGGCCGAGGCCGCGAAGGAAGCGGAGGCCGGCGGTTATCCGGAAGCGGCCGCCCGCTGGCAATTGCTCGCCGGCGATCCTGTGCCATGGCTGGTCCGGGCGGAGACCCCCGTCCACCAAATCGTCCCGGAGGCCCTCGAATCCTACCGCGAGGCCGTCCGCGGGCTGTGGGAGGGAAAACCGGTCCCGCAAAACCTGGTGAGCGGGCTTTCCGACGGTGTCACCGGCAACCTCGACGACGAAAGCTGGCACACGGTGGCGATCCTTTACGCCCTCGGAGCCCGCCAGGAGGGCGACGAGGCCTACCGGAAGCTCACCCCCACCCAGGCGTTCGTCTACTTCGACAACTCGGAACGGATCGATGACGCACTGCGGCTGCTCTCGATCAATCCCCGCAAGCCGGACTTCGCCGGTTGGGTCGGGGCGCGGTTCGAAAAAATGATCGACGACCCGGATGACTCCGACGTGGCCCGCGATGAGTTGAAAATCATCGGCAGCTTCATGGAGCGGCGCGGCCTGATCGATCTGACCACCGAGTTGTTCGTGCCCGGCCTGATCCGGCTCTCGGATCGGGACCCGGAGTGGTACTGCGAGCTGCTGGCCGGATTTTTCATGCCCGATCTGGAAGAGGGAAGCGGCCCGATCACGGAGGCGGTCCTGCGCGCGGCCGCTACCTTCGCCGAGGGCGACGAAGGCCGCCTGTCCATGATCCGGGCCTCGCTGCTGGGCGAGGACCCCATGGCGGTGGAGACATGGAGTCTGATCGACAGGCAGATGCCGGCCGCCTCCTTGATCGATCGATTGCGCCTATCCGCCACCTTGCTGGGCAAGGTGCCGGACTCCCGTGGCGAGGCCAAGGGCTGGTGGGACCGCCAGCTGGCCGATCTGCCCGAGGCGGGCGACCGAAACGACATCCTGCGCTGGACGTTGATGCTTCGGCTGACCATGGCCGTGCCGGATGCGCGGCGCTTCCTCGAAGTCGATCGGATCTGTGAACAGGCCGGAATCAAGCCCGGGGCGGGGGACGAGCTGCTGGAGGACGTCCAGCTCGATGGCATGCGCCTCCAGTGCTATGAGCTGACCGGGCAGTGGGAGAAGGTGCTGGAAAGCTATCGCTCCCACTTCGAATCGACGCCCGATTCGGTTTTGCAACTGGCCCTCATCGCAAGCGCCTGTCGCAAGACCGGGGACCTGGACGAGGCCCGGCGGCTCGAGCGGCGGATGTCCGAGCTGGTGCTTGGCGAGTCCCACCTGATGGTCCAGATCGGCACCATTTATGCCCGCGAGGGCGAACTGGAGATCGCGCGCGAATGGCGCCGGCGGGCGGCGATGATGGCGGTTCAGGACGATGCCTTCATCGAAACCTGCGATGATCTCGACGATGAGGCCAAATACGAGGGAGACTGGAAACTGTCCGCCTCCATCGGTGAGGCCGTCATGTTCTATGCCGTCATGAAGGGCGACATGGCCTTCCGGGACCCGGCGATCCTGCTCCGTGGCCGCGCGGCGATCGAGGTCTCCCGTGGGCTGGCGGAAATCGATGCCGGACATCGTGAACAAGGCATCGCCCACCTCAAGCGCTGGGAGGATGTGGTCTATGATGATCCGGCGATGGCCGACCATTTTTTCGCCGCCTTCCGCAAACGCGGCCTTCAAACGCTGCACGACGAGTGGTTTGGACGGGCTTGGAAGCGCTATCACTCCGTTCTCGCGGATTACCCGGACAGCGTGAACACCCTCAACTCCGCCGCCTGGATCGCCGCCCGCGCCTGCCGGAAACTCGATGACGCGGAGCGCTCCAGCAGCCGCGCCGTCCAGCTCGACCCGGACAACTGGATGTATCTCGACACCCAGGCGGAAGTCTGGTTTGCCCGCCATGACCGGGAACAGGCGGTCAAGTGGTCCGACCGGTCGGCCTCGAAGTTCAATTACATCACCGACGTGGCGGAGCTGTTCCGCCAGAATCAACGCTTTCACGAAGGACCCTTTCCTCCGCCCTGATTCCGGGCTTGCCCGTGGGCGGCGGGTCGGGGCATATCGCGGTGCACCACCACCGGAGGGGTGGCAGAGTGGTCGAATGCGCCGGTCTTGAAAACCGGAGACGGGAAACTGTCCGTGGGTTCGAATCCCACCCCCTCCGCCATCACCGCTTCACGGTGTCCGGACCGGCTCGATTTCTTCGGCCGTGAACCGGATGCCGGCGTGGTAGGCCTCGCCATCACGACTGGTTCCAAGCAGGGCGCTGCCGCCGGATTTGAGCCGCCAGAGGTGCGAGCCGAGGAAGGCTCCGTCGCCAAGGTCGGCCATTTTCGGATAGTCGGCGCCTTGCAGGGGCTCGCCGTGGAGTTCGGTCAGCAGCGCGATCATTTCCTGCCACGTCTCATGCAGCTTGCCCGCGTAGGTCCCCGCTCCGCAGTCCTCGGTCTGGAGAATGATCTCGCTGAGCTTTCCCTTTCCGTCCCAGTCGAAAAACAGCAAGCAGGAGAGCCCGCCCACCTTCTCCCGGGTCCGGAAGGCGCCGTTGAGCCCGATGCGGGCAAGGAAAGTCGCGTCCACGGTCGGCTCCACCAAGCGGCTCTTCAAAAGCTTGGCCCGGACCTGGTCGCGGTCGTCGCCAAAACGGAGCGTGTCGAAGGTGGCACCGGGAGGCGGCAGGTCGGGCTCGGCTTGGGCCGCGATCCAAGCCCGGTCGTCGGGGTGGAGCCGGGTTTTGGCCACAGTGAACTCCTTACCGTCGGTGCGGCGGATGGTCACCTCGGTGTCGTTCTGGGTGATCAACTCTCCTTCGAAGGTGGCATCGGAGTCCGCGCTCTTCCAGATCCGGGGCTCGGCCTGAAGGGTGAGAATGGCGAGAAAAGGCGTGAGGAAATGGAGGAATCTCATGGAAGGGGAGCGGGCCATGCCGGACGGACGCAAGGTCATGCCGGGAAGAAACCTTCCACGGGTCCGGGAGTTTCGCCAGCGCGGGAATTTGTCCGTCGGGGGAAGAATTGTGACGCCGAAGTTGCCGCGTTTTTTCCCAAGCACCCGGATGCCTGGGCCAAAAAAATCCCGACAGCGGGCGCTGTCGGGATTATGGAAAACCTGGATGGCCGCGGCTTCAGTAGCGCTGGGTGCGGCTGTGGCGGTAGTAAACCTCGAAGCCGAGATCCGGCGGGAACTCCGACAGGCCGTCGTGCGGGTTCATCTCGATGCGGTTGTCGGTGCCGCAGCGCTCATAGGGCGGCTTGAAGGTGCCGCGGTAGGTCGGGCAGGTGAAGGTGAACAGCTCGTAGAAGCCATAGCCGAGGCGGCGGAGGGCGCGATGGCCGCCATCGACCGCACCGTAGGACCAGCCAGCCTTGCGGCCGTAGTCATCGGTCTTGCGGACGATTTGCTCGGGGATCTCCATGAAGCCGTAGAGGATGTTACCAAGGGCGCGGCCGAGCTTACGGGTCGAGGTGTAGGTCGAGCCCGGAGGTGCTTGAATGTCGGCGGACGCCATGCCGGTCAGGGCAAGGGCGACGGAGGCGAGTACAAGGAGTTTTTTCATCTGCTGGAGAAAGTCTTGGACAGGCGGCCGCGGGTTGGCAACGGGAAAGTTCGTTTTCACGGCCCGGAATTCGGCCTTGAGGAAAAAAGTCCGCGCAAAATCGTGGCCACCTCGCGGGCCGAGTGATGGCGCAGGAATTCTTCGTGGCGACCGGAGACGCTGTAGATTTCAAAGGGAACCGGCGGCTTCCAGCCGAGGTTCGGATCGCGCGGCAGCCAGCCCTCGTCGAGGGCGCGGATCAGGACCAGCCGCTCGGCCGCAGGCAGGCGGGGGGTGTGGCGGTGGAGCGCCTCCCAGTGCCGGATCGCCCGCTCCTGCGAATCGTCGTCGAGCACATCGAGATCGAGGACGCCGCGGAGGTCGGGGATGGATTTGTCGCGGTGGACCAGCCGGTCGACCTTGGAGGAGGCGGCGCGTTGCTTCATTTTCAGCCGCCGCATCATGGTTGCGGGATCGCGACGGAAAAGGCTGCCGAGGCGCGTCGGCAGGCGTTTCAGGATCCGCTGCCAGTTCGACCAGCGGCGCCACCACTGGCTCCCGCCGTTGGCGCTGGGCGGGCTGGCCTCGAGCAGGGCCAGCAGCTCGATGGTCTCGCCGGCTTCGGTGAGCTGCGCGGCGATCTCGGCGGCGACATTTCCGCCGAAACAGAAGCCCGCGAGGCGGTAGGGTCCGTGGGGCTGGACCGAGCGGATGCTCTGGACGTGCGCGGCGGCGAGGTCTGACAGCGTGGAAAAGGTCTTGGTGCCCTCGGCGATGCCGTAGGAATTCGTGATGTCGGCCAGCATCCGCGCGGTTTCCCGATAGGGCAGCAGGCCCATGCCGCCATCGACCAGCGTGTGCACCCAGAACAGCGGCGTGCCGCCGGTCTGCTGGGTCAGCGGAATGGCGCGTGGGCGGGCGAGGTCGGTGGCGGCGTCGGTGCGCAGGCGCTCGGCCATGCCGGCGGGCGTGGGGCGGTCGAACAGCCAGTCGAGCGGGATCTGCAGGCCGGTGCGCTCGCCGGCGGCGGTGGCCAGGCGGGCGGCGAGCAGCGAGTGGCCGCCGAGGGCGAAAAAGTCGTCGTCGGGTGCGACCTGCGGCAGGCCGAGGATCTCCGCCCACATGGCGGTCAGCTCCTGCACCAGCGGGTCGGTGGAAAGGGCGGCATCGTGGGTTTCCGACTGCGGCAGGGGCCGGGCGGCGAGGGCTTTGCGGTCGATCTTGCCGCTGGCGGTGAGCGGGAAGCTGTCGATCGGCACCAGCGGCGCGGGCACCATGTAGTCGGGCAGGCGCGACTTGAGGTGGTCGGAAAGCGCCTTCGGTTCGAGCCCGGCGGCGGAGCGGAACCAGCCGACCAGGCGGTCGCCGACCAGCGCGGTGGCGGCTTCCTCGACTTCCGGGTGGGAAAGCAGGGCGGTGTCGATTTCGCCCAACTCGACGCGGAACCCGCGGACCTTAACCTGCGAGTCGGTGCGGCCGAGGCACTCGATGTTTCCATCCGGCAGCCACTTGGCGAGGTCGCCGGTGCGGTAGAGGCGTTCGCCGTCGAGCGTGACGAAGCGGTCGGCGGTCAGCTCGTCGCGCTGCCAGTAGCCGGTGGCGAGGCCGTCGCCGCCGATCAGCAGCTCTCCCGGGACGCCGGGCGGGGTCGGGCGGTTTTCCGGGGAAAGGATGCGGATGGAAGTGTTGGCGATCGGGCGGCCGATGCTGATGGCCTGCGGGTCGTGCGGGACCGGCCAGATCGTCGACCAGATGGTGGTCTCGGTGGGGCCGTACAGGTTCCAAAGCTCGGCGCAGAGCGGGCGGAGCTTTTGGGCGAGCGGCAGGTCGAGGGCTTCGCCGCCGCAGAGCAGGCGGAGCTTTTTCGAGCCCTGCCAACCGGCGTCGAGGAGCATCCGCCAAGTGGCCGGGGTGGCCTGCATGAGGTCGGGATCGCTGGTTTCGAAACGTTTCCGCAGTGCGGAGGCGTCGCGGGCGGTCTTGCTATCTACGAGGTCCACCGTAGCGCCGACGACGAGCGGCAGGAAAAGCTCCAGCCCGGAGATGTCGAAGGACACGGTGGTCACGGCGAGCAGCGTTTCTCCGGCGGTCATGCCGGGTGCGTCGGCCATGGTGAGGAGGAAATTCGCCAGCGCGCCGTGCGGGATGACGACGCCCTTCGGCTTCCCGGTGGAGCCGGAGGTGTAGAGGATGTAGGCGGGATCGGCCGGGGAAACGGTGGCGTTTTCGCCGGGGATGGACTGGAAGAGGACTTCGGTCAGCTCGATGGGCTCGTGGCCGGCGGGCAGGCGGTTCTTGTAGCCCGGCGAGACGAGGACGCGGATCGGTGCCTGGTCGTCGAGGATGAGGGCGAGGCGGTCGGCCGGGTTGTTGGGGTCGAGCGGGAGGTAGGCGGCGCCGCATTTCCAGATGGCGAGCAGCGCGCAGGGGAGGTCGGGCGTGCGGTCGAGCATCAGCGCGACGCGGTCGCCGGGGGCGATGCCGAGATTTCGCAGCGAGGCGGCGAGGGCGTCGGAGCGATGGCCGAGGTCGGCAAACGAGAGCGATTTCTCCGGCGTGCGGAAGGCGCTGGTGTCGGGGAAACGGGTGATGCTGTCGGCGACCAGCGCGGGCGTGGTTTTCGCCGGGTAGTCGGGATGGCGCGGGCCCCAGGCAATGTCGTCGAGCTGGCGGCGGTCGTTTTCCGAGAGAGCATCGAGCGCACGGGCGTCGGTCTCCGGGGCCTCGCAGGCGCTGCGGAGGAGGGCGACGAAACGGTCGAGCATCGCGCGGGCGGTGTCCTCGCGGAACAGGTCGCTGCGGTATTCGAGGATGAGCTGGGTGCGGTCGGGCAGGCGGAAGCTGACCAGCGCGAGGTCGAACTGCACCGCGCCGCGGTGAATGAGCTGCGGGGCGACGCTGAGGCCGCCTGCCCAGCGCTCGGCGAGCGGCAGTTCCTGGTGGTCGAACATCACCTGCGCGATCGGTGCGCGGTCGCGGCTGCGCTCGGGTTTCACCGCCTCGATGATCTTTTCGAAGGGAGCTTCCTGGTTCTTCTGCATGCCGAGCGCGGCGGTGCGGACGTGGTCGATGAGGTCGAGGAAACGGTCGCCCTCGCCGAGCGTAAGCCGCAGCGGCAGGGTGTTGACGAGGGTGCCGACGAGGTCGCCGGCGATCGCGTGGTGGCGGTTGGCGACCGGCACGGCCGAAACGATGTCGTCCCCGCCACCGTGGGCGCGGAGGGTGAGCATCCAGGCCGCGAAGCGGATCATGAAAGGCGTCACGCGACGCTCGCGGGCGAGGCGATCGATGGCGGCATCCAGCTCGGCCGGGAGGTCGAGCAAGACCGCACTGCCACGCGACGAGGCGCGCGGCGGGCGGGCGAAATCGGTGGCGATCTCGAGCTTGCCGGAGTGGCCGTCGAGCTGGCGTTTCCAGTAGTCGATCTGGGCGTCGGCCGCGCCGGCGTCGATGCGCTGACGCTGCCAGGCGGCGTAGTCGATGAAATCCGGGCCCGCGGGGAGCGGCGGGGCTTCGCTGCCGCTACGGTAGGCCTCGTAGTTCGCGGCGAGCTGGCGGACGATGATCCGCGTCGACCAGCCATCGGCGACGATGTGGTGCGCGCACAGCCCGAGCACGTGCGACTCCGGCCCGCGGGCGACGAGCGCGGTGCGGACGGGCGCGTCTTTCGCCAGGTCGAAGGGTTTCGCGGCGAACTCGCGGAGGGCTTTTTCGGGCTCCCCCTCGAGAATCTCGAGCCCCGACGGCGGCGTGTCGGAAACGCTCATGCCCGACTCCGCGTGGCGCGTGCGCAGGATCGGATGGGCGGCTAACACGCGCAGGTAGGCTTTTTCCAAAGCCTCGCGGTCGAGCGGGCCGCTCAGCTCCAGCGTGCCGAAGACGTGATACGCGGCGCTGTCCGGCGCGAGGCGGTGCAGGAAACCCATGCGCTCCTGCGAGTGGCTGACGAGTCCGCTGGCGAGGCCGGAGCCGCGCGCGATCTTGATCGCGGCACCGGGTTGCCGGCGGTCGATCTCGGCCGCCAGCTCGCCGAAGTTGGCGGCGTTGAAGAGGTCGGCGTGGTCGAGCTCGACGCCGCTCGCCTGTTGGATGTAGGCGGCGATGCGGGTGGCCTCGATCGAGCTGACGCCGAAGGTGGCGAGGTCATCCCACGGCTGCGCGCCCTCGCGGCCGGTGGCGCGATGGATGGCATCGAGCAGCGTGTCGAGCGACGACTTCGGCTCGGCGGTCGCCGGCGTTTCGGCAGAGCCGTCGTCGAACACCAGCGGCAGGGAGCCCTCGGAAAACGCGGCCCGCACGGCGTGGCGCTGGATTTTCCCGCTGGTCGTGCGCGGCAGCAGACCGGGGCGGACGAGCAGCATGCGGCGGATCGGCACGCCGGCTTGCTGCGAGACCTCGGCGCGGACGCGGACGCAGAAGGCGGCGGGGTCGGCATCGAGGTCGCGGGCCTCGGCGGCGAGCGCGACGGTTTCGCCCTGCGGCGTCTCGATGGCAAAGGCGGCGACGGCGGCGAGGCGCGGCTCGACGGACGACGCGGCGGTTTCGAGGTCTTCGGGCGCGAGGTTGACGCCATCGAGGATGATCAGGTCCTTGATGCGGCCGACGACGTAAAGGTGGCCGTCTTCGAGAAATCCGCGGTCGCCGGTGCGCAGCCAGCCATCGACGAAAGTCGCCGCCGTTTCCTCCGGTCGCTGCCAGTAGCCGGCGGCCACCGAACCGGAAGAGACTTCGATTTCCCCCGTCTCGCCCTCGGCCAACTCGGCGCGGGTTTCGGGATCGACGATCCGCAGCTTCGCGTCGCCCAGCGGCGTCCCGCACGACACCTGCGACGGATCTTTTTTCGAAGTACGCCAGGCATAGTCGTGGCGCGGCGGGTGGGTGGTGACGACCAGCGTGGCCTCGGCCAGTCCGTAGCCGGGGCAGAAGGCGCGGGGGTCGAAACCGCAGGGCTCGAAGCGCTTGGCGAAGCGCTGCAGCGTGTCGAGCCGGACTCGCTCGGCGCCGCTCGGGGCGAAGCGCCACGATGACAGGTCGAGCTGCCGCAGGTCGTCATCGCTGACCGCGCGCAGGCACCACTCGTAGGCGAAGTTCGGCCCGCCGGACATGTCCGCGCCGAAGCGCTGGATCGCCCGCAGCCAGCGCGCCGGGCGCTGCACGAAGTGGTCCGGCGAGAACCAGGTGAGCGGCACGCCGGAGCGCAGGGAGTGGAGGATTTTCAGCACCAGGCCCATGTCGTGGTAGGGCGGCAGCCAGCTGAGCAGCGACCTCAGCCCGAGCGGCGCGAGGTGGGCGTGGGTGCGATCGAGGTGGGCGGCGAGCGTCGAGTGGTGGAGCGCCACGCCCTTCGGCGACGAGGTCGATCCGGACGTGTATTGCAGCAGGCAGGGCAGGCTTTCCCCGACGTCCGGGGAAAAGGTGGCCCCGCTGGCGGCGAGCGGAGCGGGATCGAGGAAATCGAGCCCGTCGAGCCGGCGTTTCGGGAGTTCCCCGAGGCAAAGCGTGGCCCCGCAGTCGTGGCGGACCGCTTCGAGCCGGGCGCGGTGGCGGCTGCCGCGCGGCGGGTAGGCGGGCACCGCGATCGCGCCCGCCAGCCAGGCGCCGAAGAGCGAATGCAGAAATCCCGGGCCCGGCGCGGCGGTGATCAGCACCGGCTCGCCCGCGGCCCCGCGCTCGGCCAGCCCGGCGGCGACGCCTTGCGACCCGGCGAGGAGCTGCGACCAGGTGAGCAGGATTTCCTCCGCTTCGCCATCGGCGAGAAAGCGGTAGGCGAGGGCGTCCGGCGACTCCTCAGCCCGATGCAGGAGGTAGTCGGGCAAAGCTCCAGCAACGACGCCCGCGGGGGTGTCGCAAGTGGTGGGAGGAGGAGGCATCGGGTGACAGCCCGCGGTCCGTTAGGCCGCGGCTGCGCGGATCCTGCCCGATCGCCCGGTGGGGTGGCAATCCCGCATTGGTTCAGGCGGGCGGGCCGGCTGCTTTCACCGGATTCATTCGAGATGCCCCGCTTCCTTGAGGTAGCTACGCATTTGCTGTGCGTGGGTGGAGTCGAGCAGGCGCATCAGGTCGAGCCCGGGTTCCAAGTTGCTGCGGTAAGCGATGTTGCTTTGGTTGAGGGCGCGGTCGAATGTCTCGACATCGAGTTGGTTGAGCTTGGCGGCGATGATTTCCCGGATCTTCTGGGTGTCGCGGTCAGGGAGTTGGAAGGTCTCCTCGTCGATGAGCCCTGCCCAGCATAGGTCCGGCGAATACTGCTGGGTATTCAGGGCGTAGTCGACGGCGTGCTCCAGATCCCGCTCCGCCCAGGTTTTGAAGGGAGGAGAAAGATTGAGGGCGGTAATTGGGGGAGGGGAAGGACTTTGCGGGTCTCTGAGTTGCCGCCGGTAGTTGTCCATGGCCTGCAGAAGACCGGCAAAGTCATAGCCCTGCGGGTAGTCTGGGCGGAGATTGGAGTTCCCAATTTCCCCGATGGGAAGCTGTCCGAGGCGTTCGACGAGACGCTCAGGCGGGCCGTCGACATAGGCCTGGAGCTCGGAGGTGATCACCCGCAGCAGTCCGTCCGCGTAGAGGTGCCATTCGCCCTTGAGCTTCTCCATTTCACAGAAGAAATCATAGGCGACAGTGGGTTGCTCGTGCAGAGAGCTGGTGATGTAGACGTAGGCGAGGGTTTTTTGGTCGGGATCGGTCAAACGACGGGCCCAGTCCATGGCAGCCTCGGTGTCCTGATCGACCCAGTCCTGGATCAGCTTCGCGAAAGCGGCGGTGTCGCGTCCTTCGAGCGGGTCTTCCATGGCTGCTTCGACCATGCTTTGATCGACGGTTCGGAAAGTTCGCTCGAATCGACTTGGAAAGCGGTGGCCCTCTTCCTCGGCGCGCGGTCGGGATCGATCGGAGGCTTTCGCAGAAGCGGCGTCGGGCAGCGTGGACTCGTCGGCTTCGGGTGTCGTGCTGGATTTCAGGAGCCAGATGAGGGCACCGGTGAGGAGAAACACCGAGAGGCCGAGGGTAATTGACCAGCGGGTGGTGGCTTGCATGGGGTTTCCGAAAAGAAATTCACTCCATGGTTTCGCTGAAATCAGGAGCGGGTGGAACACAAAAAAGGCCGGACGTCCTGAGACGCCCGGCCTTGGGAGAGATGATTTCGCGTGCCGCGCGGCTTACAGCGAGATGCCGCTGGCCGAGGTGACGCCGGGGATTTGACGGATCTTTTCCATCTGGTCGGCCTCGCAGGGGGCGTCCAGCTCGATGACCGAGATGGCGTTCTTGGCGGCCTTGTCGCGGGCGAGGGAAAAGTTGGCGATGTTCTGGCCGAACTCGCCGAGCAGGGTGCCGACGGCGCCGACGATGCCCGGGCGGTCATCGTTGCGGACGATCAGGAGGTGGCCCTCGATCGGGACGTCCACGAACAGGCGGTTGATTTCCACGATCCGCGGGCTGCGGCCGATGATGGTGCCGGCGACGCGGAACTTCTCGTCACCCTTGCGCAGCTCGGCGACGAGCAGGTCGCTGAACTCGGTCTGGGCGTTGATGGTCGACTCGACGAGGTCGAGCCCCATCGACTTGGCGACGGCCGGGGCGTTCACCAGATTGACCTGGCCGTCCGGGCGCGAGCGCTCGAGCAGGCGGTAGAGGGCGGTGCGGGAAACGAGCCCGGTGTCCTTGCTGGCGAGATCGCCGTGGTAGGAAACCCGGAGCGAGTCGGGGTTTTCCGGGCCGAGCTTGGCGAGCACCTTGCCGAGGGCGCCGGCGAGGTCGAGATAGCTGCCGAGAGCCTTAAGCGCGGCCGCGTCGAGCGAGGGCATGTTGATCGCGTTGCGGATCTCGCCGGTGCTCAGGAAGTCGCGGATCTGGATGGCGACCTCGATGCCGACGTTTTCCTGGGCCTCGTTAGTCGAGGCGCCGAGGTGCGGGGTGAAAGCGACGTGCTTGCCGAGGCTGAAGAGCGGGTGGTCGGCGGCGGGCGGTTCGTTTTCGAAAACATCGAGCGCGCAGCCGGCGATGTGGCCGGAGTCGATGGCGGCCTTGAGCGCGGCTTCATCGATGAGCCCGCCGCGGGCGCAGTTGACGACGATCGCGCCGGGGTTCATGAGCGCCAGGCGGTCGGCGTTCATGATGTGCTTGGTGTCGTCGGTAAGCGGGACGTGGAGCGTAACCACGTCGGCGCCCTTCAGCGCGGCATCGGGCGACTCGGCAAGGGTGACCTTGAGCTCGCGGGCGCGGCTTTCGGTGAGGAAGGGGTCGAAGGCGACGACTTCCATGTTGAAGGCCTGGGCGCGCTTGGCGAACTCGGTGCCGATACGACCCATGCCGATGACGGCGAGGCGCTTGCCGTTGAGTTCGATGCCCTGAAAGGCCTTGCGGGCGGCCTTGAAGTCGCCGGCCAGCACGCCGGCGTGGGCCGGGGCGATGTTGCGGGCGCAGGAGAGCATCAGCGTGAAGGCGTGCTCGGCGGTCGAGATGGTGTTGCCGGTGGGCGTGTTCATCACGATCACCCCATGGTCGGTGGCGGCCTGGCGGTCGATGTTGTCGACCCCAACGCCGGCGCGGCCGACGGCCTTGAGTTTTTTCGCCGCGGCGAGGACCTCGGCGGTCACCTTGGTCTGGGAACGGACGACGAGGGCGTCGTAGTCGCCGATGATCTTGAGAAGTTCTTCCGGCGGGAGGCCGGTGTTGACATCGACATCGATCCCCGGGGCGGCGGCGAGGGCCTCCACTCCCTTTTCTGAAATCGGGTCTGAAACGAGCACGCGAAAGTTATCCATGGCGCGGCGCTCATACGGACAGCGCCGCCCGTACGCAAGCGTCCCGCCGAAGGATTTCGCCTTCCGCGGGAACGCATTAGCACAACCAACATCTAGAGATGTGCCACCGCCCGGTGTCCGCTTCAGCCTCGATCTCGGGTTTTCAACAAGGGACCGGGGTCCCCTTCAGGAAAAGCGAAAAGCCGGAACGGTGGCAACTACATGCAATAAACGTCGTAAATACAATGCGACTGCATCATCGAATCCGCAACGTCTTTTCCGAGCCGCCTGAGAATTTACGAAGTTTCGCGCAGAAGGGTCTTCAGATTGACGAATTCGTGGATCCCGGCGCGCCCCAGCTCGCGGCCCCATCCGCTGTCCTTGGTGCCGCCGAAGGGCAGCCGGGGATCGGACACCACCTGGGTGTTGATGGCCACGGTTCCCGCCTTGAGCTGCCGGGCGGTGCGGCGGGCGAGGTCGAGGTCTTCGGAAAACACGGCCGCGCCGAGGCCGAAGGACGTGGCGTTGGCGAGTTCGACGCCGTCGGTGGCGCCGTTGACCCGCACCACGGCGGCGACCGGGCCGAAGGTTTCCTCCTCGAACAGCGGCGTGCCGCGGCGCACGCCGGCGACCAGGGTGGCGGGATACCAGGCGCCCTCACGGTCGGGGATCTCTCCGCCCATGATGAGCTTGGCGGTGTTGTCGCCCAAGGAGCGCTGGACCTGGTCATGCAAAGCATCGCGCAAATCCTCGCGCGCCAGCGGACCAAGCTTGGTGCCGGGATCGAGGGGGTCGGCCATCTCATAGGCGGCGAGCTCGGCTCGCAGGCGGTCGACGAATTCGTCATGCACCGGCGCGGCGACCAGCAGACGCTTGGCGGCGATGCAGCTTTGGCCGTTGTTGATCATGCGAGCCGCGGCGCAAGTGGCGGCGGCATGGTCGAGGTCGGCATCCTCGAGCACGAGGTAGGGATCGCTGCCGCCGAGTTCGAGGACGCACTTTTTCAAATGCTCGCCGCAGGCCGAGGCGAGCTTGCGACCGGCGCGGGTCGAGCCGGTGAAGGTCACGGCGGCCACGCGGTCGTCGGCAATGAGGTCTTTCACCTGCGATCCGGGGACCTCGACGTGGGCCAGCAGCCGGTCGCTGCCGGTGGCGTCGGCAATCAGCCGGTCGATGGCCGCGGCGCAGCCGGGGACGTTGGAGGCGTGCTTGAGCAGGATGCGATTTCCCGCCGCCAGCGCGGGCGCAGCGAAACGGAAGGTCTGCCACAAGGGGAAGTTCCACGGCATCACGGCGAGCACGAGGCCGAGCGGGGCGCGGGTGACGAGCGACTCGGCGCGGTCGGTGTCGATCGTTTCATCGGCCAGGAAATCCACGGCGTGGTCGGCGTAGTAGCGGCAGACCCAGGCGCATTTTTCGGCCTCCGAGCGGCCTTGGGTGACGGGTTTGCCCATCTCCTTGGCCATCAGCATGGCCAGCGGTCCGGCCTCGGACTCGAGGCGGTCGGCGATCGCCCGCAGCCAGCCGACCCGCTCGTCGAGGCCGCCATGGCACGAGTCAGGAACGGGATCGGAGAGGCGGTGGAAGGCGGCTTGGGTCATGGCGTTCATGAGCCACGATGGACCCGGTTGGCGGTCCATGCCAACGGCGATCCCGCTTTAAACCGGATCCGCCGAGCGTTCGCGGGCTTCGATTTCCATCGGCGCGGCGGCATAGCCGAACACGAGGCACTCCTCGAGGTATCGGCGCATGAAGGCCCGGTGGCCGCCGAGCCGCTGATACTGGAGGGTGTGGACCAGCTCGTGACGGAGCAGTCGGGGATCGAGCGACAGGGCGCAGATCCCTCGACCGAGGCACATGCCGCCGGCAGCCATCACGGGAAAGCCGGCCGCGCGGGCGGCGCGGGCCATCGAGCGCGGGATGGGCAGCGGGACCTCATCGGCCACCTCCACCCGGATGTCCTCCGGACGCTCGATGCCGAGGATGCGCGCGAAAGCCAAAGCCTCAGCAGGCAAGGGGATCCCGCGGTGGAGAATGCGGGCCTGCCGACGGCGGGACCAGAGCGCGGCCACCGGAGCGAGAGCCCGGGCGATGAGGATGAGGGGCGCGACCATGAAAAATGCGGGAACGGTAGCAAATTCCGCCGAGTCAACAAAAGAATCGATTCCTATAAAGGCAGCATCGACTGTATACCTGACGGGCGGAAGCGAAGACGGGTCGAGGGTCCCCGCGCGAGAGATTGCAGCTTGACGGGAGTGGGGCGCCTTGGTCCATTGTTTGACTTGAATTGGCTTGTTTTCGTGCGGAACCCAGAACCCCGGAAGCGAGTCGATTTAAACAAAAACCCAACAAAACATGAAAAACCCAAGACCGCGGATCGGTTGCGATCCGGTGCGAACGTATACAATTCTTGCGGGGTCGCTGCTGGCCCTTTCACACCTCGCCACGGCTGGCATGGTCGGCCAATGGCTCGGTGACAGCTACACCGAGGGCGAGACCTGGGTTTCCGAGATCGGAGACATCCCAGCGCCCTTGGTGGCGGGTTTGCCTTTGGAGGCGACCGACAATTTCAATGGCCACAAGTCGGTGGATTTCGCCGCAGCCGACTACTTCACGGTGACCGGAGTCAACAATCCACTCGGGGGTGCGACCGCGATGACGATCGTGGCTGCCTGGATCCCGGCGACCGCCGGAGCCACCGGCGATAATTTCTGGAACTCCTCCGGCATCGTGACGATGGAGCAGGGGGGATCGGTGGCCGACTGGGCGCTGGGTTGGAATGGGACCCGGGTCAACGCCGGCACCGGTGCGCCCGATCACACCATCTTCAGCGGCGACTATGCCCTGGACCAGCTTCAGGTGGTGGTCTTCACTTGGAACAACGCGGGCGAGCAACGCCTTTTCGTCAACGGGGTGAATGTCGCCGAGGACCTGAGCGCGGGCACGGCGGCACGCAATGCGGCGGATGTGTCCTTCGGTCGGATTCCGACCGAACTCGGCCACGCCGGGCTGAGCGGGCAGATTGGTGAAATCCAGATGTATGACACCGACGAGTCCGCGAATGTGGCGACGATCACCAATGCCTTGCTGGCCAAGTATGCGGAGGACCCTCTGCTGGAATCGGCCAAGGCGGTTTCGCCGACGCAGTTCGAGTTCCGCATTCAAAGCACGGCGGGATTTTCCGTCGATCCCGCGGGGGAATTCCTGCTGGAACTCTATCCACTGGCGGGTGATCCCATTCTCCCCGATCCGTCGGAGATCATCGTGACCGAAGACAACGGCACGGTGGTGGTGACCTTGGATGCCGCGATGCAGGCCTCGGAGGACTATCTGTATTATCTGGATGTGCCCAGGATCGGGGGAGGTCCGCCGGCCCAATTCCAGGGTAACATCCTCAGTCACCGCCTGCCTTTCGACCTGACGGGAGAGCCCGGCACGCTCGGCACGTGGGGGATCCGCGAATGGACGATCGCCGGCACCCAGAACATCGCGGACGCGATCAAAGTGGTGGTCGGGACGACGCCGACCGACAACCCGCCGGTCAGTGGCACGGCGCCGGTCTTCAATCACATCGATGCCGACACCAACGGAGTGACCGCGACGGGGAACTTCAACAACGACCTGCCAATCCTGACGGACACGCCGGGAACGGACGATGATTTCGTGGTGGTCGGCCAGACCCAGGTCTCAGTGCCGGCACCCGGCGTCTACACCTTCTCGGTGCACAGCGACGACGGCTTCGCGATGCGCATTTCCGGGACGGGAGGCGGACGCTTCATCGCCAAGGGTGGAGATGGCGCGATCGATCCCGTGGACCCGCAAACCCTGTTCCGCGACGGGGGCACGGGGGACTCGAACACCCGCGGAACCTATGAGTTCGATGCCGCGGGCACGTATGATATCCTTTATCTCGGCTGGGACGGCGGATCCGGTGGGTTCTACGAGCTTGCGTGGACCGAAGGCACCTATTCCCGCGACATGCTGACCAATACCTGGCAACTCGTGGGCAGCCCCGATGACCCGGGAGTTCCGGAGTTCCGCGAGCGCTTCATCACCGACATCCCCGGACCCTCGGGCACCGATGGGAATTTCGGAGTCCGTACCTATCTCCAGGCCAGCAACGATGGCACCTTGGTGGGCAATTTCGGTGCGGCGATGACCTTCCTCTCCTCCACCGCGCGCACGCCGGCGGATGTGGACGGCCTGACGGTCGATTCCCAGGAGCCGTATCTCAATCACCGGGATCCGGAAGGCGGAGGCCCCCTTGGGCTGGTCGGTGGCGACCTTCCTTTCCCCGCGAACACGACCGTGGCCGAGGACAACGTGGTGACAGTCGCCAAGGGGCGCATCAATATCACCAGTGCCGGCGACTACACGTTCGCCTATGCGGGCGACGACGGATTCCTCCTGCGCTTGAAGGGCGTCGATGGCCTTGCGGATCCGGAGTTCCACATGGCCTCGGGCGCAGGCTACTTCCAAATGTCCAACCTCAATGAGTTTTACAACGATGGGGTGGGGGCCTTCACAGGTCGGGGAGTCGTGTCCCTGGAGGTGGGTTCATATGACCTGGAATTCGTTCACCAGGAGGGTGGCGGTTGGTTCTACTATGAGGTTGCCGCCGCCGCGGGCATCTGGCTGGACGACACAACGCCTCCTGATGGCTTCCAACTGGTGGGCTACCAAGCCCCGGGGACGGTGATCATTCCGGGCATCGCCGAACCAGGTTGGACGGTCGAGAGTTCCTTGCCGAATGCCGGCACCTTCGACTTTACCATCGCCGGTGCCGAGGCGCGGATCGATGCGACGCTGGCGATGGAGCCCGTGCCTGCCAATGCCGTTTCCACGTGGGATTACCTGGATTTCCGCGATCCCGAGGACGGGCCGGACGGATCCTTCACTCCAACGAATCCGTGGCCGCTCAACACCGCCTCAGCGGATGATAACTACGCCATGCGCGCGACGGGGATCCTCGAGATCACCCAGGCGGGCATCTACAATCTGGGATTCCAAGGGGATGACGGAGGTTACCTCTACATCTACGGGCACAATGGCACGTCCGATCCGGACATCAGTTCCATCCTGACCACCAATTATCCAGCGATCGCCACCATTGCCCCGGCACCGGGAAGCACGGCGAACAACGGTATCTCGGTGGAAACCGGGACGGGAGACAGCCGCACGATTGTCAGCGTTCCCCTGGAGGTGGGACAGTATGAGCTGCAGACGCTAGTGTATGAAGGTAATGGAGGTTCGTGGTGGGAGGTGATCGGGGGCGGTGACGCCGACCGCACCTTCAACTTCCCGTTGCTTACCAAAAATGGAGCGGCCACGGTGACCACCACCAGCGGGATCTCTCTGGTGACCCAGGGCGGGGTCGTGAATCCGTCGCCGGACTTCCGGATCTCCTCGTTCGAGCTGACGGGAAATCCGGTCACCGACGTGAGTTTCAACTTCGCCTCGGTCTCGGGAGAATCCTACACGATTGAAGCTTCGACCGATCTGCAGACCTGGGTCCCCGTGCAAACGAACGTGACCGCCTCGGGGGGATCGACTTCGGTCAACGTCGACCTGACCGGCTTTACGGAATTCAACGGGCAGACGCGGGTCTTTTTCCGCGTGGTGCTCAATGAGTGACGGCTCCTTTCCAGGTTGCTGAATCGCCAGCGCCGCCGGAGGAATTCCGGCGGCGCTTTTTCGTCGTCCCGTAGCGCCGGCGGGATGCGAAAGATTTTGCAGACAAACCGGGGCCCGCGCGGCATTTTCAACGTGAATGAGGAGGAACCGAGCCCGTGAGTGGAAACAGTGGATGGCCGCCAACGGCCACCGGCTGTTGGCCTTCGCGCGGACCTGGGCTCCTTGTCAGGCGGACGCCGAGGACTTGGTGCAGGAGGCCGTGATGCGATTGTGGACGGTGCAGGAGGAAAAATCGAACGGCGGTCCGCCGGACTTGCCGCTGGCATTTTCCACCATCCGCTTCGCCGGGCTGAACCGGCATCGCACCGAGACCCGGCGGCGGAAGCGCGAGGAGTCGGTGCTCTACCTGAATGATTTCGACGATGTCTGGCTCGATCCCGCGCTGGAGGATGACGAGGAGGCGATGCTGCTGCGCGACGAGGTGGCGAAGCTGAGCGACAAGCTGCGCGAGGTGGTGACGATGAAGATCTGGGGCGGGCTGACCTTTGCCGAGATTTCCGAGGCGTTGGCGATTTCGCCGAACACGGCGGCTTCCCGCTATCGATATGCGCTGGAACAGCTGGCGCAGCGGATGCAGCAACGAACCAAGGAGGTGAACCATGGCTGAGGGCGATCGCATCGAGCAAATGCTCCGGGAATCGTTGGTGCCGCGGGGATTCACCGACCGCGGGGCGCGGGAAATGAACGCCCTGATCGATGGCCTGGCCGGGCTGGAGGCCGAGGCACCGGGGCGGCCATGGGGGAAAATTTCCGGGATCGCCGCAACGATCATGGGTGCGGTGGCGGTGGGCTGGCTGGCGCTTCCCCGGCCGCCGGCGCCCCGCGTGGTGGCGGCACCGCGCATCGAGCCGGCGGTGCAGCTGGTTTCGTCCAGCGAGGACGTCGTTTCCGCCGAGCGGGATGGTGAACTGCTGACCGACGAGGATGGTTCCTTGTTCCAAGGCTGGCATGTGAAGGTCGTGAACGAAGAGCGGTTCCACGACGAGGAATCCGGCGAAACCGTCCGCGTCCTGCACCCGCGGGAAGAGTGGGTGATGATGCCGGTAAGCACCTTCTAGGAATGAAGCTCGCAGGATATTTCGTGGCGCTGTTCGCGGCCGTGGCGGCCTGTCAGGCGCAGGAAACGCCGGCGCGGGAAACGCCGGCGGTCTCCACCGAGGCGGCGAAGGAAGCCGCTTGGATCGGTTTCTCCGTGGCGCCGCTGGTGCCGGAAGTCCGCGCCCATGCTCCGGATGTTCCGGAAGGTGTGGGGTTCCTGGTGCGGCAGGTGTTCGATGGCGGTCCTGCCGCCAAGGCCGGCGTGCGGCCGTATGACATCGTCTGGAAGCTCGATGACCAGCTGCTGGTGAACGAGGCGCAGCTTGCAACGCTGCTGCGGTTGCGGGAGCCGGGCGAAACGGTCAACCTGGCCGTGGTCCGCTCCGGACAGCAGGAAACGGTGGCCCTGGTGCTCCAGCCGAAGCCTGAGACGGGCGGAGACTCCCCGGTTTCCCCCCCGGAAATCGGCAGGACCGCCCCGGGCGAGTCCGGCATGCCCTGGAGGATGGTGTTTCCCCAGCCGAGCCTGGCGGTGAAGTCGAACAACGACGGCAGTACCGCGGAGGTGACCAAGGACGACGACGGCTATCTGGTCGTGATCCGCGATGCGGACTCGAAAGTGATCTACAACGGCCGGGTTCTGGGCGAGGGGGCCGCGGTGCCGGAAAGTTGGAAGGAGTCCGTCGAGAGATTGGTCCGGGTTCTGCGTCGGACGGAGGAACGGGACGCCCGCCTGCGTCATCCACGGCCGCGGGTCATCTCGCCGCCGGCGGGAGAATAGTGCCCGCTGACACGGCGGAGAGGCTTTCGATGGGATGGGCCTTGCGTTTTGCGGGCCGCCTTCTCAGGTTCTCCCGCGATGCATCCCGATCTGGAAAAACTCGTCGAAGCCGGAAGACTCAAGCCTGCCATCGCCGAGCGACTCGATCAGGTGGCTCCCGGAAAGTTTCTCCTCCACGGGGCCTGGGGTGCCGGAAAGGTGATCGAATGGGACCTTCCGGCAAAAAAACTGACGATCGATTTCGAACACCAGCGGGGCCAGCAGATGGACCTGCAGTTCGCGATCCAGAAAACCCAGCCGCTGCCCGAGGACGACTTCCGCGCCAAGAAGGTGGAGAGCATCGAGCACCTCCGCGAGCTGGCGCAGAATGATCCGGTGGCTCTGGTCGTGTTCCTGCTGGAAAGCCACGACGGCGCCATGACGGTCGACGCCCTCGAGCGCGAACTCAGTGGCACGGTGGTGGAGGAAGCCGCCTTCAAGAAGTGGTGGGACGCCGCCAAGCGCGCCCTGCGTGAAAGCAAGCGCGTCATCGTGCCAGGCCGGCGGACCGAACAGCTGACGCTGCGGGATGCCGACGTTTCGCCCGCCGACGCCCTGGTGGGCGACTTCGAGGAGGCCCGCGACCTGAAGTCGATGTCCAAGGCGCTTGAAGCCATCGTGGCCGACCTTTCGCTGTTCAGGACCGAGTCCGCCGCGCTGCAGTCGCTCATCGAATCGATCGACGATTCCGCCAAAAAAGCCACCCGGCTCCAACTCGGGCAGGCGCTCGAGTTGCTTTCGCTGCGCGACGAAGTGGTCTCGGGTCTGAAGTCGATCACCCTCAACGATGAATCGGTTCGCCTGGCCAACCTGCTGCTGGCGGAGGAAACCCGCCTCGGCGAGGAGCTGGGTGCGCTTTCCACCGCCCGCCAACGTGCCATCTACGAAGTCTTTCCCGAAGCTTTCGGCGATCGCTGGGTGGAGGTGATGCTCGGCATTTTCGACGATGTCGGCACCCGCGGCGTCGCCGAAATCGCCCGCATCATCGACGATCGCGGCAAGACCGGCGAACTCGTCGAGCACCTCAAGGGCGCGCTGGCCCGCCGCTCGCTGGGACCGGATCCGCTGATCTGGGTGGTGCGCGAACGCCGCGGCACCGCCAGCGGGGTGTTCAGCCCGGAGATCGGTGCCGCCATCCTGAACCTGCTGGAAACCGACCATCTGTCCGACGGGCCCCGCACCACCACGCGGCTGCAAAGCCTGCTCAGCGACGATAAGGAGCTGCTGTCCGACATCGTCGCCGAAATGGGGGTGACCGAGGCGCGTAACTTCGCCCGCCGCCTGTTGGAGTGCCCGGTTTTCGCCGACCTCGACCGCAAGTCCCTGATGGCGCGCGTGATCAAAGCCAAGCCGGAGACCGGCGAGCTGGTCAGCGGCAACCAGAGCCGCCGCGAGGAGCCGCTGGTGGTTTCCTGGGCCAGCCTGGAGCGGAAGCAGGCGGAAATGGACGATCTGATCCGCAACCGCATCCCGCAGAACACCAAGGACATCGCCATCGCCCGCTCCTACGGCGACCTGCGCGAGAACTTCGAATACAAGTCCGCCAAGGACATGCAAAAGGTGCTCATGCGCCGCAAGACCGAGCTGCAGAAGGAGCTCGATCGCGCGCAGGGGACGGATTTCAAGAATCCGGACTGCAGCTCGGTCAACGTCGGAACCGTGGTCACGCTCAAGAGCGAGTCCGGAGAAGACGCGAAGTTTACCGTGCTCGGTGCGTGGGACTCCGATCCCGAAAAGCACATCGTCTCCTACCTTTCCGAGGCGGGCGCCGCTCTTCTGCACCAGAAGGTCGGCGACCGTGTCGAAATCCGCGATCACGACACCGACCAGATGAAGGTCTGGACCGTCGAATCGATCGCACCCTACGCGTCCTGAAACCGCATCCCAACATGTACGACACCACCATCGTAGAAATTCGCGCCCGCCAGATCATCGATTCGCGGGGCAATCCCACCGTCGAAGTCGACGTTCATCTCGAAGGCGGCGCCATCGGCCGCGCCGCCGTTCCCAGCGGTGCCTCGACCGGTGCCCACGAAGCCCACGAACTGCGCGATGGCGACAAGTCGAAATTCCTCGGCAAGGGCGTCCTCAAGGCCGTCGAAAACGTCAACGGCAAGCTCGCCCCGGCCCTCTGCGGCATGTATGCCACCGACCAGGCCTCGATCGATGCGGCCATGATCGCCATCGACGGCACCAAGACCAAGGGCGAGATCGGTGCCAACGCCATCCTCGGCGTTTCCATGGCGGTCGCCAAGGCTGCTGCCGCCCAGGTCGGCCTCCCGCTCTACAAGTATCTCGGCGGCCCGAACGCCAAGGTGCTTCCGGTGCCGATGATGAACATCATCAACGGCGGCTCCCACTCCGACGCCCCGATCGCCTTCCAGGAGTTCATGATCCGTCCGGTCGGAGCTCCGACCTTCTCGGAAGCCATCCGCATGGGTGCCGAAGTGTTTCACAGCCTCAAGAAGGTCCTGCACGACCGCGGCCTCAGCACCGCCGTCGGTGACGAAGGCGGCTTCGCGCCGACCTTCAAGGGCACCGAGGACGCGCTCGACACCATCTCGATGGCCGTCGAAAAGGCCGGCTACAAGGTGGGCGACGACATCAAGTTCGCGCTCGACTGCGCTTCGTCCGAGTTCTTCGCCGACGGCGTTTACAACTATGCCAAGTTCGAGGGCGACACCGGTGCCAAGCGCGGTTCCGACGAGCAGGCCGCCTATCTCGCCGAGCTTTGTGCGAAGTATCCGATCGACTCGATCGAGGACGGCTGCGCCGAAGACGACTGGGACGGCTGGAAGGCCCTCACCGACAAGATCGGCGACAAGGTTCAGCTCGTGGGCGACGACCTTTTCGTCACCAACGTCGACTTCCTGCAGAAGGGCATCGATCTCGGCGTGGCCAACGCGATCCTCGTCAAGGTCAACCAGATCGGCTCCCTCACCGAGACCTTCGACGCCGTCGAGCTCGCCAAGGAAAACGCCTACACCGCCGTGATGAGCCACCGCTCGGGCGAGACCGAGGACGCCACCATCGCGGACCTCGCCGTCGCCACCAATTGCGGCCAGATCAAGACCGGTTCGATGAGCCGCTCGGACCGGATCGCGAAGTACAACCAACTCCTCCGCATCGAGGAGGAACTGGGCGACGACGCCATCTACGGCACCTGCAAGTTCAAGGCCGGCAAGTAAAGCCGTCCTCTCGAACGCTGGAACTCTCAAAGGCGGGGCGCATGCCCCGCCTTTTTCGTAAATGCGGACGTTCAGGGGTTCGTGGTGCGGCCTTCAGGCCGTTGCGGCGCCGGAGACACGGCCTGAAGGCCGCACTCCAAACGTCTGAGGCCGGCTCGTTTCGGTCGGATTCGCGGTCACCGGAGTTCGGTGACGAAGCCTTCCTCCACCTCATCGCCGAGGGTCTTGCCGATCAGGTTCTGGTAGAGCCGGCTGGCGGGCGTGAGAACGGTGATCTCCAAGCCGTCATCGGGGATGGCCAGCCCACCCGCGGCCGGGGCCAGAAGGTACCACGCGCCTTCCTCGTCTCCGGAAACCGCCACCAGCGCCCCGGCATCGATTTCGTCGTCGAGATCGAAATCCCGCGCCTCGAAGGAGGCGAGAAGGGTGACCGCCGCAGCCAGGTCCGCGACTTGCTGCGCTTGGCCTGCCGCCAGGTAGGAGGCCTCCAAACTGCGGGTATCGTACTTCGATTCCGCCTTGGATCCGGGGTCGCTGGCAGCCGCGTGAGCCTCGCGGGCGGCGTGTTCCATCTTCGCGAGCTGGCGGCGGAGTTCCTCCAGGATCCGGGCGACGAGTTCCTTCTTCGGCGTCATGGGAGGGGGAGTTTGAAGCACCTTCCGTCCCTCAGGTCCACCTGCAAGTGCCCTCTTTTGTTGTCGCCGCGAAAGCTTGCCGGCCGGTGGGGCGTAGCCGCTGCCGAACCTGCGGATGATCACGAAGCTCCTCCTTTTTCTGCCCTTCCTTGCCACGCTGAGTCCTGCCGAGCCCCGCTTGGTCGATCAGGTGAACCCGTTTCTCGGAACGGCACCGGTTACCAAGGTCGAGGACATCGGCTTCAAACCCGGGTTTCGTGTCTGGGCGGGCCTGACCTACCCGGGGGCCGCGCTCCCGAACGCGATGGTGCAACTCAGCCCGATCACTCAGTTCGGCAGTGGCGCGGGCTACGAGTATGAGGACCGCACCATTCGCGCCTTCACCCATACCAACAAAGGGCACTGGGACCTTTGCCACATCCCGCTGCTGCCGGTAACGGGCGAGGTCGATCCCGACGATTTCGCCTCGGGCTTCTCACACGAAAACGAGCACGCGAGTCCCGGGGACTATCGGGTTCTCCTGGAAAGGTATGGAATCGGCGTGGAGCTGACCGTCACGCCCCGTTGCGGTCTCCATCGATACGCATTCCCGGAGGGAGCGGAAAAAAAGCTACTGCTCGACCTCGGTGTGTCGAACGAGCAAGTGCGGTCCTGGGATTTCACGCAGCAGGGCGATCACTCGTTTTCAGGGTTCCAGGAAGCAAGGGAGACGGTCCGCTTCTCCGCCACCACCAGCCACACGATCCGCCAGGTCGAACGCTTGAAGGCCCACGACCGGGAGTTGGTGCTGGTGAGCTTCGAGGACGAGCCCGGGCCGCTCGAACTCAGGGTCGGGCTGTCGTTTGTGAGCGAAGCGAACGCCGCCGCGAATCTCGAGGCCGAGACCAAGGGCAAGTCCTTCGACGAACTACGCTCCGCAGCGGCGGCAACCTGGGAGACGCTGCTGTCGAGGATTCAGGTCGAGGATGGCAGCGACCGGCAACGGAGGCTGTTCTATTCCAGTTTGTATCGCTCCGTTCTGTGGCCCGCTCTGCGCAGCGATGCCAACGGAGAATATCAGGTCAATGGTGAGCGGCGCCGGAAAAAGACCGGCTACTACGCCACGCCAGCTCTCTGGGACACCTACCGCAACAAGCTGGTGCTGCTGGGGCTGCTGTCGCCGGAAGTCACGGGCGACATCATCCAGTCCATGGTCGAGCGCGGCGAGCGGTGGGGCCACATGGAGAACTATTTTCATGGCGATCATGCCGCGGCCTTCGTGGCGGGCTCCTACCTTCGCGGTATCCGGAATTTCGATCGGGAGGCGGCCTACAAGCTCCTTCTCGCCAATGCCATGGAGGAAAGCCATGCCCGACCCCACCTCAGGGAATACATGGAGAACGGGTACATTTTCACTCCGCAGAAGATGAATCCGGGCGTGGAAACGAAGGCCAACGCCGGAGTCACCAAGACGCTGGAGTATGCCTACGATGACTATGCGCTTTCGCTGCTTGCCAATGAGGTCGGCGATGAAACGAACGCCGGGCTTCTGGAAAAGCGGTCGAAAAACTATCGGCACCTGTTCGATCCGACGACCAAGCTGATGAGAGGAAGATGGTCGAACGGCGACTGGGTCGAACCCTTCGATCCCACGTTTCCCTACTACGAATATATGTATCGGGAGGCCAATGCCTGGAACTCATCTTTTTTTGCGCCACATGATACGCAGGGTCTCATTGCTCTGTTCGGTTCACCGGAGGCGCTTGAATCTCAACTTGATCGCCTGTTCTCGTTGCCGTGGAACCCCGAACACATCGCGATGAACATCAACAGCTTCATCGGCCAATACTGCCATGGCAACCAGCCCGCCCACGGTTTTCCCTATCTTTATCACTTCGTGGGCAAGCCGGAGAAGGCGCAGCGGGTGATCGACGAGGCCATGGACCGCTTCTATGGCATGGACGGTGGCAACACCCTGGCGGGCATGGACGATGCCGGCGAGATGTCGGCCTGGTATGTGTTCAACGCGATGGGTTTTTACCCCTACTCCCCGGCGGATCCGGAATATGTCGTCACCGTTCCCGTGTTCACGAAGGTGATGCTCGACTTCCCCGGCAAGCCGGAGGTTACCGTGACGAAGAACGGCGGGGGCCGAGCGATGATTTCCGCCAAGGTCGGGGACGAGAATCTCGTCGGCTGGATCGTGCGGGAAAAGGACCTGTTCGAGAAGCGATCGATGACCGTTACGACCAGCGAGCCATGAGGGTCGTCACCTCCTGATCCCGATGATCCGGGATTCCTCGTTCCGGTTTTCGGGCGTGGTGAGCTGCGCCAGCATTTCGAGAGCGGCCAAGGCACGTCTTCCAGCCAGGTAAACCACCGGCCTGCCGAGATGGCGGACCTTTTTGCGCCGGTCGGATCCGCTCCACCAAAGGGATCTCGGCGTAGTATCCTGGGGAGGAGATTCACCACCACGGGTGCGGCGCTGCATTTCATGGACGCAGGCTGACACCAAAGCGCCCCCGCTTTTCATCAGAAGAAGACATACTCACCGTCAAATGAAGGCAATCAATCGAGGTATCCGTGCTCCTGGGCATACTTCCGGACATCGCCGGTGATCTTCATCGAGCAGAAGGTCGGGCCGCACATCGAGCAGAAGTGCGCGGTCTTGGCACCTTCGGCCGGCAGCGTTTCGTCGTGGAAGGCGATCGCCTTGGCGGGGTCGAGGCCGAGCGCGAACTGGTCGCGCCAGCGGAACTCGAAGCGGGCTTTGGAGATCGCGTTGTCGCGGACCTGTGCGGCCGGGTGACCCTTGGCAAGGTCGGCGGCGTGGGCGGCGAGCTTGTAGGTCACCACGCCCTCGCGGACGTCGTCGCGGTTCGGCAGGCCGAGGTGCTCCTTCGGGGTCACGTAGCAGAGCATCGCGCAGCCATACCAGCCGATGTTTGCCGCGCCGATGGCCGAGGTGATGTGGTCGTAGCCCGGCGCGATGTCGGTGGTGAGCGGGCCGAGCGTGTAGAACGGCGCCTCGTGGCACCACTCGATCTGCTTCTGCATGTTTTCCTGGATGAGGTGCAGCGGCACGTGGCCGGGGCCTTCGTTCATCACCTGGCAGCCCTTTTCCCAAGCGCGCTGGGTCAGCTCGCCCTGAACCTCCAGTTCGGCGAGTTGGGCGTAGTCGTTGGCGTCGGCGATCGAGCCGGGACGGAGGCCATCGCCGATGGAAAACGAGACATCATAGGCCGCGCAGATGTCGCAGATCTCGTCCCAGTGGGTGTAGAGGAAGTTTTCCTGGCCGTGGTGGATCGACCACTTGGCCATGATCGAGCCGCCGCGGGAAACGATGCCGGTCATCCGTTTCGCGGTGTGCGGGACGAAGCGCAGCAGCACGCCAGCGTGGATGGTGAAGTAGTCGACGCCCTGCTCGGCCTGCTCGATGAGCGTGTCGCGATACAACTCCCAAGTGAGGTCCTCGATGCGGCCGTTCACCTTTTCGAGCGCCTGATAGATCGGCACGGTGCCGATCGGGACGGGCGAGTTGCGCATGATCCACTCACGCGTGGCGTGGATATTTTTTCCGGTGGAAAGGTCCATCACCGTGTCGGCGCCCCATTTCGTGGCCCAGCGCATCTTCTCGACCTCTTCGTCGATGGTCGAGGCGACCGCCGAGTTGCCGATGTTGGCGTTGATTTTCACCAGGAAATTCCGGCCGATGATCATCGGCTCGTTTTCCGGGTGGTTGATGTTGGCGGGGATGATCGCGCGGCCGCGGGCGACCTCGTCGCGGACGTATTCGGCGGTGATCACCGGCGGGATCTGCGCACCCCAGCTTTGGCCGGGGTGCTGGTGGTGCATCACGTTGCGCGGGACCTGCGCGTGAGGGTTGATCTCCGACGGGCGGGGCATGTTGTAGCCTTCGGGCGTCGAGCAAAGCTGGGCCATGCGCTCGCGGACTTCAGCCGGGGCGTCGGCGGGCGTCGGATATTGGTCGAAGATGGTCTGGTATTCCTGCTGGCGGCCGAGATTTTCGCGGATCGCGACGAACTCCATCTCCGGCGTGATGATCCCTTGTCGGGCATACCAGAGCTGGGTCACCGGGTGGCCGGCCGACGCGCGGAGCGGCTTGCGTTTCAGGCCCGGATACTCCTTCAGCTTGTTCTTCGCCGCCTTGTTCTCGTTGTATTTCTCGGCGTGGGCGTCGGACAGGTAACCGTTGTCCTCCGGCTTGACATTTCGGCCTTCATATTCCTCCACGTCGTTGCGGGAAAGGATCCACTCGCGGCGCAGCGCGGGCAGGCCCTGAGTCACGTCGCCCTCGAAACACGGATCGCCCCACGGCCCGGAGCAGTCGTAAACACGGACCGGCTCGTTCGGCACCTTGCTGCCGTCCGGGTATTCCGTATCGGCCAGGCGGATCTCGCGCATCGGCACGCGAACCTCCTCGTGCAGCCTGCCGTTCACATAGACGCGGGTCGAGTTGGGGAAAATGGTCGGGTCGTTCTCGATGGCGGCCAGCTCGTCGGAGTTGTCGATATCCTCGACGAAGTTGCCGGTGTAGTCCGAGCGGCGGTGGGCGTTTTCCGGGATGATCGTGTCTTGAGGATTCATGAGGTTGGGATCGTGGAGGATAAAAACAAGGCCACACGGGAAACCGCGTGGCCTGAAGGAAAAGCTGCTCGACTTCCTACGGCGGCGCGACCCGCATCAGGTTCGGAGGGTCTTTTCCGCGCGGTGGAAAATCTCGGCCCGCCGGTCGCACGGGCACCCCTGTCGTTTCGACAAATAGTGGGCGGGGACGCCGTCAAGTCAAGAGGTCGTCTCGGCCTTGAGGGAGCGGAAATACTCGTCCTGCAGCTGTTGAGCCTCGGCCTTCAAGCGATCCGCGGTCGCCAGCGCCTGGTCCAGCCGGGCCCTTGCGGCGACCACTTTTTTCTCCGCCTCGGCCAGCGCGGACTCGCGGCGGGCGATCTCCTGCGCCAGTTCCTCCGACGGCTCGCCTTGCCGGGCGTCCGCCAAGGCAGCCGCGATGCCATCAAAACTCTTTTGGATCTCGGCATACTCCGTCGTCCGCCCTTCGGCCTCCCACGCGGCGGCCTCCGCCTCCCTATTTTTCTCCAGCGCCCGCCAGTTGATCTCTGCGGAGGACCAGTGGTGCTCCTCTCGCTTCAGCCCGGCCAGCTCTGTGGTTTTGGCGGAAACGCGCTGCTCGGCCGTCGCCAGTTCCTTCTCCGCTTCGGTCGCTGAGCCTCGATGGGCGGCGATCTGTTTCTCGAGATCCGGCACGCGCGCCTGCGCCGCCTGAATCGTCTGATCGAGCTCCTGGAGCTTCCCCGCCTGTCCCTCGAGCGACATCGAAAGCGCCCGAACCTGTTCGTCGATCGACGTCAGCCGATCCCGGGCATCCTGGCATTGGGCCGCGACCGAGCTTTCCTGGTCGAGGGCGTCCCGCTGCCGTCCAGTCGTCTCGGCGAGCTGCTTTTCAATGGAGGCCTGCCGGGCTTCCGCGTCCGTGAGTTGTAGCTCCTTTTCCGGGCCGTCCGGCTGCTGGCGGAGCTGCGCGATTTGGGAAACACCGGCCGCCACCTGCTGGCGCAGCCCCTCCAGCTCGCCGTCGAGCTCGGCCCGCGCGGACTTCCGCTGCTCCAGCCGGGCCTCCAGGTTCGCCAAACCATCGACTGCCTGCTGGCGCTCCTGGTTTTTGCCATTCAGCTCGCCCTGCGTGCGGTCGCGCGCGGCAAGGGAGTCGGCCTTGGATTTCTCGGAGAGTTCGATTGTGGACTTGGTTTCCGCCAAGGCTTTCTCGGCTTCCGAAATGCGTTCACGAGCCGCTTCAAATTTCTCCGCGGCCTCATCGCGAAGCCGCGTCGCCTCCGCCAGCTCGCCCGGATGGGCCGCGATCTTTGCCCGCAGGGATGCCAGTCGCTCCTTCAAGTGCGGAGGATTGGCATCAAGCTCGCCCACCCGCTCGCCGCTGGCCACATCATGCACCACGACCTGGCCGCTGTAGGTGGCGATGAAAACCCGCTTGCCCTCCGCATCGAGCGCCACGCCCACCGGTAGGTCGGGCAGGTCGCCGATGTCCCGGAGGTGATTGAAATCCGGCTTCCACAGCTTCGCTTTTCCATCGCGCCCGCAGGTCGCGAACGAGCCATCGCGGGCCCAGGAAAAACCCAGCACGCCCCCGGGATGGGCGTCGATTTTCTTGATCTCGCCGCCATTGTTCATCTCCCAGAATCGCACGCTGCCGTCCTCCGCAGCCGTCGCCAGCACGTTCGAATCCGCGCGGAATGCGGTCGCCGTGATGCCCGCCTGATGCGCGCGCAGGGTGTGGAACTCGTTGCCCGACTGCGCCTCCCAGACCCACACGCCGCCATTGCGGTCGCCGGTCGCGAGCAGCACGCCGTCGGGCGAGAAATCCAGCGCCGTCACCCAGTCGGTGTGCTTCTTGATCGATGCCAGCTGCGAGCCGTCGTCGGTCTTCCACAGCTTGATCTTCCGCGAGGGCGAGCCGGTCGCGACCGTCGCCAGGTCCGGCCGCAGGTCGCAGGCGAGAATGGTGTCGAACTCCTTGCCCGCGGTGAGCATGCGCTCGCCGGTGGTGACGTCGAAGGTCACGGTGAGGCCGGATTTTCCCGGCACGCCGCCACCGACGATCAGGTAGCGGCCGTTCGGCGTGAAGGCGAGCGACACAGGATCGCCCTCCGGAAACGGCAGCACGCCCGCAAGTACGAGACTCGTCGTATCAAACAGCAGCACCTGCCTTTCACCGGTCATCGCCAGCAACGGGGCCCACGGCGAGGCAGCCATCGCCCGGACCACCGGTGCGCGATCGGTCACCACGGCCGGCTCAAGCAGCACGTGCTCGGGCATCGGTGGAGGTCCCTCGGGTTTGGCGGCGGGGTCGGCCGACATCGAAAGGTCGAACTTCGGCTTGTCAGGCTTCTTCGCGGTCGAGGACTTGTTTTCCAACAGGCCGCCCTCGATCCATGCCTTGATGAGCCCGATCTTGTCGTCACCGAGCTTGTCGCCCTCCGGCGGCATCTTCGGCTCGGCGGTCTGCATGACCGCTGTCAGCAGCTTCGATCCGGTGTCGCCGACCTCGGCCACCTTGCCGCCGGAGCCGCCCTTCATCGCGCCCTGGTAGGACGAAAGATCCAGGCCGCCCTTGGTCTTGTCCGGGTTGTGGCAGTTCAGGCACGACTGCTGGAACAGCGGGAAAATGTGGTCGTCGTAGGTGATCTTCTCCTGCGCCGGTCCGTTCAGCACGGTGGCGGCGAGCGCGAATGGAAGTGCCCGGTTCAAATCAGTGGTTGAAGATGAATTCCTTCGAGTTGAGCAGCGCCCAGAAGACGTCGTCGAGGAGTCGCCGTCTGGCTCCCGCGTCTTTCGCCTCCGCCATCTCCTGGTCGAGAGCCGCGACTTCCGTGGTGTCGGGATTCCGTCCGAGCGTGCGCAGGTAAAGCTGGTCGATGATTTCCCGCGGCTCCTTTTTCTCCTCGAGCATCCCTTTGACCACCGGGCTGCGCTGAACGCGGTTGTGGGTCGCGTCGCCATTGAGGAGGTGCAGCGCCTGCGACAGGTTGGGCTCCATCTTCACCTCGCAGGAGCAGACCGTGGCACGCGTGGCCCGGCCGAAGGTGGTGAGGAAATAATTGGAAGTGTTGCCGTCGGCGATCTGCACCGCATGGGCGCCGAGAGGCAGACCCTTGAACTTGTTCGGCGTCTCGGTGACCTGCGAGATCGTGTCCAGCAGCACCTCGGCGCGCTGGCGCCGGATCAGGGCGTGGGAAAAGTTCCGCTCGTCGGTGGCGTTGGTCTCGTTGGTGCGGGTCGAGAGCTGGTAGGTCCGCGAGTTGCAGATGTCTCGCACGATACTACGAATGTCGTAGTTCGATCCCACGAACTTCGCCGCCAGCGCGTCGAGCAGCGCGGGATTCGACGGCGGGTTGGAAACGCGGACATCGTCCACGGGATCGGTGATGCCCACGCCGAAGAAGTGCGCCCAGGTGATGTTGGCCACGTTTTTCGCGAACCACGGGTTTTCCGGGGAGGAAAGCCAGTCGGCCAGCGCCTCGCGTCGCGACTTTCCCTTGAACTCATCCGGCGTGGCGGTGCCGAGGAAGCGCGGCTTGGCGTTCTGGTTGGTCACCGGGTTCTTCACCTCGCCGCCGCCATCGAAGATCACCCGCTCCCGCGGGTCCTCGGCGGGCTTGCGTTTCACCTGGGCGAAGAACGAGGCGAAGCCGTAGTAGTCGTCCATCGTCCAGCGGTCGAAGGGGTGGTTGTGGCACTGCGCGCACTGGATGCGCGTGCCCATGAAGACCTGCGCGACGTTCTCGGTGAGCTTCAGCGTGTCCTGCTCGATCTGGAAAAAATTGGTCGCGGGGCTGTCGAAAGTCCCGCCCTTCGAGGACAGGATTTCGCGGACGATCTGATTGAACGGCATGTTCGCCGCAATGCGCTCGCGCAGCCAGCCGTAGTAGCCGAGCGCGGCCTTGTAGGAGACCTGGTTCGGACCGGCGTTGAAGGTGCGGATCTGGAGCAGCTCGGCCCATTTCATGACCCACATCTCGGTGAATTCCTTGCGGGAAATGAGCTCGTCGATGAGCGCCGCGCGCTTGTTCGGATCCTCGTTCGCGAGGAAGGCCGCGCGGTCGTCGGTGGTGGGCAGGCGGCCGATGATGTCGAGGAACACGCGGCGGACGAAGGTCTCGTCGCTGCACACATCCGAGGGGATGATGCGCAGCTTGTTGAGCTTCTCGTGAACGATGGGATCGATGTAGTTGAACTCCGGCAGCTCCGGCCGCGTGTAGGGCAGGTCGTCCGGCACCACGATCGCCTGGACGCCCTCGGTGAAGGTGTGGAAGCGCGCCAGCAGGAAGGCCTCGCCGCGCTTGGCGGAGGTGGCGAGTCCGCGGTGGGGATCGATCGGCGCGGAGTTGTCGTTCGAGGTCGAGTAGGAGGAAAGCGTGGAAACGTCGCGGTCGGTGCCGTCGGAGTAGGTCGCGCGGACGGTCAGCGGGATCTCGATGTCCTCGCCCTTCATCACCAACTGCGGCGGTTCTACGGTGATCCCCGTAGGTTGCGGGATGTCGTCCGAGTCGTAGCGGGCGCCGGCCTGGATCCACTCGAGCAGCGTGCGGTAGTTGGCGCTGTCCTTTTCGAACAGCTTGCCGCCGGTGTGCGGGACGTCGCCGATGGCCTTGGTCAGCAGCAGCGAGTCCTCGGGCAGCGCGAGGTTGATGCGGCGGCCCGGCATCTCGCGGGTCAGGCGGAAATGGTCGCCCTTGGGATCGAAGCCGAACAGCGTGAGGTGGAAGCCGTCCTGCCCCCGCGCCGAACCGTGGCAGGAACCGGTGTTGCAGCCGGACGAGGTGAGCACCGGCATGACATCGAGCTGGAAGGAAACCGGCCGCGGCTTTTCCGCATCCTTCACCACCACCGGGATCTCGGTGGCGAGGCCGCGGTATTCGATCCTGAGAGTCGTCGAGCCGTCCTTGAGCGGTTCGAGCAGGGTGTCGGTGAGCTTGGCCAGCGAAGGATCGGCGAGCGTGAGCTTCGCTTGGCGGGTGATGTCGTGGGTGGCGGCGTCCGCGAAGTGGGCGAGCACGAGCACCCGGTGGAAGTCGCGTGATGTCTCCAGGGTCACCTGTTTCGGGAAAGCCTCGATGGAAGCGATCTCCGGGTCGGGTGCCGCGTTCCAGTCGGGCAGGGCGGTCTTGGGTCGCGGGGCCATGGTGATGCCCTGCGGCCAGGGAGCGCCGGCCTCGATCCATTGCTTGAGCAGGTCCGTTTCCTCCGCGGTGAGCACCGCGCCCCTGGGCGGCATGATGTCGTCATCGTCCTCCGGCAGGCAGACGCGCTCGATGAGGAGCGACTCGGCTGGCTTGCCCGGCACGATGGCCGCGCCGGAGTCGCCGCCGTCGAGCATCGACTGCAGCGAGGAAAGCACCAAATCCCCCTTGTCCTTGTCCGGGTTGTGGCAGGACAGGCAGCGGGTTTCCAAGAGCGCCCGGGCCGCCGGGAAGGTGTCGGCATGGGACGCGTGCGGAAAGAGGAGGATGCCGGCCAAAGCCAGCGGTCCGATCGTGGAAGCGGGCTTCATGTCAGTGGGCTTGGGCTCGGAGTTGTTCGAGACGGGAAAGCGGCTTCTCCGCCGGTTGCTCGGGCTGCGGCTCGGGGGCTTTCGTTTCCGCCACGGCGGGCGCGGGCTTGTCGATGCGGAGCGTGCCGCCGTGGCCGGTCTGGTGGAGCACGGTCGATCCGTTTTCCGGGACCTCGATGCGCAGGAAAAGTCCGCTGTGTTTCCCCACCGCCGCGTCCTCCGCGACCGTGATCGGAAAGGTCAGCTCGGCGGTGTCCTGGTCGAACTCGAGCGGTCCGGTGCTGGTGCCGTGGGGCAGTCCGACCAGTTCGGCGGTCGCCTTGCCGGCGAACTCGCGGTGGTGTTTGAGCTTGCAGATCACGGGCACATCGCGGCCCTGCTCGGTGGCGCTGAGGTCGATCGATGCGGTGACCCACGGGTCCACGACCCGCAGCGGAACGAAGTCCGTGGCGACCATCACCGGCCCTTTGGGCGTGTCGGCCGTGGCCAGCACGCAGACCTGCCAGTCGGCGACCGGCGCGTCGGGGTTGGCGTTGATTTCATAGCCGGCGTCGTTCTGGCCCTCTTCGATCTTGAGATTCGCGGGGGAGCCGATGCCGGGCGGATTCCAGACCATGCTCAGGGTCACCGGTGCCATGAAGTCGCCCTGGCGCTGGACGTGGGCGGCGAGTTTCAGGCTGCCCCGCTGGGTCAGGGGCACCGCCGGCGCGTCGAGTGTGACGGTGAACGGCGCTTCCTCGGTCACGGCCACCGCGATCTTGTCCGATTCGGTCGAGTGGTAGGTGCCCTGGTTGTTGATCTCGATGTGATGCACCGTTTCGCGGAGCGGTCCGGACACCTGCGGGAGGTTCTCGCCGGTCGCGCGGATTGTGAACGGATGCCAGCCGCCCGCCACCGGAGCCTCCGGCGTGGCGTGGAAGATGACGGGGAAGTTGTTGAGCGAGCGCGGGATCGGCGGGACGGTCATCGTCACGCCCTCCGGCAGTGAGCCGGCCTCGAACACCGCGTCGCAGCCGAGGTTGGAGCGGTTGATGTTGACCACCGTGGCGTAGCGGTTGCCGCGCGGGATGGTGATCATCTTGCGGGCCTGCGAGTTGTCGCGCTCGGTCACTGGCAGGCTGGCGGAAATGGACGGGCCGCGGCGTTCGATTTCGAGCCGGTAGGTGAACTCGGGACCGGTGCGGCCGAGCTTGTCGCGGACGCTGAGCAGGTAGTCGCCGTCGTCCGGGCAGGTCCACTGGATGAACGAATCCGGCGAGCCCTGGTCGTCGTTGGCGGCGAGCTGTTTGTTGTTGGAGTTGCGCAGTGAAACGACGGAGTCGATCGGCGATCGCAGCTCGCGGCCACGCAGGCGGATGTCGAGGTTCTCGCCCTTCTTCGCGGCGAAGCGGAACCAGTCGATGTCGCTCTCCCCGGCCAGCACGCCTTGAGCCGCGCAGGGGATTTCCGGAAGCGGTGTGGCCTGCTTCGGTGCTTGGTTCGGCTCGCTTTCGTGGGCGTAGGCCAGCGGGGAAACGAAGATCCAGTTCGGCGATGGCGAGCTCAGCCCGTCGCGTTCGGCAAAGACCGGGAAAAGCCCCGAGGCCGTTTCGGGAATCGCGACCTGCCGGGTGAGTCCGTCGGTGAAGGTGAAGTCGATCGTTTCCCCAAGACGGGCCCCGCTGGGAAACACGCCGGCAGGGCGGGGGAAGGTGCCGATGTGGAGGCGATACTGCGAGGCGTCGCTGCC
The DNA here is from genome assembly GCF_040362925.1 of Haloferula sargassicola. NCBI lineage: Bacteria > Pseudomonadati > Verrucomicrobiota > Verrucomicrobiia > Verrucomicrobiales > Verrucomicrobiaceae > Haloferula > Haloferula sargassicola. Next base: position 130,208 of record NZ_BAABRI010000010.1, read on the forward strand.
TTGGTACGCCGCTTCCCGGACTACGACGCGGTATTCGCCGTCCTCCGGCGCGGTGATGGTGGCGAAGGCATCGTTGCGGAGCAGCGTGGCATCGTCGCAGGCGGCCAGCTCGAAGCGGTCGGGCCCGAGAATCGCGACGTAGGCGTCGAAAAAAGTCCGGCCGAGCCGCATGGCTTCCACCTCGACGGCGAGCGGCTGACCTTTTTTCAAGATGACGGAGTAGAAGTCCTCGTCCTCGTTCTGCGAAACGCCTTCGACGGTGGTGTTCAGCTCGATCTTCTGCGGGGCCTCGAACGAGTTGTTCGGTTCGGCCTCGGCCGTGGTGGGGAGCTGGCCGATCCAAAGCGAGCGCAGGTAGGACACGCCACCAGCGGTGCGCAGCCGCAGGTCATGCTCGCCGAGCGGCGCGTCGGGCGCGATGCGGAGTTTCGCCACGACCTGCTTGCCGTCGTCCTGGCCGGTCAGCCCGAGCACCTCGATGCCGGTCTGGTGGAAAAGGATTTCCTGCGGCCCTTGCAGCCGCTCGCCGTGGAAACGGATCTCCATTTCCGTGCCCCGCTGGCCACCCCGCGGCTGGACGTGTTGGACGTCCGGGCTGAAGGCGAACGCGGGTGCGGCGAGGAGGGTGAGGAGAAGTCTCATGGCGAGGCGGTTGCCGGTCTCATGATCGGCGCTCCTTCAAGCGAGGATGGACTCGATTACGTTGCCGCCCGCGACGATCTCGATCGGGCGGTTGCCGGGAGCCATCAGCTCCTTGTCGGCGGTGATGCCGATCTGCTGGTAAACGGTTGTGGCCAGGTCGGCGACGGTCACGCCATCGGTATCGACCTCACCGCCGAGGGCGTCGGACGAACCCATGACATGCCCGCGTTTCACCCCGCCGCCGGCGAGCATCACGGAAAAGACGCGCGGCCAGTGATCGCGGCCGCCGGTGGGGTTGATCTTCGGCGTGCGGCCGAATTCGGAGGTCACCATGACCAGCGTGCTGTCGAGCATGCCGCGTTCGTCGAGGTCGTTGATCAGCGCGGCGATCGCCTGATCGACCGGTGGGAGCTGCTGTTCGATGCCGCCCTTGATGTTGTCGTGGTGGTCCCAGCCTCCGGCGGTGAGCGAAACGAAGCGCACGCCGCCCTCGATCAGACGCCGGGCGAGCAGCATCCGCTGGCCGGCCTCGGTGCGACCGTAGCGGTCCTTCAGCTCGTCCGGCTCGGCCTTGAGGTTGAAAGCCTCGCGGGCTTTCTGCGAGGAGATCAGCTTGTAGGCGTGCTGGTAGAAGGCGTCCATCGAGTCGAGCGAGTCCGACTTTTCGAGGTTGCGGAAATGGTGATCGACCGTTTCCAGCAACGAGCGCCGGCGGGCGAAGCGTTCGTCATCGACGCCTTTCGGCAGGTTCAGGTCGCGCACCTGAAAGTCGCCGCGGACTGGATCCGAGCCGAGCGCGAAAGGGCCGTAGGCGGAGGACAGGTAGCCGGAGTTCGCATACTCGTTCGGCACGTTCGGCACGCAGACGTAGGGCGGCAGGTTGTTGCGCGGGCCGAGTTCGTGGGAAATCACGGAGCCGATCGAGGGATACTCCAGCGCCGGCGACGGGCGGTAGCCGGTGAACATGTTGTGGGTGCCGCGCTCGTGGGCGGCCTCGCCATGCCACATCGAGCGGATGATCGTCGTCTTGTCCGCGATTTTCGCGAGGTGCTGCAGTTTTTCGCCGAACTGGACGCCGGGGATGGAGGTATCGATCGCGCCAAAGGGCCCGCGGTATTCCGCGGGGGCGTAAGGTTTCGGATCGAAGGACTCCTGGTGCGCCATCCCGCCGGGCAGGAAGATGTGGATGATGCCCTTGGCCGGTCCCTCGACCGTTTCGTAGAACTTCTGCGCGGCCGAGGCTCGCTGGGAAAGGAAGCCGGGCAGGCTGAGGCCGAGCCCCCCGAGGAGGCCGACGTAAAGGAACTCGCGGCGGGACGAGTAGCGTTCGAGCGGGTTGCCGGGGCAGTAGGGTTTCATGGCGGAGAAACAGGGATTCCCTAGCCTTACGCCCTCGTCCTCCTGTGGTTTTCAGATCCGGGAAATGAATTCGCGGCGCGATTCCAGTCGGCGGTGGTTTCCCGAGAGCCGCAAGTGGGGGGTATACGGCCTAGCGAATCAGCACGAACCGCCATTTGAGAAACATGAGTGCGCACAAGGCTTGGATTGTTATCCTGATGGCGCCACGACCGGAGGAACGATTGGAGGAATAACCACCGGCGGGACTGGTATTGTCGGCGCCAGCGGGCCAATGGGCAGTCCGCTGACGTCCGCGTCCATGCGTAAAAATGCCATCGAAGGAACAGGAGCGCCGGTAGTGGCAATTAGCGCAAAAGTTACGACTTCATATCCCGGGTCGTCATCCACGATGCTAACGGAAACCGCCTCGATGTCGGGGCTTTCTTCGAAAGCGAGATTCACAGATACCTGCGGCAAGAGAATCACTCCACCGCGCTCTTTTCTCACGCGGAAGGAAAAAGTCATGAAGCTGTCCTCCGGTTCGAAAGTCCGGTCCGAGAAAAGTACCGATAGTTCCGCACCGCTCATTGAGCCGCTGGCATGTAAGACCTTTATCGAATCCGCCTGGTTTGGATTACTTCCAAAAAGCCATTCCAAAACATAGGGAACCCCGTCCTCGTCGTCATCGGATAGAGCGAGTTCTTGAGTCATTTCGGGATCCACTTCGGGCTGAAAATCACTGAGAGTTACCGCGTCTGCAGTGATTGTTACGAGAAATGATCCCTGCCCATCGGACGTGTGTAATCGTCCTTCGGAATCGAGGTTTGAGAATAACCCGGTCACCGACCCTTGAGGTGAACTGGAGAAGGCCGGAAGAAATACTGGCTCCCCAGATTCTGGATCGGTGCCGGCAACCGCAAAACCACCGGTGTACAGACGGGTAGAAACAATTGTTATTGCCAGTCCCGAATTCACATATGGCTCGTAGCCCGGAATCAACCGGACATCCAAGATGCCGGCCAGTGTAATGTTGCCATCCTGGATGAGGATGTCGTTTGCGATGGCGGCATTCGAAGAAGAGGGCATGCCGATCTCGATCTCCAGCACCGAATCTCCGGCGAAGGTCGAATTGCCTTCCACTGTGAGAATTCCCGGGCCATTTCCCGGCGCGACATGCATCCCGGAAAAATCGGCATCGCCCTTGAGCTTGCCTATGCCGGTCAATCTTCCACTGCCCGGCGCGTAGTTCGCGATCTGCAACTCGCCTTGAAGATCGGTGATGCCGGATGTTGCTTGGGAGAAAGATGTGCTATTCCCAAGGGTTATCGCCCCACCCTCTGGCCGAATCGTGCCCTGGTTCTCCAGTGAAGCCACTGAGATTTCGCCGGTTCCCCGGATGGTGTTCGACTCGTTGACCAAGGTGCCTTCGCCTCCAATGAAATGTCCATTTCTTCGCAAGGTCACGTCACCAGCACCCGTCAAGGTAGCGGTAATCCCCTCGTCGACTCGGTAGCCTCCGTATGACTCGTCCGCCACGGTCCCGAGCACTCCGTCGTTGGCGATCGCCCCGGCCAGTCCGATCGATGTATGGTAGCCCGCCGAGATCTCGCCGGTGATCTCAACGTCCTTCAAGGTGCCCTCGTCACTACCTGCATCTACGAACTTTGCGCCCGGCTCCCCGTGTACCGTTCCTCCGTCGATGACCGAGGTGGAATAGATTCCGAGCTGTCCGTCTCCAGCGATCTTGACCGTGCCGCCCACTCCCAGCACCGTAGTATTCCTTAAATACATCGCCCCGCCCTCCGGCTGGATGGTGCCCTGGTTCTCCAATGAAGCCACCGAGATTTCGCCGGTTCCCCGGATGGTGTTCGACTCGTTGACCAAGGTGCCTTCGCCTCCAATGAAATGTCCATTTCTTCGCAAGGTCACGTCACCAGCACCCGTCAAGGTAGCGGTAATCCCCTCGTCGACTCGGTAGCCTCCGTATGACTCGTCCGCCACGGTCCCGAGCACTCCGTCGTTGGCGATCGCCCCGGCCAGTCCGATCGACGTATGGTAGCCCGCCGAGATCTCGCCGGTGATCTCAACGTCCTTCAAGGTGCCCTCGTCACTACCTGCATCTACGAACTTTGCGCCCGGCTCCCCGTGTACCGTTCCTCCGTCGATGACCGAGGTGGAATAGATTCCGAGCTGTCCGTCTCCAGCGATCTTGACCGTGCCGCCCACTCCCAGCACCGTAGTATTCCTTAAATACATCGTCCCGCCCTCCGGCTGGATGGTGCCCTGGTTCTCCAATGAAGCCACCGAGATTTCGCCGGTTCCCCGGATGGTGTTCGACTCGTTGACCAAGGTGCCTTCGCCTCCAATGAAATGTCCATTTCTTCGCAAGGTCACGTCACCAGCACCCGTCAAGGTAGCGGTAATCCCCTCGTCGACTCGGTAGCCTCCGTATGACTCGTCCGCCACGGTCCCGAGCACTCCGTCGTTGGCGATCGCCCCGGCCAGTCCGATCGATGTATGGTAGCCCGCCGAGATCTCGCCGGTGATCTCAACGTCCTTCAAGGTGCCCTCGTCACTACCTGCATCTATGAACTTTGCGCCCGGCTCCCCGTGTACCGTTCCTCCGTCGATGACCGAGGTGGAATAGATTCCGAGCTGTCCATTCTGTTGCATTCGGATCATTCCGCCGGCATTGCTCGTCGAAGTATTCGAAAGATACAGTGATGAATCTTCATCGACTTCAATAGTTCCGTTTTGGTTGTCGAGATTCTCGATCGAGGAGGTGGATCCGCCCGACGGGAATCGAATCGTCCCCCGGTTCTTCAACGAAATGATGGTTGGAAGCGAATCCGTTGCCTGAAACGTTTTTCCCGGTGAGACGTTGAGGTTCCCAATCGTGCCGTGCCAGACGCCTGAAGCTTGTGTGTGGTTCGCCAAGATATTAACTTCAGAGTTCTCAAGAAACTCCCAGCTTCCAGCAATTTGTCCGCCTTCAAAGTTAATGGTGGAGCGTTTAATTTCATCTTCAGGAATATAATCTGTTAAAAATTGTGATTGATCGGCGTCTTCAATTTCACCGGCTGTTAGAATCTCGAAAATCGACAGTGGAATTCCGATTCTGGCTGAAGGTGTCGATAAGAGTGCTCCTGACTTTAGAGTGATTCGGGAAGGTCCGTCGAAAGCCACCATCCTTAAAGAAGGAGTGGAGAATTCCTCACTCAAAACCGCGCCTGAATGTGGAACCTCAAAATGTCCAGTTGGACTGCCGTTGACGACAAATAGGATAGGTCCGAAAACTGTCGGGAAACCCTCTATTGGTAGTATTATGACGTTGCTGCAGTTGCCCCAATTTGTCGTGGACATAAAATCGACATCATCTCCGTCAGGGGTTGAAAGCGCGCCGCTCCCAATCCAACCATTGACGCTGATAGTACAGCTTGACCCTTGGAGTAATCCGCAAGAAACACTGATCCATAAAATTGCCAAGATAAACGTTATGATCTTGTTTGTTGCGAGCTTCATGTCGTCCTGTAAATCATGCGTTTAAGAATGTGCTGAATGATCAAAGTGTTCTCGCGGCATTCGTCCCTTATTCAAGAGGCGGGACGTTGATTCATTTGTTTTCCAATCGGTAAAACTCAGTCCCGTCCGGTTCGATCAATATCTCGTTGATACCCTCACTGACCGCAGGATCTGGTCCGGGGCTCCAAATGCGAAGGTCTTCCGAATTCATTAGCGACCAATTCGGAATGGCTTCCCAGCTCAGCATCATGCTCCCGCCAGCAATTGGACGCAGGAAAAGCACGGGTACCGCGGACTGGTCAAATACCACAGGGCCGCCAGTAAAGCCATCTGCGGTCAGGGTGAAGGAACCGCTGCGGTTCGCCCCCTGCTCACTCACCAGAACAAAGTAGTTGCCGCCAGCGATGGCGACGAAACCGCCCTCTACCGATGCCCCTCCGACCTTGCTTAAAATGAGGTTGCCATCAGAGGAATATACATCTAGCCGGGGATCGAAGTAGCTGTCGGCGGAGACTTCCGCCAAGGCGAGAGAGATTTGGTCACCGGCGTTGGCGCGGAAGGCATAGAGCGCGATGCTTCCGTTTCGAAGGCCGCCGTTCAGGGCGACTCCGGCCGTCAATTCACGTCCCGTTGTCTCGAAGGGCGAGTTCGCAACTACCAACGAGACTTCATAGGAGTTTTCCCGCTCGCGCTGGGCTTCGCTCACGATCGCTGAGTAGGTTCCCGAGACACTTGCGACGAATGTTGTCTGGATACCGGGATCTCCATAAGTATCCGACACACGGGTGCCTGACGGGTCGAAGATTTCTAGATGAGGTTCGAAGTAGCTGTCTGCTGCGATTTCCCCGAAGCCGAAGCACACGGTCTTTCCCGCTTCCACTGTGAATGTCCACAGGTCGGAATCACCGTAATGAAGCAATCCCGATGCAGTCACACCATTCGCTAGCGGGCCGCTGTCTTGACTCGCTGGGACATCTCGGCCCGCGACTGCCAAGGAGAGCCTGTAGGAGTTCTGCACATCGGTACCGGATTCATAGACGACCGCTCGATATTCCCCCGATTCGACCGCAGTGAATGCGACCGATGCAGCTACCGAGGATACGTCAGACGCGATGAGCGCTCCAGAGGGGGAATAGACTTCGAGAGCCGGAGCGAAGTAAGAATTTGGAGAGATTTCTCCGAGGCCCAGGCGCACCGCTTGGCCGGCATCCGCTAGAAACCTCCATTGGTCGAAGTCACCGTAGTCCAGCGAACCCCGCGCATCACCACCATTCGGCACTAGGCTGTCGCCCAGCTCGCCTTCAAAGTCGCGAGAAGGGATTGCCAACGAAACACGGTAGGAATTCTCCACGTCGGACCCGTCCTCTGCAAAGATTGCGGTGTAAACACCGGCCTGCGCAGCCGTGAAGTAGACCGAGGCACCTACCCCGTCCAAATCGCTGGCGACCCGATTACCAGAGGGATCGAAAACTTCAAGATATGGATCAAAATAGGAGCTAGGTGAAACCTCCCCGTAGCCGAAACGAACTGCCTCGCCTGCGGAAACTTCGAACGTCGCGAGATCAAAATCGCCATAGTTTGACAATCCCGTGCGATCTTCCCCATTGCCGATCGCGAAAGTTTGGGCATCCGCGGTCGAAACAACTCCGCCCAAGGCTAAGAAGACCCGGTAGGAGTTTTCTACATCGTTTCCGCTTTCACTGACAATCGCGGTGTAGGTGCCGGTTCGGCCCGCCGTAAACGCGACCGACGCACCGACTTCCGCCGCCTTCACCCCGACCCGTGCGCCCGACGGGTCGAACACCTCCACCAAGGGATAGAAGTAGCTGGACGGGTTGACCTCTCCCATTCCGAAACGGACCGCCTGTCCGGCGGAAACCTGAAACGACCAGATATCAAAATCTCCGTAATGGATCGTTCCGCGAAGTTCGTCGCCGTTGGAGATCGTCCCGTTGTCCGAGGTGGACGCGACTGCGGCATCAAGGTTGGCAAGCGAAACTCGATAGCTGTTGGACCTGCTCCCCTGTTGCTCTGTCAATATCGCGCGATAGACACCAGTTGTGGCGGGAGTAAAAGCGATGGCCGCCCCTACGCTATCAACATCGGTGTCGAGGAGTTCCCCGTTGGGGGCAAAAACTTCGAGGCGGGGTTCAAAGTAGCTATCGGCACTGACTTCGCCAAATCCGATGCGTACCGGACGCCCGCGGGCGGCGGAAAACGTCCACGAGTCGATATCGCCGACATCCATGCTGCCGGAAATGTCCTGACCGTTAGTGATTTCGCCGCTATCGTCGCCGCTGGTGGAAGTGCCACTGCCGAGGAAAAGCTGCACCTGCCAAGCGCCAGTATTGTTGTCCCCGGTCTCGCTCAATCGGATCCGGTAAGTTCCTAAGCTTTCCGCCTGGTGAAAGATCAGGCCACCGGAGGTGGTTGCTACCGATCCAACGACTTCACCGTCGGGGGCCTGTAATTCACCGGAAATGCTGACTGCGTAATTGTCCGCCAATGAGCGGATCCCAATCCGAATGTGTTGGCCCGCAAGGGCGGTGAAACCAAGTTCATCGATTTCCCCAATGGTAGCGATGGTGCCAGATACAGTTTCTCCCGAAGATATACCAAAGGCCGGGGAGGTTGCTACGACTATAAGGACGAACAGGAATGAGAGGTGGGGCATGAGCGAACGGGGGAAATCGGAGGCATACCATGCAGAATGTCGGTGAACTGCAAGCTCTTTCGCGATGCCGGTCGAAGATCAGCTGCCTTGCACGGGTTTTCGCGCTAGGCGCCGATCTCCGAGCGGGCGATCTTGATGAACACCTCGTCGAGGTCGCGGCCGGCGAAGCGTTCGGTGATTTCCTGCGCGGTGCCTTCGGCGAGGATGGTGCCTTCGTGCAGGAAAAGGACGCGGTCGCAGACCTCCTCGATGTCGCGCATGTTGTGCGAGGTGTAGAGGATCGCCGGGTGGCGGTCGCGCTGGATGCGGCGGACCAGCTTGCGGACTTTGTCGGCGATGTCGGGATCGAGCGAGGCGGTCGGCTCGTCGAGCAGCAGCAGCTCGGGATCGTTGAGGAGCGCCTTGGCGAGGTTGACGCGGGTGCTTTCGCCGGCGGAAAGCTGGCCGGTCACCTTGTCGCGGAGGCGCTCGATTTCCAGCAGCTCCAGCAGCTCGGCCACCTTGCGTCTCGGGTTTTTCACGCCGTAGAGGCGGGCGAAGATTTCGAGGTTGTGGTGCACCTTCAGGTTGCCCGGAAGGGTGGCGTAGGTGGTGCAGAAATTGGTGCGCTGGAGGATTTCCAGCCGATGCCTGGCGAGGTCCAGCCCGAAGGCGCGGATGCTGCCCTCAGTCGGCGTGATCAGGCCGAGGATCATGTTCATCAACGTGGTCTTGCCGGCGCCGTTGACACCGAGCAGGCCGACGGTTTCCCCGGGGCGGACGTGGAGGGTCACTCCATCGACGGCGGTGAAGTCACCGAAGCGTTTGACGATGCCATCGACGGCGAGCAGCGGGGTTTCCACGGGCGGAGCTTGGGCGGCCGGCGGATTCGCCGTCGAGAACAGAAAGGTCAGTGGTTGTGGGTGATGTTGTCCGACTCGGGCGCGATGGGGGCTTGGTAGAAGTAGTCGTTGTGGATCATGTTCGCGAAATGCCAGCCGGTGCCGATGAAAACGCCGGCGGCGTGGATGGCACCCAGGCCGAGGAGGAAATAGACCAGCTTCTTTTCATGGTTCAGGTGCATGAACACGGCGGCGACGAACGACGCCTTGGTCACGGCGATGGCGAGGCCGAGCAGGCAGTCCCACTTGTCGAAGCCGTGCTCTCCGACATCGAGCCAGGGGATGGTGGCGACGGCGGCGGTGGCGATGGTCCCGCAAAAGAGGATGAGGCCGACGAGCAGGTAGATCCTCTGGCTGCGCTTGATGGCTTCGCGATCCTCGCGCGAGATCTCGTTCGGATTCGGCAGCGGGTGGGCGGGTGCACTCATGCGGACCTCTCCGCAGGAGCAATGCCGAACCCACGGGGGCCGTCCGCGCGCCCTCAGCAGGGGGCGGGGCCGTGCGAAATGCTCGCCGGAACGTGCGCTATGATTCGTCGCTCGGTGGGTGGAGATGGCGGCCGACACCGCGGAGCAGGGCGAGCAGGCCACCGATCGCGCGGCGGGTCTCGGGCTCGTGGAGCATGCGGACCAGCGCGAGGGTCCCCGGGGGGTCGCCCTCGAGAGAGTCGCGGCTTTCGCCGAGGCCCTCGCGGACGCCGTGGGTAAGGCGCTCCAAACCGTCGGGTGGGAGTTCGGTGAGGACTTTTCCAAGCGCCAGGACGGCGGAGATGAGCTTTCGACCGGAGTCCGAGTTAAGCTGGTCGAGCGCCACCTCCATCACCTTGTCGGCACGGGCGGTGAAGTCGGTCATCGTCCGCAGGGCCCCGGTTTCATGGAGCGTCTGGAGCAGATGCTCCCACTCCGCGTGCGCTCCGGGGAGGCGGGCTGGGGGAGCTTGGTAGTCGAGTTCCTGAGCCATCAGACGTTTCCTTTCTCGGGGCGGTCCCGCGGAGGTTCGATGTAGTCGCTGCGGTGCCACTTTTTCTCGACCTTCACACCGACCTGCGGGGTGGGCTTCCCGAAGCGCGGGTTGCCGTGGGACATGGGTGAGCGGCCCTTGCGGCCGAGCTTGTGGAGCTTCACGGACATCTCTTTGTAAACGGGGGTGTCGACGACCGGGTCGGTGTCGCTGGAGGTGAGGTAGTTGACCCGCTCGTGCGTCGAGCAGATGGGCAGATAGAGCTCGCCCTCCCGGACCTCGCCGGTGATGACGACCTGGGTGTTCACCTCCCCGAAAGGCGAAGTGACGCGCACGAAGTCGCCTTCCTCGAGCCCGTGCGATCGGGCATCGGCGGCGGCCATGTCGAGGTAGGCGGCGGTGACCTTCGACAGCAGGCCGGGCGATTGCTTGGTCATGTTGCCCTCGTGGAAATGCTCGAGCACGCGGCCGTTGTTGAGGTGGAGGGTGAAGGTCTCGTCGCGCTGGTGGAGGGGCTCGCTGAAATCGACGGGGTGGAAGGTCGCGCGGCCGTCGGCGGTGTGGAAGCCATCCTGATAGAGCAGGGGGGAATCACGGCCGTCTTCGGCGACGGGCCAGCACAGCGAACCGTAGCCCTCCAGGCGCTCGTAGCTGACGCCGGCGAACTCGGGGGTGAGGGAAGCGACCTCGTCCATGATGCTACTGGGGCTGTCGTAGTTCCAGTCGTGCCCGAGGTGCTTGGCGAGGTCGCAGACGATGCGCCAGTCGGGCCGGCTGTCCCCGAGCGGCGGGAAGACCTCGTGCAGGCGTTGGATGCGGCGTTCGGTGTTGACGAAAGTGCCGTCCTTTTCAAGCGACGGCGCGGCGGCGAAGACGACGTCGGCGAAGTGCGCCGTGGTCGACATGAAGATGTCCTGAACGACGAGGAAATCGATTTTCCGCAGGGCTTCCTGGACCCAGTGGGCGTTGCCATCCACCAGGCTGAGTTCCTCGCCGACGACGTAGAGGGCCTTCAGTTTGCCCGCATGGGCGGCCTCGATCATGGTGGTGTTGTTAAGGCCGGGCTCGGAGGGGAGCTTGGTTTCCCAGGCCTTTTCGAAGCGAGCGCGGGTGGCGTCGTCGGTCACCTTGTGGTAGCCGGGGAAGTAGTTGTAGAGGGCGCCGAAGTCGGAGACGCCCTGGACATTGTTGTGGCCGCGCAGCGGATAGCCGCCGGTGCCTGGCTTGGCGAAGTTGCCGGTGAGGAGGAGCAGGTTGCAGAAGGCGGTGCAGGTGTCGGTGCCGCCGACGTGCTGGGTTACGCCCATCGCCCACAAGCCGCAGACGCTCCCGGCTTCGGCGATTTCCCGCGCGACCGTCCGGATCGTTTCCTCCGGGAGCCCGGTACGATGCGCGGCGTACTCGAGGGTGAAGGGCTCGAGGCTTTTCCGGTATTCGTCGAAGCGGTTGACGTTTTTTTCGATGAAACCGCGGTCTTCCCAGCCTTGGTCGAGGATGTGTTTCGCGGCGGCATTCATCCAGATCATGTCCGTGCCGGGCTCGGGCCGGAGGAAATGGTGGGCGCGGCGGGCCATTTCGTGCTCGCGGAGGTCGGAGACGATGAGGCGCTGGCCGTGGAGCTTCACGCGGCGCTTGATGCGGGCGGCGAGGACGGGGTGGGAGACGGCGGTGTTCGAGCCGACGATGACGACCAGGTCGGCCTTTTCGATGTCATTCATCGTGCCCGAGTCCGCGCCGTATCCGACGGTGCGCGAGAGGCCTTTGCTGGCGGGGCTCTGGCAGTAGCGGGCGCAGTTGTCGATGTTGTGGGTGCCGAAAACGGCGCGCGCCATCTTCTGCAGCAGGTAGGCTTCCTCGTTGGTGGTCTTCGATGAGGAAATGAAGCCGACGCTGTCGGGCCCATGCTCGTCGGCGATCGCGCGCAGGCGGCGGGCGGTTTCCGAAAGGGCCTCGCCCCAGCTGACGGGCGTGAATTTCCCGCCGCGACGGACCAGCGGGCGGGTCAGGCGGTCGGGGCTGTTGACGAAGTCCCAGCCGAACTTGCCCTTCACGCAGGTGGAGATGCCGTTGGCGGGGGCCTCGGGGCGGGGCTGGATTTTCAGGATGTGGCGGCCGGTGGTCCAGACGTCGAAGGAGCAGCCGACGCCGCAGTAGGTGCAGACGGTCTTGGTTTGCTTGACGGAGGCGTCGCGGGCGGTGGCTTCGGCCTTCGAGGCGGCGAAGAGCGGACCGAGGCCGGTGAATTTCTCGGAGAATTTCACCAGCTCGATGGCCTTCCGTTTCGCCGCAGGCGCGGCGGAGGTGAAATGCCCGGCGTGGCCGTCCATGGACTTTTCCATGAGGGCGTTGCAGGGGCAGACGGTGACGCAGTGGCCGCAGCTGACGCAGGACGAGTCGTTGATCTCGCGGCCGCCGTCCCAGAGGACGCGCGGCTTTTCCATGGTCCAGTCGATGCTCAGGGTCTCGGTGACCTGGATGTCCTGGCAGGCCTCGACGCAGCGGCCGCAGAGAATGCACTGGTCGGGATCGTAGCGATAGAACGGGTTGCTCTCGTCGAGCGCGTGGCCCTTCCGGGTGAAGGGATACTTCTGGTGCTGGAGGCCGAGCATGTCGGCGGCATTGTGGACCTCGCAGTCGCCGTTGTTGTAGTCGCAGATCGTGCAGTAGAGCTCGTGATTGGCGATCAGCCGCTGCATGGCCTCCCGGCGGGCGCCGAGGGAGTCGGCGAGGTTCACCGACATGCCGTCGGAAACGGTGGCGGCGCAGGCGCGGACAAGCTTGCCGTCAGCCTCGACCATGCACGTATCGCAGGTCTGGAGCGGGCCCAGGGAGGGATGGTGGCAGACTTGCGGCAGCTCGAGCCCGAGGCGGTTGATGAGGGAAAGGATGGTCTCGCCGCGGCGGGCGGCGTGGCGTTGGCCATCGATGGTGACCTGCGGGGCGGCGCTCATTGCGGAAAGGTCATGCTTTTTCCCGGCTCTCCCGGGCCAGCGGCATGGTGGCGCCTTCGTTGTGCGGCTCTTCGCGGGTCAGGCCGTGGTTGCCGTTGGCGCCCGGTTTCTGGCCTTCGATGCCACTGCGGCGGGTGCCGCCCACGAGGCAAAGGCCCGCAATCATCAGTAGGACGACGATCGCGGCGATGATCGCAATGGTATAGCCCATCATGCCGAGCCGACTCGCACAGGATGTGCCACGGCTTGAAAGACCCGCTTTCCTCGGGCTGACCTCGGCCGGGTTGGCTTGGAGGGTGCAATCCGCATCGCGAGGGGGCGGTTCGTCATGCGTGCTGCATGCAGAGGGACGTTTGGAAAAGCGCGGAGGTGAGGGCACGAAAGCGGCGGGAATTCCTGAGTCCGGGGTTGCCAAATCCGCTCCGTCCGCTAAATCCGCGCACTCGCGAGCGGACTTGCTCGTTTTCAAACCTCTACGGACGCCATGACCGACCTCAGCAAATATCGCAACATCGGCATCTTCGCCCACGTCGATGCCGGCAAGACCACGACGACCGAGCGGATTCTCAAGCTCACCGGCAAGATCCACAAGCTGGGCGAGGTCCACGACGGTGCCGCCACCACCGACTTCATGGAGCAGGAGCAGGAACGCGGCATCACCATCCAATCCGCCGCCACCACCTGCTTCTGGCCCGGCAAGGACCGCCAGTGGGAGAAGGATCCCTTCCGCTTCAACATCATCGATACCCCCGGCCACGTCGACTTCACCGTGGAGGTCTACCGCTCGCTGAAGGTGCTCGACGGTGGCGTGGGCGTGTTCTGCGGTTCCGGCGGCGTCGAGCCCCAGTCCGAAACCAACTGGCGCTACGCCAACGATTCGGAAGTCGCCCGGATCATCTACGTCAACAAGCTCGACCGCATCGGCGCCGACTTCTATCGCGTGGTCGAGCAGGTCAAGAACGTGCTCGGCGCCAAGCCGCTCGTCATGGTCCTGCCGATCGGCACCGAGAGCGACTTCGTCGGCGTCGTCGATCTGCTCGAGGAAAAGGCCTACTACTGGGACGACAGCGGCCTGCCCGAAAACTACGAGGTCAAGGACATCCCCGACGACATGAAGGAGAAGGCCGCGCAGTATCGCGCGGAACTCATCGAGACCGCCGTCGAACAGGACGACGAGGTGATGGAAAAGTACCTCGAGGGCGAGGAGCCGGACATCGCCACCATCAAGAAGTGCATCCGCAAGGGCACCATCGCGCTCGACTTCTTCCCGACCTACTGCGGTTCCGCCTTCAAGAACAAGGGCGTGCAGAACCTCCTCGACGCCGTCGTCGACTACCTCCCGAGCCCGACCGAGGTCGAGCCCCAGCCGGAAGTCGATGAGGAAGGCAACGAGACCGGCAAGTTCGCCACCGTCGATGCCGCCGGTCCGCTTCGCGCGCTGGCCTTCAAGATCATGGACGACCGCTTCGGCGCCCTGACCTTCACCCGCATCTACTCGGGCACCCTCAAGAAGGGGGACACCATCCTCAACAGCTTCACCGGCAAGACCGAGCGCGTCGGCCGCATGGTGGAAATGCACGCCAACGACCGCAACGAGATCGATTCCGCCCAAGCGGGCGACATCATCGCCATCGTCGGCCTCAAGAACGTCCAGACCGGGCACACGCTCTGCGACGAGAAAAACCCGGCCACCCTCGAGCCGATGGTTTTCCCCGAGCCCGTCATCTCCGTGGCGGTCGCCGCCAAGGACAAGGCCAACGCCGAGAAGATGGGCGTCGCCATCGGCAAGATGGTCGCCGAGGACCCGTCGTTCCGCGTCGAAACCGACGAGGAAACCGGCGAGACCATCCTCAAGGGCATGGGCGAGCTTCACCTCGACATCAAGGTCGACATCCTGAAGCGCACCCACAAGGTCGAGGTCGAGGTCGGCAAGCCCCAAGTCGCCTACCGCGAAACCATCACCAAGCCGGTATCCGACAGCTACACCCACAAGAAGCAGTCCGGCGGCTCCGGCCAGTATGCCAAGATCGACTACACCATCGAGCCGCTCGAAGCTGGTGCCGGCTTCGTGTTCGAGTCGTCGGTCGTCGGCGGCAACGTGCCGAAGGAATACATCCCGGCCGTTGAGAAGGGCTTCAAGAACTCGATCGATAAGGGCCCGCTCGCCGGCTACCCCTGCCTCGACTTCAAGGTCACGCTGACCGACGGGGGCTTCCACGCCGTCGACTCCTCGGCCATCGCCTTCGAAATCGCCTCCAAGGCCGCCTACCGCCAGACCATGCCGAAGGCGGGCCCGCAGATCCTCGAACCGATCATGAAGCTCGATGTGTTCATTCCCGAGGAAAAGGTCGGCGACGTGATCGGCGACCTCAACCGCCGCCGGGGCATGATCCAGGGCCAGGAGCCGACGCCCACCGGCGTGCGCGTCAAGGCCGAGGCTCCGCTGAGCGAAATGTTCGGCTACATCGGCGACCTGCGCACCATGACCTCCGGTCGTGGCCAGTTCTCGATGGAGTTCGCGCACTACTCGCAGTGCCCGAAGAACGTCTCCGACGAGGTCATCGCCGCCGCCAAGAAGCGGGAGGAAGAGCGCCGCGCGGCCAAGTAAGCCTGGCAGCGGATTTCCTCTCCCGAGCCAACCCCTTCAAAACCCGCTGTCCATCAGGGCAGCGGGTTTTTTGTTGGAGATGCGAGAACGGAAATCGTGGATATCAGATGGTATCGAGGGACCGAGGACCGAGGACCGAGGACCGAGGACCGAGGACCGAGGACCAGGGACCAGGGACCAGGGACCAGGGACCAGGGGCCCACGGCCCACGGCCCACGGACTACGGACTACGGACTACGGACTACGGACTACGGACTACGGACTACGGACTACGGACTACGGACTACGGACTACGGACTACGGACTACGGACTACGGACCAAGGACCAAGGACCAAGGACCAAGGACCAAGGACCAAGGACCAAGGACCAAGGACCAAGGACCAAGGACCAAGGACCAAGGACCAAGGACCAAGGACCAAGGATGAGCTTCTCCGCCCCGGAGGGGCATCGGAAATTAGCCGGTGGCGCGAGCCACCGGAATCGGTTAGAACCATCCCTGCGCCCCGGAGGGGTGCTGGAAACGCCATGCCCTCGACGCATCTATCCCTCCACGTCCACGTCGTGTTCTCCACGAAGGACCGGATCAACCGCATCGCCCCTGCATGGCGCGACCGCCTCCACGGATTCATGGGCGGGGTAGCGAGAACCTCCCATGCCGTCCCCGAGGCGATCGGCGGAGTGGGAGATCACGTGCATCTCCTGCTCGGCTTCAAGGCCACCACTTCCCTCGCGGATCTGGTCCGCGACGTGAAATCGGTGTCTTCCCGCTGGGTTCACGAGGAAATCGGCGACCGAGGCTTCACCTGGCAGGAAGGTTACGGCGCTTTCACCGTGAGCCCGTCGCAGCGGGAGACGGTGAAAGATTACATCGCCCGCCAGGACGAGCATCATCGCAGGCGGGGTTTTCAGGAAGAATACGTCGAGCTGTTGAGGCGAAGTGGGGTGGAATTCGACGAGCGGTTTCTTTGGTGAGGCGTCTCCACCACCCCTCCGGGGCGGCTTTTCTCGAGGCGTCGGAAACCGGTGGCTGGCGCCACCGGCTAATCTCCGATGCCCCTCCGGGGCGGAAGCCGGAAGCCGGAAGCCGGAAGCCAGGAGCCAGGAGCCGGTAGCCGGTAGCCGGTAGCCGGTAGCCGGTAGCCAAGAGCCAAGAGCCAAGAGCCAAGAGCCAAGAGCCAAGGGCTAAGAGCCCTGAGCCCTGAGCCCTGAGCCAAGAGCCCTGAGCTCTGAGCTCTGAGCTCTGAGCTCTGAGCCCTGGGCCGGGGGACTCAAGCCCTGAGCTGGAAAGCCGAGGATCCTCTTAACCCAGCGCTTGGTCGAGGTCGGCGAGGATGTCGTCGATGTGCTCCAGGCCCACGGACAGGCGGATCATTTCCGGCGGAATGCCGCCCGCCTTCTGCTGCTCCTCGCTGAGCTGGCTGTGGGTCGTGGTGGCCGGGTGGATGGCCAGCGACTTCGCATCGCCGACGTTCGCGAGGTGGGAGAACAGCTTCAGCGACTCGATGAATTTCTTCCCTCCGTCCGCGCCGCCCTTGATGCCGAAGACGACCATCGAGCCGCCCATGCCCTTGAGATATTTTTTGTTCCGCGCGAACTCGGGATCGTCCTCCAGTCCGGGAAAGCGTACCCACTCGACTTTCGGGTGGTCCTTGAGGTGCTTCGCCACCGCCAGCGCGTTCTGGCAATGGCGCTCCATCCGCAATGGCAGCGTCTCGATGCCCTGGAGCAGGAACCACGAGTTGTCCGGTGCGATGCACGCACCGAGGTTGCGCAGCGGCACGGTGCGCATGCGCAGGATGTAGGCGAGAGGCGCCAACGCGTCCGGCAGGTCGTGGCCCCAGCGCAGGCCGTGATACGAGTGGTCCTGCTCGTCGTAGAGCGGGTGCTTGCCGCCGGACCAGGGAAAGCGGCCGGAATCGACCACGATCCCGCCGATCGCCGTGCCATGCCCGCCGAACCACTTGGTCAACGAGTGGACCACGATGTCCGCCCCGTGGTCGAGCGGCCGGGTCAGGAAGGGCGTTGAGAAGGTGGAGTCGACGATCAGGGGGATGCCGTGCGCTTTGGCGATGTCGCCGATTGCGTCGAGGTCGGAAATCTCGAGCGCCGGGTTGGAGACCGTCTCACAGAACAGGGCGCGCGTTTTGCCATCGATCGCCGCGGCGAAATTCTCGGGGTCGGTGGAATCGACCAGCTTCACCTGGATGCCGAGCTTCGGCAGAAGATCGTTGAACTGCGTGTAGGTGCCTCCGTAGAGGTTGCGGGCGGAGACGATGTTGTCGCCCGCCTCGGCGAGGTTGACGACCGCGTTGAAAATGGCCGCCGTGCCGGAGGCATGACCCAGCCCGGCGAGTTCGTGGGCTCCTTCGAGCAAAGCGACGCGTTTCTCCAACACGTCGGTGGTCGGGTTCATCAGCCGCGTGTAGATGTTTCCCAATTCGCGCAGGGCGAACAGGTTCGCGGCGTGCTCGGTGCTGTTGAAAACGTAGGAGGCGGTGCGGTAGACCGGCACCGCGCGCGAATTCGTGACGGCGTCGGGCGTGTGGCCGCCGTGAAGGCAGAGCGTTTCGATTTTCATGAGGACGGCCATCCAAGCGGATCACCCCGGCGGTCGCAAAGCGGGAAATGCGTATTGGACTGCGACGATTCATCGTCGCTTTCGGGAGGCAATTCATTGCCGCGAGACCGGGGGCGATGAATCGCCGCTCGCCGGGGCCGGAGGGAGGGTGCCGGAAAGCGGAGATGAATCTCTGCACTCTAAGGCTCTTCAATTCACTCGCGAAGGCCCGGCATCAACGCTTTGATCCCGGCACATGATGGCGAGATGGATGGCGATGGTTTCGGCGGTGGTGTTGGCGAGCGGCTGCGCGAATGTGGCGGCGGGCGAGGGACCGGATTTCAACGCGAAGGTTCTCGCGGCGGTGAAGTCGATGCCGGCCGGCGGTGGCTACGATGGCAGTGACGCCACCAAGAACCTCTTGCCCGGCGCCTGCCGGATCGAGGCCGGCCAGGTCCGCGTCACCCCCGGCCGCGCCAAGCCCAGCTTCTGCTCCGGGGCGACCTATCTGGTGCTGCTGGAGGCGCTCGATCGCGGAAACGAAGCGTTGTTGCCGGTGATCGACCATCAGGACGGTCACGGCATTTTCGGGCGCTGGAATGCCAACGGCCCCGGTGCCGCCAAGCTGGTCGCGGACCTCGGAGCGGGCGTGAATTTTACCTCGTGGGAAAAGGCACGGCCCGGCGATTTCCTCAAGATCTGGTGGGGCGACGAAATCGGCCGCCGCGAGCGGGGTCACCACGTCGTCTACCTCGGGCACGATGCCGGCTCGGTCCGCTTCTGGTCGAGCAACCAACCGGGCGGCTACGGCGTGAAATCCGTGCCACGAAGCGATTGCAAGCGAGTGCTTTTCACCCGCATCACCCGGCCGGAACGGTTCGCTGCCGCGAACCGCCTGCCGGAAAACGACCCGTGGCTGGCGCGCATGCTTCGCGAGGATTTCCCGTGGGCCGAGGTCGCTCGAAAATGCCGCGTGGTTGACTGACCCGTGGCCGCCTTTTCGTGGACAAACCGGCGGCTTGGGGCACAGGGTTTTTTCGAGATGAAAACGCAACGGATCGGAGTCGTCGGACTCGGCAGGATGGGCGCGAACATGGCGCGGCGGATGAAGGACTGCGGCTACACGGTGAGCATCGTCTTCGACGTGGTGCCGGAACTCGCCGAGGAACTCGCGAAGGAGCTGGAAGCCAAGGTTGCGGCCTCGTTGGCGGAGGTCACGCAGGAGTCGGACGTCATCGTGACGGTGGTGACCGATGACGCCGCGATGCGCGCGATTTTCGCCGCCGACCAGTTGCTCACCGACGCCGAGGGTAAAGTCTTCATCAACTGCGCCACCGTCGCACCGGTGGTACATGAGGAGATCGCGATCGCCTGCAACGAAGCCGGCGCGAGGTCGCTGGAAGCCTGCATGGCGTCAAGCATCACCCAGGCGCGCGAGGGCACGCTCTACCTGATGATCGGTGGCGAAAAGGCGACCTTCGAGAGGGTCGAACCGTTGCTGGAGGACCTCTCGAAGTCGCTGCTTTACATCGGCCCGACCGGCACTGCCGCCAAGGTGAAGGCGCTGGTCAACATGGTGATGAACATCAACACCGCGGCTCTTGCCGAAGGCCTGGGGCTGGGCGAGGCGCTGGGGCTGGACCTCGAGATGCTGAAGGAAGTCTTTTCCCAGACCGGTGCCCACTCGCGGGTGCTGGAGACCGATGGCGATGACATGATTTCGCGCGATCACGACTGTTTTTTCTCCGCCGCGCACGCGGCCAAGGACAGCCGCATCGCCAACTCGCTGGCCGATGACGCCGGCGTGCTGGTGCCGCTCTCGAAGGCGACCGAGGCCCAATATCGGAAACTGATCGATCTGGGTCGAGGAGAGCTGGACAAGAGCGCCGTGGCGGAGCTGACTTTCCCCGGACGTAGCAATGATTGAGGGGACGGAATTCAAAAACAGGCAGGGCGAGAAGCTCGACAGCGCGTTTCATCCGGGAACGCAGGAAGGCAAGCTGGTGATCATCGGCCACGGGGTCACCGCCAACAAGGACCGGCCACTGCTCAAGGCGGTCGCCGACGGCCTTGCCGCCAGGGGATGGCCCTGCCTGCGGTTTTCTTTTTCCGGAAACGGCAAATCGGAGGGTGACTTCCGCGAGTCGCACATCACCAAGGAGGTCGAGGATCTGGCCGACGTCATCGCCGCACTGCCGGAGGACATCGAGCTGGCCTACATCGGCCACAGCATGGGCGCCGCGGTGGGCATCATGACCGCCGTGGAAGAGCCGCGGATCAAGGTCTTGGCGACCCTGGCCGGCATGGTCCACACCGGCGAGTTCGTCGAGCGGGAGTTCGGTGACGTGACGCCCGACGAGGGCTTCATGTGGGATGAAAAGGATTGCCCGCTGTCCTCCGAGTTCGTGCGCGATCTGGAGCTGATCGGCGACCTGCTGCTCGAAGCCGAGCAGATCGAGGCGCCTTATCTTTTGATCCACGGCACTGATGATGACGTGGTGCCGCTCTCCGACAGCGAGGACGCCTACGAGGCCGCGGCCGATCCCAAGCTGCTGGTCAAGGTGGAGGGCGTCGGCCACATGTTCAGCGAGGAAACCTACGGCAAGGTCGTCGGCGCGCTGCACGACTGGCTGGAGGAGCACTTCGAGGAATGAGGTGATCTGGAAGCTGCCGCACCGGGAGATCCGCTTTCCCCGCCGCCCGCTGGTGATGGGGATCGTGAACGTCAACGACGACTCCTTTTCCGGTGACGGCACGCTCGACATCGACGCGGCCCTCGCGCAGGCGAAGACCGCCGCCGAGAGCGGAGCGGACGTGATCGACATCGGCGCGGAAAGCGCCCGCACCAACCGCGCCGCGGTGGCGGTGGAGGAGGAAGTACGGCGTTTCTCGGAGTTCCTCCGGCGTTGGCCCGAAACGGTGGCCGCGGCGATGCCGAAAGATTCCGCCCAAGTCTGGCCGCCCGTCGTTTCCGCCAACACCTGGCGGCCGGAGGTGGTTGCGGCCGTGCTGCCGTGCGGCGTGGAGCTGGTCAACGACATGGGCGGCCTGCCCGAGGATCGCAACGCGCGGCTGTGCGCGGCGCACGGGGCCTCGCTGCTGATCATGCACACCGTCGGCGAACCGAAGGTGCCCCACCTGCACCAGCAGTGGGACGACGTGACGGGCGCGATGGAGCGCTTCTTCGCGGAAAAGATCGACCTCGCCGAAAAGGCGGGGCTGGCTGACGAGCGGATCGTGCTCGATCCCGGCATCGACTTCGCCAAGCAGCGCGACGACAACCTGACCGTGTATCGCGAGCTGGAGCGGCTGCAACGATTCGGGCGGCCTATTCTGGTGCCGGTGAGCCGCAAGACGGTCATCGGCGAAGTGCTGGATCTTCCCGAGCCGAAGGACCGCGATGCGGGGACGATCGGCTGCATCGCCGCGGCATTGAGGCGCGGGGCGCAAATGGTGCGCGTGCATCAAGTGGACGCGGCGTGGCAGGCCGTGAAGGTGCTGGATGCGTTGGAGCGCTGAAAGAGCGCCGATCAATGGGGGGGCGGCGGGCATCGACCGCCGGGCTGGAGGGCGGAGCATGGGTGTGAAAGACAGAACTTCGAGGTCCTGGGAGCGCTTCAAGGGGCGGCGGGCATCGACCGCCGGGCTGGAGGGCGGAGCATGGACGCAAAAGACAGAACTTCGAGGTCCTGGGAGCGCTTCAAGGGGCGGCGGGCATCGACCGCCGGGCTGGAGGGTGGAGCATGGACGCGAAAGACAGAACTTCGAGGTCCTGGGAGCTCGAAGTGACCATCGCCGGAAGCGCGCTCAACCTTCCTGCCCGGCGGTCGATGCCCGCCGCCCCAATTCTGCGCCCAGCCGCACGAGATGCGCTGACAGGTCCGGCAGGAAGCTCTCGAAGGCCGCCTTGATCTCCTCGCGCTGCACGACGAAATCCTCCATCGCCGTCGCCACCGCCGCACAGGCCGGGCGATGGTGCGCGACGCGGTCGAAGACCTCCTGCAAGCCCGCTTCCGTGTCGTAGTGCCCGAGCCAATCGTCCTCGATGCGCGCATCCAGATTGCGGGAGATCTCTTCCGGCAACCAATCGCGGTGGGTACGAAGCTCACCGTAGAACCGATCGAGGAAGACACGCAGTGGCGTGGAATGGAGCTTTTCCCACCCGTTGGCCAGGAAATGGTCGAAGCAGATGTCGAGGATCGCGTTCGCGAAACGCCGCCGCGGGCCGGTGAAAAGCCCCCGGGTGCGCACCACGACGGGATGGTCATCAGTGAAACGATCGATCGCCCGGTGCCTCACGATGCCCGCCACCACCGCGTCCGGCAGGTCGATTTCCTCCGGCCGGCCGGTGATGAAGTCTCCGAGCAGGTTGCCGATCCTGGAGGCGGCGTGGTCCTCGGCGAGGAAGAGATGGGCGAGGTAATTCATCGACCTCCGGCAAGCAGCGTGCGGTAGGTTTCCATGGCCGAGTCGTAGGTTGCGGCAAGGCTCCTGTTCGGTTCGATCCGGGAGTCCGCGGCGGGTTGGCAGAACGACCCGGTGAGCTGGGCGAGGTTTTCGCCGCAGGCGTGGGCGGCGCGGATGGCGGCTCCGAGCGCGGCCCCGTTGGCGATGGCGAAGCGCTCGACCGGGGCCTGGAAGATGTCGGCGACCAGCCGGGCGATGCCGTCATTCTGCGAAGCGCCGCCGGTGAGGCGGATGAGGGTCGGCTTTTCGCCAAGCCACTGCGAGTGCAGCCGCATGTTGAGGAACTGGCCTTCGAGCAGGGCGCGGATCTGGACTCCGGGCGGAGCGTCGTCGGGGAAGTTGCGAACCGGTCCGTTGAAGTCCCGGCGGGGCGTGATTTCCGGGCCGAAGAACGGCAGCATCACCCGGCCTTCGTTCCCCGGGGGCGTCTGGGCGAGCCCGTCGTGATCGAAGTCGCTCCACGCGAGCCCGAGCTGGTCGCGCAATGCCTCGCGGGCGAGCGAGCCGTTGCGGAAGCAGATCAGCGACATGAAGCCGCCGGCGGGATGGCCGAAGACGTGGCCGAAGCCGTTGGGATCGGTGACTGCCTCGGACATGGCGGCGAAGAAGGTGTCGCTGGTGCCAAGCGAGATGACGAAGGTGCCGGGCTCGGTGGCACCCATGCCGACCAGCGACGAGGGGTTGTCGCCAGTGGAAAGCACGACCTCGCAGGTTTCGGCGAAGCCGAAACGGGAAACGTAGTAGCCGGACACGGGGCCGGCGGCGTTGGCGGAAGCTTCGGGGAGCGGGAGCTTGTCGCGCAGGTCCGGCGCGGTGGCGTCGAGCAGGTCGGCGTCCCAGTCGAGGGAGTGGAGGTTGAGCAGGTTCATGCCGGCGCCGTCGCCGTGGTCGATCGCGATGTCCCTGCCGGCGAGGATCGAGCCGATGAAGGACGACACGAGGTGAATGATGGCGGTGCGCTGGTAGGCCTCGGGCTTGGTTTTGAAAAAGCGCCGGATCTGCGGGCCGGTGAAGCGCTCAATGGCCACCGAGCCGGAACGGCGGCAGACCTCGTCGTTTCCCCCAAGGGCGGCGGCGATCTCGGCGCATTCCTCGCCGGTCGAGGTGTCCATCCAGATCGGCGAGGTGGCGCGGGTCAGCGCGGGGGCGAGCTGCTCGACGAGGCCGCTCGTGGGATCCAGCGCGGCGAGGCGGTCGCTGAAGGTCGTGTCGAGATAGACCGAGCCATGTTGCTGGCCGGAGCAGGCGATGGCGGTGACCTGTGAGAGGTCGAAGCTTTCCGCGAGGCGGGAAAGAAGCAGGTCGAGCGCCTCGATCCACATCCGGGGGTCGGCGTGGACCTCGCCATCCGGGCCCCCCGGAATGAAACCACTAGGACTCCCGTAGTGCGGAAGATCGCGGCCGAAGTGGATGGCGTCTTCGTGGACGATGGTGCCGCGGTCGGCATCGATGATCAGGGCCGAGAGGGATTGGGTCGAGGAATCGAGACCGAGGAACATGGAGCGATCCTACATCCGAGCCCCGCCGGGAAGACCAGCGGGAAGGGTGGCAGCTTGCCCTCAGCCGAGGTGGCCTGACCGACGCTGTTGGTGGACTTCAGCGTGGGAACGCGGGCCAGGCCGTTGGCGAAGAGCTTCACAGGCAGGTCGATCTGCATGGTGCGGTCAGAGGCCCAGCTCGTCCCGCAACTCGTCGAACAAGGGATCGGGAACGGGCTGGGGATGCTCGCTGCGGGCCTCCTCGGTCAGCTGTTTTTGGATCGATTCCTCAACGATCCGGGAAACGGTGATCCGCTTCCGCTCGGCGATCTTGGAAACGAGGGACCACAGGGGGCGGGGCAGTTCGATGACGGTTTTCATCGCTCGAGGTAGGGGTTTTCCACGGTCCCTCCGGGCTCCACCGGAGTGCGGGCGGGGGCGGCGGCTTCCTTCGGCGGCGGGGGCTGGAGTGAGGCGTCGAAGGTATCGCCCCAGTGCTGGAGGAAGAATTTCTTCTCCGTGGTCATGAAGCGGTCCGAGGTGCCGAGGATGGGGCGCAGCGTGGTGGTGAGCTGCAGCGTCACGAGCAGGAAGATGATCGACCAGATCGCGATCGGGCCCTTCTGGGTGGCACCGTTCACCTTCAGCGCCTGCGCGAGGAAACGTCCGGCGAACACGAAAGCCACCAGCCACGAGCCCACGGCGAGGGTGCCCATGAAGCCGAAAGAGGTGGTGCCCTGGGTGAAGATCCACACCGCGGGCGCGAAGCCGAGCAGCAGCAGTCCGGCCAGCGCCAGCATGCCCCCGAGGATGCCGGCCAGCCTCACGGCCGAGGCGCTGGAGCCGGCCAGGCAGGAAAAGATGTAGAGGCTGGGGTAGCAGATGAGGCCGGCGAAAAGCAGGCCGCCGCCAAGTTTCACCGGCGCCACCCAGACCTGCTCTTGCCAGGCGAAGGTGCCGAGCACGAAGCCGAACACCAGGATCGCCAGCACCGCGAGCAGGGCGAAGCGCGCGAGATTGGAGGGCTGGCTGAGCAGCGGATGTCCGGCCAGTTGCTGCGGGTGGCGGAGCAGGCCCTCGAAGAGCCCGCGAAGGCTGGAGTCGAGCGGCGTCTCCGTTTTTTCGGGGATCGGGGGCGGGGTGTCGGATGTGGGATTCATGGTTGGGGTCTCGGTGAGGATTGGAAATGCTGGTAGGCGGCGATGGAGAGGATCACGACGACCGCCAGCAGCAGCACGGCGGGGAAGGCGAGAGGCTCGATTTCCGCGGACACCCGACGGGCGGAGTTCCAGACGGCCTCGTAGAAGCTGCCGCGCATCGGGTCCGGGCGGAGAAAGGCCACCTCGAGCTGCGGCGAGCCGAAAAAGGGCCGGAAAATCCACGAGAACTGGGCCCCAAGGAAGGCATTTCCGGCCATCCAGGCAGCAAGGGTGGCGCGGGCCGAACTACGGGACGGGCAGTAGTTTTCCAGCTGACGGCGCAGCCGGACGAGTCCGATGACGCCGGCCATCCCGATCAGGGCGGTATGGGAAAGCAGGTAGGCCGAGTGTGAGGTGGCCGCCTGAGGCGAGTCCGGCGGAGGGGCGTTGAGGGCGAGGAAGAAGGTGACCGGAGCGATCGAGCCGAGGATCAGCGCCGAAATGGCGAAGGCGCCGAGCAGTGCCTGGAGTGATTGGCGGAAACCGAGATTGCTCCCGAGAAGCAGGCCCAGCAGGCCGTTGAGAAGCCCGTTGCAGCCCAGCGTGCAGAAAATCAGCAGCGGCATCTTGGCGGCGACGAACAGGCCCATGGTCGGCGAACGCCAGCAGCCCACCGTGAAGCCATAGACCGCGAATCCCAGCGTGGTGATGACCGCAGCCATGCCGAGTCCCCGCCACGAGGGGTGGGCAAGCATTTGATCCGTGGGATGAAGCGTGGCGCGCATCGAGTGATGCGAGCCAAGACGCGCCATATGAGGCTGGCGTGAAGGCTGCGGGAAAAGGCGGTGGAAACCCGGTGTCGAGGAGGTCGCCAGCCGGTTTCAGGGGCCGGTCGATTCGAAATCGTAGAGATGATCGAGTTTCATCTCTTCATCTTCGATGGACTGCCGGACGATCGAGATTTCCTCATCAATCTGCGCGATCAATGGAGCGGCTCTTCGCTGCCAATCCCTCATCAGGGCGGCAGCCTGTTTGGTGGAAACCACTCCACGAGGGCGCCGGGGTGTGGAAAGGACCCGATACCGGGCGAACAAGACTTCCTTTTTCTCCTCCAGCTCACGAATTCGTTGCCGGATGGGTAATGCGGCGTCATCCGCTTCCTTGCGTTTCTGAATGGCCAGCGCCAGGGCCTCCTTGGCTTGCCGATCCTTGTCGGCGACTTCCCGCTCCAACAGTGTCAAACGTTCGTGCAACTGCCCCAGTCCGTGCTGGTGACGGATCAACACATTCTTCGCGGTCTGCAGACCATAGTCCGCGCGGACCACGGTGGAGGTCTGTTCCTTCTGGTCGGTGATGATGGCAGCGACCACTTCATCAAGCTGCGCGAGGCTTTCGTTGACCTCGGAAAGACGTCCCGCATCGTTCTTCAAAAGCCGGATTTCCTTCAACCCGAGCGCGGCCTGGTCTTCCAACACGTTCAATCGGGTTTCCAAAGCTCTTCGTTGAAAAACCTCCCATGCCCACCCCCCGGCCGCGGCGATGAGGATGGCCGCCATCCCCGCAACCGCCGCCGTTTTTCCCGCACGAAAGGTGGAGCGATGCGGCGGAACCTTCCCGGGTGAAGGGGTAGACTCGCTTTCTGATGCCGGTGAAAGGGGGTCGGGCGGAACGGGCGCTGCTTTGCTCGAAGCCGGGTTTTCAAGGGAAGGATCCACCAAGGCCTTGAATTCAGTCAGGCAGGCTCCGCATTTCACCGTCCGATGAAGATAGTGGGAAGGAAATGGCACGGGAGCCTGGCACGAGGGGCAATGACAGGTAAGCATGGCTCGGGATGGCAGGATGCTTCGAAGATACGATGGTCGTCCGGAATGTCTCAGTCAAGCCATGGGATCTTATCAAGTCGAGACCAGACTTAGTTAGTAAACCGGATCGTGTCTACGCGGGAAGGAGCAGAACCGCCCGTGTGCCCGTCGGTTCCACCGCCTCCAGCCGGATGGTTCCGTCGTGGAGCTCGGCGGCCTCCTTGACCAGGGTGAGACCGAGGCCGGTGCCCTTGCGACCGGTGTTGAGGTGGCGAAGGGAGAAGAAGCGCTCGAAGATCTTTTCCCTCGCGTAGTCCGGGACTCCCGGGCCGTGGTCCTCGACGGTGAGTTCGATGGAGTCGCTTTGCCGGAGGCCGACCCGCACCACGTCATCCTTGGGCGAGAAGTCGATGGCATTTTCCAGCAGGTTGGTGATTGCGGCGCGGAGGATGAAGGGATCACCCCGCAAGGGCACTGCCGAGGGAGGCAGGTCGGCCTCGATTTGCACGCCCGCCAGCTCGGCGAGCGGCCGCGCCTGGTCGATGGCCCGGATGGCGATGTCGCGCAGGTCGGCGGTCGAGCCGGCGTCGATGCCGGTGCGGCCCTCGAGCGCTGATAGTTCCAGCAGGCGGTTCAGCAGCCGGTCCGCGCGCAGGGCTTCGGCGCGGATGTTGTCCATGAAACGCCGGCGGTCCGCCTCGGGCATGTCCTCATCGAGCAGCTCGGCCGCGCCGCGAATGGCGGCGAGCGGGCTCTTCATCTCGTGGGTCAGCGTCTGGACGTAGCGCTCGGCATACTTGCGGCCTTCGAGGGCCTCGCGCATCGACTCGAGGGCACGGGCCAGCGTGTTGACTTCCTGTCCGGCCCCGAGCTTGGGCAGCGGCGGGCGTTTTCCCTGCTCGATCTCGTGGGCGTAGGTGGTGAGACGGCTGACGGGCCGGTACTGCCAGATGAAAACGGCGGTGACGAAGCACAGGATCCCGCCCCCGACCAGGCCCGTGCCCCACCAGATCTCCGCCCGGCGGCGGTTGACGATCGCGATGACGTCCGCCTGCGGCTTGGTCAGCGTGAGCACCCCGACAGGCTGGCGGGGACTGCCGATCGCCGCCGCGACGTGGAGGACGGACGAGGCGGGGTCGGCCTCGTCCGTCCTGCTACTACGGGCACCGTATTCGCCGTTGAGGGTGCGGGCTACATCGTTGAAATGGGAGAAATCCTCACCGACGTGGCGGCCGTGATCGGAATCGAAAACGACGATGCCCTCGGCATCGGTGAGGTAGCAGTGGAGACCCACGTGGTCCTTCACGTGCTCGTAAATCTTCGCCTGGAAGTGGCGCTTCCTGGCGAGGCGGAAGGCATCGGCAAGCGGGCCGGGGTCGAGGTCCTCGCCGATCATCGAGGCGAGCAGGTTGGCGGTATCGACCATGCTTTCCTCGGTGGCCTGGAAGGTCCGCGGGGCCACCTCGTCGAGCTGGTAGCGGAGCAGGAAATGGAAGCCCGAGATGATGACCAGGACGATCGCGATCAGGGTGAGGCGGGTGAGACGCATGGGGGAAGATGCAAGATTTCAAGACGCGAGACACAAGACGCGAGACACAAGACACAAGACGCGAGACTGGAGACTTGGAGACTTGGAGACTTGGAGACAAAGAACTTGGGCCTTGGTCTTGGGTCTTGAGTCTTCAGGTCTCGGGTCTTTCAAGGAACGTAAGCATAGCCGAGGCCGCGGCGGGTCTCGATGAGGTTCTCGGCGCCGGCGGAGCGGTCGCGCAGCTTGGCGCGGATGGTTTTGATGTGGGCGTCGATCGTGCGGTCGGTGACGGCACCGGGATCGTCCCAGGCGAGGTCGAGAAGCTGGTCCCGGGTGAAGACGCGATGGGGGCGCTTGAGGAAGACCAGCAGCAGCTTGTATTCGTGCGCAGTGAGGTCGAGAGGCTGGCTCAGGTAGAGGACGCGCATGGTAGCCTCGTCATGAGTGAGGGGGAAAGCGGGATCCGGAGGGGCATCGGCGGACGGGCGGGGATGCTCGTCCCTGCCCTCGGTGCGGCGCATGATGGCGCGGACGCGGGCCACCACTTCGCGCGGCGAGAAGGGCTTGGTGACGTAGTCGTCCCCACCCAGCTCGAGACCGAGGATGCGATCGATTTCCCCGTCTCTGGCGGTGAGGAACAGGATGGGCACGGCCGAGGTCTCGCGGAGGCGCTTGCAGACCTCGAGGCCGGTGATGTCCGGCAGGCCGATGTCGAGGATGACGAAGTCGAACGGTGCCTCCTCGTGCAGGGCGAGGCCCACGCCGCCGGTGAGGGCGTGGGAAACTTCGAAGCAGTCGGTTTTCAACGCGTAAACGAGCGTGTCGGCGATGGAGGGTTCGTCTTCGACTAGGAGGATGCGTGGCATGGTGTTCCGGGGTTTCGGGGTTCAGATGCCGGTGTTTCGGTGAAATGACGATGAAGCGCCGGGGAATTCCGTGGGATGCTGGAAGATGCGGAGGGATGCGCCAAGCCGGCGTTGCGTCGGCGGCGGGGGGTGCCTAGCGTGTGTCATGATCGAGACGGTCCTTGCCGACGACCTGCCGGTGATGGTGCGGCCGCTGGTGCCGGGCGACCGCGGCAGCCTGGCGGAAGGATATCGCCGGCTTTCTCCGGAGTCGCGATACCAACGCTTCTGGGTTCACACCGGCGAGGTGATGGGGGAAAACATGCTCGACCGGCTGTTGAAGCATGATCCGGGGAATCACAGCGTGTGGGCGGTGTTCGACCCGACCCGCGACTACCCCGGACTTGGCGCCGCGAGCTACTGGCGCTCGACGGGCGACCCGGAGGAGGCCGAGTTTTCCTGCACCGTGCTCGATGGCGACCAGCGACGCGGGGTGGGCACGCTGCTGCTGGCGCTGCTGTGGCTGGAGGCGCGGAACGCGGGCATTCACCGTTTTGTCGGCTACACCATGCCGGAAAACGTGTGCGCGATCCGCTGGATGCGTGACACCGGCGCCGAGGCGGAGTGGGACGGCTTCAAGGTGATCTTCCGCTGGGATCTCGACGACCTTGATCGCATCCCGCCGACGCGGGCTGGCATCGCGCTGGCCGAGCGGCTGGCGGAGTTCTCCGAACAGCTGCTGGATGAGGGGCCCGGGCAGGAGCCCGGGTGAAAAGCATCGTCACCCGTCGGGCGGGCTGCTGGAGGTCATGTCGGGAAAACATTCGCGGTCGCAGCGGCAGTGGCTCGCCGGACGCTGCCCGGCGAGGGTGGGGGATCGCTACCCGCCGGAGATCGAGGCAGCGATGCGGATGAGGTTTCCGGGTCGGAAAACGGCGGCGGCCGAGTGATCCCGATCGACCCGTTGCCGTGGGATCGGCGGCATCAGTCGAAGATCCGCCACCCGCAGTTGAGAGGTTTTCTAGAGCGGGATGGGTGATCGAACGATCAGCCGGCGGCCGGGGTCTTCCTTTCGCCGAGAACCGCCTTGGGCTCGGGGAGTTTTTCTTTTCTCAATCCATACTGGCGCACGGCGTGGCGGTGGATGTGGGCGATGGCTTCCTCGGGGTCGTCGGTGAAGAAGATCAGCTCGGGGTCGCCGGGGCTGATGGTGCCGGCGTCGGCCATGACGTAGACGAAGTCCATCAGCGGTTGCCAGTAGTCCTTGCCCATGAGGACGATGGGGAAATTGCGGATCTTCCCGGTCTGGATGAGGGTCATGGTTTCGAACATCTCGTCCATGGTGCCCGCGCCGCCAGGAAGGACGATGAAGGCGTAACTGTATTTCACGAGGATCGTCTTCCGCGTGAAGAAGTAGTGCATGTTGACGGACTTGGTGACGTATGGGTTGCCGGTTTGCTCGAAGGGGAGTTCGATATTGATGCCGATGGAGCGCCCGCCGGCCTCGAAGGCACCTTGGTTTCCGGCCTGCATAATGCCGGGGCCGCCGCCGGTGATCACCGTGAAGCCGAGCTCGGCACACTTCGCGCCCATGGTGCGGGCGAGCTCGTAGTAGGTGGTGCCCGGCTTGGTGCGGGCGGAGCCGAAAATGGTCACGCACGGGCCGGCGAAGTGGAGCGTGCGGAAGGCGCGAATGAAGTCGAGCGACACGCGCCAGAGCGTCTTGAGCTCGCGCCAGCGGGACTGGGGACCTCCGAGCAGGGTCCGATCGGGATGCTCGAGAATGAAGCGGTGCTCCTTTTCGATGGCTTCGGGATCGATCCGGTGTTCGGGCTCAGGCTTCGGGCAATCGGGGCATTCGGGTGTCATGGGCTGAGGGCTGATACCATGGGAAAACACCGATGCGGCAGGGGAAACTGGGTCAGCCGGCCCGGCGGCGACTCCGACGGCGCGGTCAGGGCTTCCATCGCGAAAGCAGGATCGAGCCAAAAGAAAGGGCGCGGTGACCAAGGTCACCGCGCCCCGGGTGCCCGGTGATTCCCCCGAATCACGGGCACTGCGCTAATGCAGAAGAGAACGCGGGAATCGCGGAGGATTCCAAGGTGGTGTCAGACCTCCCCCAAGGCCAAGTCCCACCGCCGCGCTCGTTCACACACGGCTTCCAAGTAGCACGGCGAGGGGAAACGTCTAGGAATCCTTAACAATTAATCCTTTTACTTAATTATGATTAAGTTCCGAGGGAGCAATATGCCGATCGCAAGGCGATTTGCGCCGAGATTCCGTGGCTAGGGGAGGTGTCTCGGTGCCCCTTGCCCGATCTCGATGTCGTTCGGAATCGCTGAGCAGCGCTGCTTCCTCGATCGTGCACTCGTCGAAGTTTTCCACGGGAGTTTCACGGCTCCGAAGAGGGAATTCCGCGCCGCAGGGAGATACCCCCTCCATTTGCAGGGGTTGCGTCATTGCAGAAAAGTGACAGTCTCACGCCGAGCACGAGAAGCTCACCGCTGAGACTGGCGCACCCTTGTCAGTCGAAGTGCAAGCCGGGTTCTTTCGAGCCTGGTCTTCCCCCGATACGGCCTCGGTCCTCTCCCCCCACTTGAGAGAGCCGAGGCCCTCTCGTGTCAGCGAAAGCCCGCCTGTCCCCATGGGCGGAAGGCGACCCACGATTTGGAGCCCGGGAACATTGCCGGCCTGGCGAGCGCTGGGAGGAGCGGCTTCCGGGGCGCCGCCAATACGTGCTGCCTCCGATTTCCATAGGACATGGATCATCATGGTACACGGGGACGGGATCGAACCGCCGACCGACCGGGTGTAAACCGGTTGCTCTACCGCTGAGCTACCCGTGCAGGGTCATCGGACCGGGCGCAGAAGAACGCGTCCGGAGGAGCGAGGCAAGCCTCCAGTGCGACCGGAAACCGCCGTGAAACGAGATTTTCTAAAAAATTTTGAACATCCTTATAAATTAGGGTTCTCAACTAACAACCGTGCGATCGCCCGGCCCCCACCCCACCCCCTTGTTTCATGTCGAGCTTCCCCAGCCACCCGTCCCGGACCTTGCGTGCCCGTTTTTCCGCCGGTCGCTTCATCCCATCGTGCCTCGGGTTCGCCGCGGCCTCGTGGGTGGCCCAGGCGGCGACCGACAGGGTGGCGATCATTGATGACTTTTCGGTCAGCCCGGTGCTGCTGGAGCTCACCCAGTCCGGCAGCCTTTCCCAGTCCGGCACGCTGGCCTCCACCTCGCCCTTTGCGGCGGGGGCGCGGACGGTGCTGCTCGACACGGGAAGCACCCCGCCGGCGCGCCGGGCGAGCGCCGAGGTGTTGGATTCTTTTTCAAAATACTTCTTCTCCGTCGGTCCGGGCGTGGAGGCCAGCAGCGTGCTTCGTTACGAGGCCCCGCCGGCGGGGGCGCTCGACCTCACGCTCGACCGCAAGGCCAATGCGCTGGGCTTCACCCTCGATTTCTCCCAGACCCCGGTGAACATCGAAGTCACGATCGAAACCCCCGGCCAACCGGCGAAGACCGTTTCCCTCGTTCAGAAGCCGGTGAGCGAGCCGACCGATGTCCTTTTCCCCTACGCCCAGTTCGGCGGCATCGACTTCACGCAGAGCAGCGCGATCACCGTGAAGCTCAGCGGAGTGAACGGGCAGGGCGCCCCTGACCTGATCGCCTCCGGCGTCTCGCTGATGCATGTGACCTCCGTGCCCGAACCCTCGGTGGTGCTCTACTCCCTGACGGCCAGTCTTTTCCTGCTCCGCCGCCGCCGCCTCCGGCCCTGAACTCAACCACTCCCGAATCTCATGAAATCCCTGTTTCTGCTCCTCGCGCTCACCGCGCCCTCCTTCGCCACGCTGGTTTCCGTCGGCATCATCGACCCCTTCGACGCCGGCAACGACGTGGTTTCGATCCGCACCGGCTCGGCCACCGATGTCTATCAGGACCCCTCCGCCATTCTCGGCGGTTGGCGGCAGCTCGACGTGGTGGTGGTTTCCAATCCGTACTTCCGCGACGTGCGGGTCGGGGCCATTCCGGAGACGCACCAGTTTTTTTCGGAAACCGGGCCGCTGGCGCAGGCGACCGTGTCCCTGACCTATGACGGCAATGGCCTCGGGCTCGGCGGCATCGACCTTACCTCCGGCGGCGCGGCCAACTCGCTGGGGCTCAATCTGGCCGACTGCGATCCGAATCTCACGGTCACGCTCAGCATTACCGACCTCGACGGCCACCTGGCGAGCGCCAGCCTGTTCCGGGCGGAGGCGATCGAAGCGGGGGAGGTGGTCTATTTCAAATTCAGCCATATGGACAACGCCGCCGGGACCGACTTCACCCGCACGGACAAGATCGTGCTGACGGTGGACAACGGCGTTTCGGGGGATTTCACCGCGAACTTCGTGGGCACCTTCCACGCGCCGGAGCCGGGCGCGCCGATGCTGGTGGCATTTTCCACGCTGGCGCTGGCCGGGCGCCGTCGTCGGGTCTAACCGGGGAGAATGACCCTCCATCCTTGCCGACTGGCATGCAACTTGCCAGCGTCGCCCGCAACATGACCGGACGATTGTTTTGCCGAGCCGCCCGTATGCTCGCGACCACGCTGTTTTTTCTCGGAGTCCAGGCTCCCCTGATGGCTCAGGAGGTGGGCGAAGTGACCGGGAAATCCACCGACCAGAAGATCGACGAGGCCTTCGGCAAAGCGACGGGCTGGTTCGTCGGCTCGATCTTTTCAACGATCCGGATCGGGGGCTACGACGTGCTGTGGGTGGTGCTGTGGCTGGCGGCCGCCGGTCTGGTTTTCACGCTGGCGTTCAAATTCATCAATATCCGGGCTTTCCCCTTGGCGCTCCGAACGGTCCGGGGGAAATACAGCCGTGACGACGATCCCGGGGATGTCACCCATTTCCAGGCGCTGACCGCGGCGGTCTCGGGGACCGTCGGGCTCGGGAACATCGCGGGCGTGGCGATCGGGATCACGATGGGCGGCCCCGGGGTTGCGTTCTGGTTGTTCCTGAGCGGTTTCCTGGGGATGGCGACCAAGTTCGCCGAGTGCACCCTGGGGGTGAAATACCGGGAAATGGATCCGGACGGGCACATTCACGGGGGCGGCATGCAGTACCTCCGGAAGGGATTTGCGGAGCGCGGACTCCGGCCGGTGGGAACGGTGCTCGCGATCTTCTTCGCCATCTTCTGCGTGTTCGCCTCGTTCGGGGGTGGCAATGTTTTCCAGATCAACCAGGCGACGGCGCAGCTGCTGAACGTCACCGGGGGCGAGGAGAGCTACTTCGCCAGCAGGCAATGGCTTTTCGGGGTGATCGTGGCGGTGGCGACGGCACTGGTGATCATCGGAGGCATCCGCAGCATCGCGCGGGTGACCTCGAAGCTGGTCCCGCTGATGTGCATGGTTTACGTCGTCAGCGCCTTGATCGTGCTGATCGCCAATGCCGCCAACATCCCCATGGCGATCCGGGAGATCGTCCAAGAGGCCTTCACGCCGCGCGCATCGGTGGTCGGAGGCGTGCTGGCCGCCTTCATCTGGGGCATGCGCCGGGCGACCTTTTCGAATGAGGCCGGCATCGGGTCGGCACCCATCGCGCACTCGGCGGCGAAGACCCGGATGCCCGCGAGTGAGGGAGTCGTGGCGCTGCTCGAGCCGTTCATCGACACCGTGATCGTCTGCACCATGACCTCGCTGGTGCTGGTGACCACCATGCACTTCAACGGCGATGCCGGCACCTTTTCCGTGAACCACCAGACCTTCGAGCTCGGGAAAGTGGAGGGGGACTCGAACGCCTTCGGGATCGGGATCACCTCCCTGGCATTCGAAACGGTGCATGGTGGTTTCAAGTACGTCCTTTTCGCCTGCGTGCTGCTGTTCGCCTTCTCGACCCTCATCACCTGGAGCTACTACGGACTTCAGGCGTGGCGCTTCCTGTTCGGGAAATTCGGCAAGGTCCCGGGTGTGGACCTCAGCTACAAGTTGATTTTCTGCCTGATCATCGTGGCCGGAGCCTCGGCCAAGATGAGCAACGCGGTCGATTTCTCCGACGCCTCGCTTTTCGCGATGAGCATCCCGAACCTGATCGGCGTCTATTTCCTGATGCCGGTGGTGGCGCGGGAGTTGGGCAAATTCCTTGAGTTCACCCGCAAGATCGACGACGGCGAGACGGTTCACGAAGCCTGGGAGCAGGTCGAGAAGTCGGCCGGGGGTGACGCTTGATTGGATCCGCGTCTGCGCCATGCTGCCGGCATGGCGCGCGACTACACGCTGCATCGGAGGTCCGGCGGGCCTTCTTCGGGGATCGACTACCGGGCGGAGCTCAATGACGAGCAGTTCGCCGCGGTGACCTCGCCGCCGGGGCGCGCGCTGGTCATCGCCGGGGCCGGATCGGGGAAAACCCGGACCCTCACGTATCGCGTGGCCTTCCTGCTGGATCAGGGCATCGACGCGAAAAACATCCTGCTCCTCACCTTCACCAACAAGGCCGCGCGCGAGATGACCGAGCGGGTCCGCTCGCTCGTGCCGCACGACGTTTCCGCGCTGTGGAGCGGCACCTTCCACTCGATCGGCAACCGCATCCTCCGCCGCCACGCCGAGGATCTGGGTTTCACGAAATCCTTCTCCATCCTCGATACCGACGACCAGAAATCGCTGGTCGCGAACGTCGTCGGCGGCATGGACATCGACACCAAAGTACGGCGTTTCCCGAAGTCCGACGTGCTGATCACCATGTTCAGCCTGGAGCGCAACACCGGTGAGCCGCTCAAGGAGATCATCGCCCACCGCTATCCCTACTTCGACGACTGGCAGCGCGAGATCCACGCGGTCCGCGACGCCTACGCGAAACGCAAGCAGGAGACGAACTCGATGGATTTCGACGACCTGCTGCTCAAGACGCTGGAGCTGCTGAAGAAGGACGAGGACCTGCTCGGGCTCTATCAGAAGCGCTTCAGGCACATCCTGGTCGACGAGTATCAGGACACCAACGCGGTCCAGAGCGAGCTGATCGACCTGCTCGCCGGCGGCGGCTCGTCGGTGATGGCGGTCGGCGACGACGCGCAGTCGATCTACTCGTGGCGCGGCGCCGACATGGGGAACATTCTTTCGTTTCCGAAACGCCACGCGGAATCGAAGGTGTTCAAGATCGAGACCAACTACCGCAGCGTCCCGGAAATCCTCGAGCTCTCCAACGCCGCGATCCGGGCCAACCGCGCGCGCTACGAGAAGGATCTGCGATCCTCGCGCGAGCAGCTCGGCGTGAAGCCGGCGCTGGTGCCGATCGAGGACCCCTCGGCGCAGGCCCAGTTCGTGGCGCAGCGCATCCTCGAGCTGCGCGACGAGGGAATTCCGCTGGAGGAAATGGCGGTGCTCTACCGGGCGCACTTCCAGTCGCTGGAAATCCAGATGGAGCTGACCTCGCGCGGCATCCCGTTCGCGATCACCAGCGGGCTGCGGTTTTTCGAGCAGGCGCACATCAAGGACGTCGCCGCCTTCCTGCGCTTCGTGACCAACCGGCGCGACGAGACCTGCTTCAAGCGGATCGCGCTGCTGATGCCCGGGATCGGAGCCAAGGGCGCGGACAAGCTGTGGGGCGAGTGGCTGAAGACCGGTTGGACAACCAAGGAGGAGCTGCCCGACTGGGTCGAGGTGCTGAAGCTCAAGGGCGTGCCGAAGAAGGCGGAGAAGCACTGGAAGCAGTTCGGCTACATCATGGCCGAACTGACGCCCGGCGCCGAGTTCGCCCGGCCGGAGGACATGATCTACAGCGTGTTGGAGGGCATGTATGACGACCATCTGCGCGCCACCTTCGACAACTACGACAACCGCCGTAGCGACATCGAGCAGCTGATGAGCTACGCCGGAAACTTCGAGGACGTGCTCGAGCTGCTCTCGCAGCTCTCCCTGCTCAGCTCCGCCGACGGCCAACCGGGTGGCCAGCGCGAGGAGGCCGACACGGAAAAGGTCACCCTTTCCTCGATCCACCAGGCCAAGGGGCTGGAGTGGAAGGCCGTGTTCCTGGTCTGGCTGGCGGACGGGGCTTTCCCGAACGGCCGCATCATCGAGGCCGACGACGAGGACATGATGGAGGAGGAACGCCGCCTGTTCTACGTCGCCCTGACCCGGGCCAAGGACGAACTCTACCTCAGCTATCCGCTGATCAATCCGAAGAGCTATTCCGGCGATGTCATCCAGCGCCCTTCGCGCTTCTTCGATGACTTCCCGAAGGACATGGTCGAGGAATGGAACGTCGGTTCCGGCTGGAGCGGAGGCTGGGGCGCCGCGGACGAACCGTTCTGAGTAATGGGCGAAATGACCAAATAAGGTTTTGACCGGCGGCGAGTAATTGGCATTTTCGCCAAGTAATGGCGACGCAGTCCATCGACCGGCGGGTCCGGAGCATCAAGGCGCTGGCTCATCCAGCCCGCTTGCAGATCGTGCAGGCGCTGGAAGACGGGCCGCGCTGTGTGTCCGAGCTGCAGGCGATGGTCGGCAGTGACATGTCGACGGTGTCCAAGCACCTCGTGCTGCTGCGTGAGGCAGGATGGGTGAGCTGCGAGAAGACCGGCCTTCAGGTTCATTACCGACTCGCCTGCGTTTGCCTCGCAACCTTCCTGCGGTGCATCGACTCGCTCGATTCCCCCGACTCCGGTTGTTGCTGACTCCCGTTTCCGACCTCCATGATCCTCATCCTCTGCACCGGCAATTCCTGCCGCTCCCACATGGCCGAAGGTGTCCTGAAACGGGCGCTCGGCCCCGGTTTCGAAGTGGCCTCGGCGGGATCGAAGCCCGCGGGCTTCGTCCACCCGCTGGCGATCCGCGCGCTGGCGGAGATCGGGATCGATCTATCAGGCCATGTTTCGAAGCACCTCGACACCTTTCTCGACCGCGAGGTGGAAACGGTGATCACCGTGTGTGGCAACGCCGACCAAGCATGCCCGGTGTTTCCCGGACAGGTGAACCGCCATCACTATCCGTTCGACGACCCCGCACACGCGGAGGGCGACGAGGCCGAGCAACTGGCCGTGTTCCGCCGCGTGCGCGATGAGATTGTCCGCGTGTTTACCGCCTACGCCGATGGCCGGCTCGACCAACGCTGATCCCATGTCCGCCAACGTCGCCCACCGCATGTCGTTCCTCGACCGTTACCTGACGGTGTGGATTTTCGCCGCCATGGTGGCGGGCGTCCTGATCGGGCGCTTTCTGGTGGAGGATCCCGGGACCCTGTTCGCTCCCTTTACTCTTGGCACGACCAACCTTCCTCTGGCGGTCGGCCTGATCGTGATGATGTATCCGCCGCTGGCGAAAGTCCGCTACGGCGAGTTGCCGCGCGTTTTCGCCAATCCCCGCATCCTGATCCTGTCGTTGGTGCAGAACTGGCTGATCGGCCCGGTGGTGATGTGGCTGCTGGCGGTGCTGCTGCTGCGCGACCAGCCGGACTACATGGTCGGCCTGATCCTGGTCGGGCTCGCCCGCTGCATCGCCATGGTGCTGGTGTGGAACGACCTCGCCAAGGGCTCGCCGGAGTACGCCGCCGGGCTGGTGGCGCTGAACAGCATCGCCCAGATCCTGTTCTACGGCGCGTATGCGTGGCTTTTCATCACCGTGCTGCCGCCGCTGGTCGGGCTGAAGGGCGTGGTGGTCGAGATCGCGATGTCCGATATCTTCCGCTCGGTCATGATCTATCTGGGCATGCCGTTTTTTGCCGGAATGATCACCCGTCTGGTGCTGGTCCGGTTGAAAGGCGTGACATGGTATGAAACCAAGTTCATCCCCCGCATTTCCCCGCTCACCCTGGTGGCGTTGCTGTTCACGATCGTGGTCATGTTCACCTATCAGGGGGAGGCCATCGTCGAGCTTCCCCTTGATGTGCTGCGGATCGCGCTCCCGCTGCTGATCTATTTCGCGGTGATGTTTTTCGTGAGCTTCGTGATGGCGGCCCGGCTTGGAGCCGACTATCCGCGGACGGCGAGCGTCGCCTTCACCTCGGCGGGCAACAACTTCGAGCTGGCCATCGCGGTGGCCATCGCCGTGTTCGGGATCGATTCCGGCGTGGCCTTCGCAGCGGTCGTCGGCCCCTTGGTGGAGGTGCCGGCCCTGATCGCGCTGGTCCACGCCGCGATGGCGATGAAAAGGCGGCTGTTTCCCGCGGGATAGACCTCAGGGAGTCGCGACCTCCAGGCGCAGGAATTTGGAATCCTCGCCGGGTCCGCGGGGGATGGTGGCGGTGATCTCCCAATGATCGCCCATGTCGACCGGCGCGCTCTCGATGACGCCCGCGGAGCTCCACGAGCCCGCGGAAAGGTCGGCGCTCCAGACCACGCCCCCGGTCACCGATCCGATGCCCTTGGCCTTGCGGTAGGTGAAGGTGACGGAAGAGGCGGCCGTTTCGAAGTCGAAGACTGACGAGTCGGAAATGAGGGGATCCAGCCCGCAGAAGTATTCGATGAGGTTCGCAAGGTCGTCGCCATCGCTGTCAGCGGTCGGATCGGGATCGGTGACCCCCGGATCATCAGCCAGCCAGTCGGCGAAGGTCAGCGGGGAAACGGTGAGCGTGCCGGCGACGTAGTCGATGTCGTAGTTGGCGGGATCGAAGCTGCCCCCGGTGGCTCCGGAGGGGACGATCTCGTAGCTGCCCGGCTCGGCGTCGGCCGCGGTGCCATCGGAGGTCAGGGTGACGCTGCCCACGGTGTCGCTTCCGACCAGGCCGCTGGCAGTGAAGGCGGTCGAGTTCGCGCCTAGGGCGAGCAGCTCGCCGTAGGGCTTGGTGGCATCGTCGGCGGTCAGCGTGAGCAGCTTCGGTAGGACCTCGCTGATGGCGGTGGCGAGGGTGGCGGGCGCCGCCCCGGTGCTGGTGCCGACCACATCGCCCGAATAGGAGCCGGCATGGGTTCCGGCGGCCAGGCGCAGATGGAGGGTAACCGGGCCGACATTTCCCGCGCTGCCGACCCGAAGGGTGGGAGCGTAGCCGGTGGCCGGATTTTCCGAAACCTCGAAGCCCGCGGGCGGCGTGACGAGGATGCCCTCGCTCAGTCCCGTGCCGGAGACGGTGAAGGATGCCGGCATCGTGGAGGCCGAACCGTAGATGGCATCGGTGGCGGCGGGTGATCCGCCGAGCGTGATGGACGGGCTCCCGCTACTATTTTCGTAGTAAACGAGGATGTCGTCGAGGTACGCGCGCTTGTCGGAGGTCCCGAAGGTGATGGTGGAGCCCGCGGTGCCGCCGGTGAAGGAAAGCTGAACGGCCTCGAAGCTGCCGGCCATCACGTTGCTGTAGCGGACGGTTTGCGGTGGCAGACCGGTGACGGTGACCAGGATGTCGCTTTCGATGGTGGTCCATCCCTTCACGGCGAAGCTGACGTGGAAAGCCCCGCCGTTTCCGCTGAGATCGAGGGTTCGGCTGGTGATGAAGCCGGTGGCGCTGCTGCTGCCCAGCTTGACCGCTTCGCCAGCCTGGTAGGCGCGATCCACCGTGGGGAAATTGTCGTTCCCTCCCCACGGCGCGGAGGCACCGTTGGTCGTGTCGTTGCTGCCGGCGTGGATCGAGGAAAAGTCCTCGCGGAGCAGCTCGGTGACCGGGCCGTCGGGCGAACTGCTGATGGTGAGCGCCAGGCTGGCGGTGCCGGTGCCGGCGGCGTTGGAGGCGCTGAGGGCGACGTTGCCGCTGCCCGCGGTGGTCGGCGTGCCGGAGATCACGCCGGTGCTTGGATCGACCGACAGGCCGTCGGGAAGTCCGGTGGCGCCGAACGAGGCCGGCGCGTTGCTGGCGGTGATCTGATAGGAGAAAGGCGCTCCCACGAGGCCGCTGGCGGTGGCGGAGCTGGTGATGACCGGCACCTGAGGGACGCCGGACGAGGAAGAACGCGGAGCGGGCGGGCCGGGGGTGAAGTCGGCCGAGTTGTCCCCGGTGTCGGTCGCCCCGCCGCCGGCGCGGAAGATGGCCTCCGTGCTGGAGGGCGAGGGCGCGGGCGAACCTTCGGAGGCGTTGGCGTCGCCGTAGCCGATGAAGTCCTGCAGGGAGTTGTCGCCCACCGGCGATGAACCGCTCAAGGGGCTGGCGACGCTCATCAAGGCGACTTTTCCGCGGGTGGCGCTCATGGAAATCGTGGCGCTGGCGTCCGGAGTGGGCAGGCTGTCGCCACTGGAGCCGGTGTTCATCCCGATCAGGAAATACGAATCCGGGGCCATTGAGCCGGAGAGGGAGGCGACCTGCCAGCTGGTTCCGGAAGAGGAGGCATACTGGACCGACCAGCCCTCGAGGCTTACCGTTTCATCGCTGCGGTTGTGGAGTTCGACGTAGTCGCGGTTGTAGGTGGCGCCGTTGTTTCCGCCTCCACCGTAGATCTGGCTGATCAGGACCGGGGCCTGAAGTACGGTGAAGGCCGTAGATCCGGTGGCGGAGCTGTAGCCGGTGACCACCGTGATCACGCCGGTGGTGGCGTTCGAGGGAACGATGGCGGTGATTTGTCCGGAGGAATCGACGGTGAAGGCCGCGTCGATCCCGCCGAAGCGGACCGCGGCGACGCCGACGAAGTTCTGACCGGTGATGACCACCGTGGAGCCGTTGGTCGCGGAAAGCGGGCTGAAGCCGTCGATGACCGGGCTGCCATCGCCGCTGAGGACCACGAGAGTCGAGCTGGCGGAGGTGGCGGTCGCCCCTTCGTCATCGGTCGCGGTCGCGGAAAGCGCGTATGTCCCGGGGCCCGGCGGCGTCCAGGAGAGCGAGTAGGGCGCCGAACGGTCGATGCCCAGCGAGATGTTGTCGCTGAAAAACTCCACTTGGGCGACGGTGCCGGGCGCTCCTCCGATCGCGAGGTCGCTGGCGGTGGCGGTTAACGTCACGGCGTTGCCGGAAAGGAGCGAAACTCCATCGGTCGGCGAGCCGAGGGTCAC
This sequence comes from Haloferula sargassicola, assembly GCF_040362925.1. Lineage (NCBI taxonomy): Bacteria > Pseudomonadati > Verrucomicrobiota > Verrucomicrobiia > Verrucomicrobiales > Verrucomicrobiaceae > Haloferula > Haloferula sargassicola. Next base: position 172,485 of record NZ_BAABRI010000010.1, read on the forward strand.
GCTCGGCGGCGGGTTGGACTCCACGCCGGTGCCGCCGGTGATGATCAGCGAGTAGGCCTGGCTGTTGCCGCTGATGTTTCCATCGAGGGAAACGGTCACGGTGTAGGTCCCAGCCTGGGAGGGCGAAGCGAGATAGACCTGCTCGACGGTATCGACGTTGTTCTTTCCCGTGGTCGCTGGCTGGGCCATGGAAGCAGTGGTCCAGGTGCCGACGAAGGGCATGACGTATGGATGATAAACGGTGCTGCCGTTGGGGGCTGTGATGATGACGTCGAGGTTGTTCTTCAGGTTGGGCGTGCGGCTGTCGGAGGCCGACTGCGCGGCGCCCGCCGGATCGGTCCAGGAAAGCGTGGCCCGAATGGGGCTGGAGCCGTCCCAGATGAAGGTGTGGGTCGCGGAGTTGACCGCATTCGACAAGGTTCCCTCGATCATCTTCGGCGCGGAGAGGCTGGCCTTGTGGTCGAGGATAAGATCGGCGGCCGCCTTCACATGGATGAGTCCCCAGCCGTAGGTGTAATCGGGCCCCGCGGTTCCGCGGTCGTCCGCCGTGTGGATGAGCAGGCCTTTCAGCATGCTGGCCCGCATGCGCTGGCCGGAAAACTCGCGGGCATACAGCTCCACCAGCAATGCGGCCGATCCGAGCGCGTTGGGCGTGGCCATGCTGGTGCCGCTGTAGGTGCCGTCGTAGGCGGTGTTGCTGGTGGCGACGCAGGAGTACAGGTCGATGCCGTTGGCCACCACGTCCGGCTTGATGCGGCCGTCATCGCAGGGCCCGAGGCTGGAGAAGTAGGCGATGGCCGCCTTCGCGGGATCGCGCGTGCCGGAGGTCACCGCATCATCGGCCGCGCCGACCGTGAGCACGTTTTTGGCGAGCGCGTTGAAGGTGATCGACTGGTAGCCGCCCTTGGCGGTCAGGACGTCCTGTTCGTTGCCGGCGGCCCAGCAGGGAAGGTAGTAGGGGAGGGCGGCGGCGACCGCATCCACGTCCCGGGCCTCCGTTTCATAGCGACCCATGTCGGAGGTGGAGGCATCGTAGCCGTAGGAGTGGTTGGAAAGCGGGATGCCGGCGGTGTCGCCGGCCGAGGTGGTGCCCGCGGCGGTCATCTCCGTGTAGTCGTAGTCCCAGTCGTAGGAATCGATGGTGATCTGCGGTGCCATGCCCTTGGCGGCGGGCTGCACGCCGGAGGCTCCGATGGTGCCGGCCACGTGGGTGGCGTGGTTATCGTTGGTGGCCGAGTTGTTGCGCCTGGTCACGCGGCCGGTGAGTTCCTGGTGGGTGCTGCGGACCGAGCCGCCGTCCCAGATGCCGATCTTGATGCCGGAGCCGCTCAGCGAGTAGGGCGCGGGGAAAAGGAGGTTGGCGCCGGTGGAAATGGCGGCGTTGGCGTTGAGCGTGGTCCGGTAGAGCGGTTCGTCACCGCGGAAGTCGTGGAGGATCGAAACCTTGTGGCCGGGACCCTCGATGCGCAGCGGGATGCCGAGGCGATCCGCCTTCTCGACCACCGCATCGTGCTGCCTTTCCTGAAGCGCCTGCATGTCCGCCACCACCCGGGCGCGGATGTCGGGGTCGGCGAGGTCGGCGCCTTCGAGCAGGTCGGCGATCGAACGCCCGCCGCTGGCAAGTTCGCGGGTGCCGGGCGGGATCGCCGCGGGCGCGGGATTTCCGGATGGTTCCGTGGGCCCGCCGGCGTGGGTGGCTGGACCGGGCTCGTCCGCGGAGGCTGCGATGCTTGGTTTCGGTGAGGAAGGATCTTGCGCGATCGGTGGGTCGGCAGGGGTGCCTCCGTCTTCGACGAGGTGCGGCTTGGACGTCTCCACCCCGACGGCCGTGGACGGACGCCCCGGCTTGATGACGAGGCCCGCGGCCACCAGCGCGACCAGGATCACGGCCAGAAAACCGTAGGATGTACGGAGTTGCATGATGAACGGTGAGTGGATCGGGCGGCGGACGCTTCGGCAAGCGGGATTCCGATGACGGAACCCGCGCGGCGGTCACGTTTCGCGGTTCCCGTCTCCGCCTCGCTTCCCGGTCACCCGAAGGAACCAAGAGCCTTCTTGAAATGCCGGCACTCCGCCGTAGGGGTGCCGGATCATGAACATCGACCTTACCGGAAAAACCGCCCTTGTCACCGGCTCCACCGAAGGCATCGGCTTCGCCGTGGCCAAGCTCCTGCGCGAATGCGGCGCGGACGTGATCATCAACGGACGCCACGACGACAAAACCCGCGCCGCCGCGGAAAAGATCGCTGCCCGCCCGGTCGCGGCGGACGTCGGCACGGCGGAGGGCTGCGAGATCCTGGCCAGAAAGGCGGGAAACATCGACATCCTCGTCAACAACGCCGGCATTTTCCGCGATGCGGACTTCTTCGAAGCCGGGGATGATACCTGGCAGCAGCACTGGAACGTCAACGTGATGAGCGGCGTGCGGTTATCGCGCGCGCTGGCCCCGGCGATGGTCGACAGAGGCTGGGGGCGGATCATTTTCCTCGGCTCCGAGAGCGCCTTCAACATCCCGGTGGAGATGATCCACTACGGCGTGTCGAAGACGGCCGACGTCGCGCTCGCCCGCGGCCTGGCCAAGCGGCTGGGAGGCACCGGTGTTACGGTGAACTCCGTACTTCCGGGACCGACGCTCTCCGAGGGCGTCGCGGAGATGCTCAAGGAGGAGACCGACAAGACGGGCAAGTCCCTCGAGGAAGCAGGCGCGGATTTCGTCCAGGCGCACCGGCCGACCTCGATCATCGGCCGCGCGGCCACGGTCGAGGAAGTCGCCAACCTGATCGCCTACGTGGCTTCGCCGCTGTCGTCCGCCACTACTGGGGCGGCCCTGCGGGTCGATGGCGGCGTGGTCGATTCGCTGCAGTGATGGGGAAAACGGATATCCGAAGTGGTGAGAAACCCGCTTCCCCTCCGGCCTGCGGCGTGATGACTGGAGCCGCCATCCTTCGCCATGAAACTCGTTTTTCTCGACGCCTCCACCCTCGATCGCGGTGACATCGATTTCAGTGCGCTCGCCGCGGAGGGCGATCTCCGGGCGCATCCGCTCACTTCCGCCGCCGAGGCGCCCTCGCGCTGCGCCGGGGCCGAGGTGGTCATCTCGAACAAGGTGCCGGTCGGGAAGGCCGTCATCGACGCCGCTCCGGAGCTGAGGCTCGTCGTTTCCGCCGCCACCGGCGTGAACCAGATCGACCTCGCAGCCTGCCAAGCGGCCGGCATCGCGGTCGCCAACGTGGCCGGCTACTCGACCGAGAGCGTGGCGCAGCACACCTTCGCCCTGATTCTCGAGCTGGCGACCCGCGCGGGCACCATCAGCTCGACGGTGCGGACGGACTGGCCGGCCTCGCCGATTTTCACGCGGCTCGATCACCCGCTGTTCGAGCTGCACGGCCGGACCTTGGGCATCGTCGGGTTCGGCGGGATCGGCCGCGCCGTGGCCCGGGTGGGTCGGGCTTTCGGCATGGAAATCATCGCCCTGTCCCGTGACGGAGCCCGGCCAGGTGAAGTCCCGCGACTGCCGGCGGATGAGTTTTTCGCCACCGCGGATGTGGTCAGCCTGCACTGCCCGCTGACTGCGGAAACCGAGCGCATGATCGATGCCGAGCGGCTGGCCTCGATGAAGCCCGGTGCCTTGCTGATCAACACCGGCCGCGGACCGCTCATTGATGAGCCCGCCCTGGCCGCCGCGCTGCGCTCGGGCCACCTCGGTGGCGCGGGGCTCGACGTGCTTTCGGTGGAACCGCCGCCGGCCGATCACCCGCTGCTCGCGCCGGATATTCCCAACCTGATCATCACGCCCCACACCGCATGGAGCACCCGCGAGGCGCGGCGGCGGTTGCTCGGTGGCATCGTGGCCGACATCCGATCGTTCAAGGAAGGCGGCCGGCTGAATCGGATCGTGTGATCAAGTCGGTTGCACCCGAAGGTGGCCGGCGGCATTCGAGCCGAGATTCGTCTCCAGACCGCTACCGAGGATCTTGAGCCGCAGGATGCCGGTCGGCTTGTCGTGGGACAGCAGCTGAAACGCCGAGCCGGGTCGCAGGCCGTGCTCCGACAGCCAGTCCAGCAGCGCGCCATCCTCCTCGCTGACCTGGACGACCTGGTAGCCGCCGGGCTCCGCCTCCGCCAATGAGGCGCAGCTCTGCTCGGGCATCCTGCCGTCGGCGTCAGGAATCGGCGCGCCGTGCGGGTCGGCCGTGGGATGGCCGAGCATTTCATCCATCCGCGCCAGCAGCCTGTCGGAAATGACGTGCTCCAGCTCCTCGGCCTCGTCGTGGACGTCGCCCCAGTCGAGCTCCATGACTTCGACCAGGAACAACTCGATCAGCCGATGCCGGCGCAGGACCTTGAGCGCGGCGGCCTCACCGGTGGGCGTCAGGCGCGCGCCGCGGCGGGGCAGGTAATCGACCAGCCCGCGGCTGCCGAGGTGCTTCATCATCGTCGTCACCGTCCCGGGCGTCAGCTCCAGTTCGCCGGCAATGCGGCCGATCGCGATCGGTTCGTCGCCGGCACCGCTGAGGTGATGCATGGCCTTGAGGTAGTTCTCGACGGTGCTGCTCGGCATGGGTTGCCGGAGCTTGAACCGGGCGAAGATTATTGAGCGATCAAAAACCGCAGGATTCGCGCTCGGAATCGCAGACTTTGATGAATCAAAACTTTGACTTTGAAATGTCACCGGGCATATTCCGGCCGTGACGACGAACGAACGGCCGGAGCGCTCGGAGGACGGGCTGAAGCATCTTCTCGACTGCGAGGAGGGCGGCTCGCATGCCAGCGTGGACAGCTTGGCGGGTGCGCTGAAGCTGCGTCGGGCGCGCGCGGCGCGGCTTTTGACGGAGCTGGGAAATGAGGAGCTCGCCCGGCCGAAGGGCGACCACTGGCAGCTCACCGGGAAGGGGCGCAAGGCGGCGGTGGAGGTGGTCCGCAAGCATCGCCTGCTCGAAACCTGGCTGGCCCGCGAGACCGGGGTGCCACCGGAAAACTGGCATCGTGCCGCGCATGTGGCGGAGCACCGGCTGGGCGCGATCGAGACCGACGAACTCGCCGACCGGTTGGGAAACCCGCGTTTCGATCCCCATGGCGACCCGATCCCGACCCGCGAGGGCGAGCTGCCGGCGGCGGCGAGGATTTCGCTGGCCGAGTGGCCGCTGGAGCAGGACGCGGTGATCGTCCACCTCGAGGACGAACCGGAGGCGATTTATGGCGAAATGGTCCAGGCCGGGCTGCATCCGGGCATGGTGCTGCATGGCTTGGAAAGGCAGCCAGGCGGCGTGATCCTCTGCACCGCCGAGGGCCGCGGGCTCCAGCTGTCGGCCTCGTGGCTGACGCGGATCCATGTCGATGAGGTCACCGAGGAGCATCGGATTTCCGACTCCGTGCGACGCCTGAGCGACCTCGGCGTCGGCTCCGTGTCGCAGGTCCACGGGCTTTCCCCCGCCTGCGCGGGAGCCGAGCGGCGCCGGCTGCTCGACCTCGGCCTGGTGCCCGGCACGGAGATCCGCTGCGAGTTCACCAGCCCGTTCGGCTCGCCGCGCTCGTACCTGATCCGCGGCACCATGATCGGCCTGCGCCGCGAGCAGGCCGACCGCGTGCTGGTGATCCCGGAAGGAGGTGCCGCATGAGCGGAAACCCGCCCGTCCATGAAGTCGGCGAGGCCTGCCTGAAGTGCCCGTCGCGCTTCGGCCAGATGCGCAAGCTCGGCCTGAATGTCGACGACACCGACTTCGTCATCGCCCTCGCCGGCAATCCGAACACCGGCAAGACCACTGTTTTCAACGCCCTCACCGGCCTGCGCATGCACACCGGCAATTGGCCCGGGAAAACGATCGCCCGCGCCGAAGGCGGATTCTCCTACGAGGACAAGCGCTACAAGATCGTCGATCTTCCCGGCACCTACTCGCTGCTCTCGGCCTCGCCCGACGAGGAGGTCGCCCGCGGTTTCCTGCTCTTCGGGAAGCCGCATGTCACGCTGATCGTGGCCGATGCCACCAGCCTCGAGCGCAACCTGAATCTCGTCCTCCAGACGCTCCAGATCACCCGCCGCGCCGTGCTCTGCCTCAACCTCATGGACGAGGCGCGGGCTCACAAGATCGAGATCGACGCCCGCAACCTCGCCCGCGACCTCGGCATCCCGGTGGTCCCCTGCTCGGCGCGCTCGGGCGAGGGCATCCCGGAGCTGCTGAAGGAAATCGCCCTGATGGCCGCGCGGGAGGACGAACCCTCGTTGCTCAAGCTGCCGCTCGACCTCCCCGGCCTGCGCGGCGCGCTCGGCATGGTCGAGGACGAGCTCGAAACGGCCTTTCCCGAGCTGCCGCAGACCCGCTGGGTCGCGCTGCGATTGCTGGAGGGCGACCGCCAGATCATCGACGCCGTCCGCTCCGGCGAACTCGCCGCCCTGGCCGATCCCGATGCGGAGCAGGAAACGGCGGCGCGCCCGGAAAACCCGGCTGCCACCCGCGCGCTCGCGACCGCCAAGGAGTTGCGCTGGAAGCTGCCACAGAACCTCCACGACCGATTGTCCGAGGCGATCTACGGCGAGGCCGCGCGCATCGCCGGCCGCAACGTGACCCGCCATGGCGAGTCCTCGCGCCTCGCGTGGCAGCAGCGTGTCGATCGCATCCTTACGCACCCGGTCACTGCGTTTCCCGTCATGGTGCTGGTGCTCGGCGCGGTGCTGTGGCTGACCATCGCCGGGGCCAACGTGCCCTCCGGCATGCTCGCCACGCTGCTCGTGGATTGGGGGCATCCCGCGCTGCGCGGACTCATGGAAAACCTCGGCTCGCCCTGGTGGCTGACCGGCTTGCTGGCGGATGGCATGTACCTCGCGACCGCCTGGGTCATCGCCGTGATGCTGCCGCCGATGGCGATCTTTTTTCCCTGCTTCACCCTGCTCGAGGACCTCGGCTTCCTGCCGCGCGTCGCTTTCAACCTGGACCGGATTTTCCAAAAGGTCGGAGCCCACGGAAAGCAGTCGCTGACCATGGCGATGGGCCTCGGCTGCAATGCCGCGGGCGTGGTCGCCACCCGCGTCATCGACTCGCCGCGCGAGCGCCTGATCGCCATCCTCACCAACAATTTTTCCCTCTGCAACGGCCGCTGGCCGACGCAGATCCTGCTTGCCACCATCTTCATCGGCGGCGCGGTGCCGGCCGCCTGGGCGGGCACGGTCGCCGCCGGCTCGGTGCTGCTCGTCGCCCTGCTCGGTTTCGGTTTCGCCCTGCTGACCTCGTGGCTGCTCGCGAAAACCATGCTCAAGGGCGAGGCCACCTCCTTTTCCCTGGAGCTCCCGCCCTATCGGCCGCCGAACTTGTGGCGCACGCTTTACAACTCGATCATCGACCGCACCCTGATCGTGCTCTGGCGGGCGATCGTCTTCGCCCTGCCCGCCGGCGCGGCGATCTGGCTGATCTCGAACATCCCCTGGGGCGACGCCTCGCTGGCGGTGGCGATGATCCATGCGCTCGACCCGCTGGCCTGGGTGATGGGCATGACCGGCGTGATCCTGCTCGCCTACGTGGTCGCCATCCCGGCCAACGAGATCGTGATCCCCACCGTGCTGATGCTCACCGTGTTGGTCACGGGCCAACACGGCATGGGTGCCGGTGCCGGCGTGATGTTCGAGACCAGCGATTTGACGACCCTGCGGGAGATTCTCGAAGCCGGCGGCTGGTCGCTGCTGACCGCCGTTTCGCTGATGCTCTTTTCCCTCTGCCACAACCCGTGCTCGACCACGATCTACACGATCTACAAGGAAACCAAGTCGGCCAAGTGGACCGCCGTCGCGACCTTCATGCCGCTGGTGATCGGTTTCCTCCTCTGCACCGCCGTCGCTGCAGTGTGGCGCTGGCTGGCCTGAGAGAGGAAAGAGCGTTGCGTGGGGGGTAGGGACGACCGCCCTCGGGCGTCCGCCGCCTGTGAATGGGGCCGGCACCAGGGGACCATTCCGGTCGAGCGAGGGCGCTCAACCCTACCGTTTGGCGGGTGGGGACGCCCGCCCTCGGTCGTCCGCGCCTGTGAATGGGGCCGGCGCCAGGGGACCATTCCGGTCGAGCGAGGGCGCTCAACCCTACCGTTTGCGGCGGAAGGCGAGGGCGAGGCCGAGGGCTCCGACGAGGACCGGGGTCGAGGGCTCGGGAATCACCCCGACGGTGATCGTTTCCCCGGGCGTGTCCGAGTAGGCCCAGTCGTGGATCAGGCCCTCGGAGCTGCCGTTGGTCAGGGTGACGCGCATGAAGCCATTGACGAAGTCGCCGCTGCCCGTGAGGTCGAGCTTGAAGCCGAGGTACGACTCAACGCCCGACGGAAACTGGCCGAGAGCGTTGCCGATGTGGTCCTGCGAGGCGCCATTCCCGCCCGGACCGGTGAGGCTGATCGTTTCCACCAGGTCGCCGGGCATGAGGGAGAGGATGGGATCGGTGGCGCCGGTGCCGGTGCGGACCGGGAGGAAACGGGGGCCGGAAAAAACGCCGTCGCCCCCGAAGAAGAAGTTCACCTGGCTGTCCGACCAGTCGGGGGCGGGGTCGCCGTCAAAGCTGGTGAGGTCGAAGATGTTGACGGAAACCCCTTCGAAGTTGGTGGGGATCGGGATGTCCTGCACGCCGCTGTAGATGACCGCGGTCTGGGCGCGGGTGCCGGCAGCAAAGGTGATGAGGACGGTCAGAACCAAGGCTTTCATGTTTGGGCGTGGGTGAAGATGAGGAATCAGTCGATGGTGATTTCCATGCGGAAGAATCTGGCTTTGGCCGGCTCCGGAGTGAAGTAGGGATACGGGATGGTGACCAGCTCCATGTCGCCATCTTCCTCCAGGACGACGGGCTGCGCGCTGCTGTTGAACCACGCGCCCATGTTCGAGCTGAACTGCGGCGTGTAGTGGATGCCGAGCGATTGGTAGTTCTTCGACCGCAGGAATGTGACGCGGAAGTCCACGCCGTCGCTATCGATGCGCAGGGTGGTCACCGGACCGCCGCGGCGCAGCAGGCCGCCGCCGGGACCGAACTGGATCGGCCCGTCCGGCGCATTCGGGTCGAGCCCCGAGGCGAACTCGAACAGGTTGTCGTAGCTGTCGCCGTCACCGTTTCCGGAGGGATCCCCCTCGGGCGAAGTCGTGCTGCCGTAGTAGTGGAGCCGGAAGTTGTCGTAGGTGTATTCGAGCACCTCGAAATCGAGGGTGGTGGTCGCTCCGGAAATGGGATCGCTGATGGTGATCGTCTGGTTGCCCAGCGTGGTCAGCACGACCGGTTGGTCGTCGAGCACACCGTCGGCGAGTGCGCCGGTGGTGAGGCTGCCGCCGAGGATGGCCGGGCTTTCCATGAGCAGGGTGCGGTTGAAGTCGGCCAGCGGATCGCCGGCGCTGTCGGTGGCGCGCAGGTCGACCCGCACCGGCTGGCCGGAAAGCGCGGTGGCGTGGTCGGAGGTGGCGGTCAGCATGACCGGCGCGGGCGTGAAGCCGACGATCGAGGACTTCGCCGCCAGCGCGCTGCCATCGTAGGCGATCTGGTTGCCGCTGAAGTCGCCGGGGATGGGCATGCCGAGCAGGGCGAAGTCGAGCGTGAGCGTGGTGCCCGAGGCGGGGTTGAGCGGCAGCTCGCCGGTGGCGTCGAGCAGGTGGTTGAGGTCGAAGTAGCAGCGGTTGCCGGCCAGCGAGTCGTTGATCACGGCGAACAGCGGATACGCCGAGCCGGGGTTTTCCAAGCGCACCACGGCACCCCCGAGGTCACCGAAGAGGACGGCAGCCGCCGAAAAGTCTACCACCAGCTGGCGCGACTCCACGAGGAAGGCCGTGTCGCGGGCGGTGGTGACTTCGACCAGCGGGCCGGTATCGACCGTGCTGCCGCCGACCAAGGCCAGCGCGCGGACCCAGTAGGTGGTGTCGGGCTGCAAGCCGGAAATGCGGGTCAGGAACACGCCGCGCGAATTCATCGCGGCCTGCAGCGCGCGGGCGGCCTCGCGGCTGGCCGGGCTGCTGGCGACCTCCCGGCGGTCGGCGGTCAGGAACTGGGGTTCGACGCGGACGCGATCGGTGATGTCCGAAGTGCCGGCCGCATCGGAGAACACGCGCACGCCCGCCTCGGCGGCCTCGCCGGTTTCCCAGCACAGGGAAAAGGCGGTGGTGCCGACGTCGCCCGCCGTGGTGTCGGTGACTTGCGGTGCCGCCGCGACGATCGCGGCGGGCAGCAACAGCATGCAGAGGAAAACGCGGAGGTTCATGGGAAGTCCGGTGGGGGTTCAGGGATTCGGGGCCGTGGGCTCGGGCAGGGTGAGCGTCTTGCCCGCCTGTCGCTCGAGGCCGCGCTTGCCTTCATTGGCGATGATATCAGCTCCGCCGAGCAGCACGGTGGAGCGGTGAAAACCTTCGAGGTAGAGTTTTTCCACCTCCGTTTCGGGAAGCTCGGTGTCCTCCCCGCCGACCAGCACGACCAGCGGCGGAGTGCCGGCACCGGCTGCGGCCGCGGGGTTGCGGAAGGCGGCGTGGAAGCTCTCCAGATCGGGGAAATAAGTGAATTTCCGCTCGGTGCAGAGTTCCTGCAGGGGACTGACGTGACCCTTGGGCACCACGCGTTCCGCTGCGGTCCGGAGATCGACGAGGCAGGTTTTTCCCGTGAGCTTGATCAGGTCGTCGTAGGTGATGCTTTCCGGCCCGCGCACGGTGGCGGCACCGGGCTGGGAGTTGGCGGCGGCGTCGCTGTAGGTCGACCACGCGGCCATGCCGCCATCGAGGTAATCGGCCGGCGAGACGCCCTTTTGGCCGAGCGAGGCGGCGAGTTCGGCCGGGTTCACCTTGTCCGAAATGCCATCGGAAATCAGCACGCAGCCATGGGCGAAGCGCATGTTCTTTTGCAGCAGCACCCGGCCGGGGATGTTGATGGCGCCTGGCAGCGAGCCCTGCAGGTACTGGGCGGTGGGCCGGATGTCGATGAGCACCGGATGCGGGGCCGGTTGGGCGAGGATCGCGGCCAGCTGCGCGGCCGTCAGTTTCCCGGCCAGCGCCGGGGCCGGTGCGAGCGCGAGGAGGAGAAGGAAAAGGGAGCGGGCGGACATGGGGTCAGAGATTCGGGTTCACGGTCAGGGCTTCCTTGGCGTCGATCAGCAAGGTGGAAACCCGCGGGATGGTGAAGTTCGGGCCGAGCGGCAGGTGGGAATCATCGAGCTCGAGCGATCGCCACAGGCCGGCGAACGCGTCGTAGTAGCGAAGGCCGTTGAGGCGGGTCGGGCCGATGGCGTTGACCAGGTCGTAGGCGGTGTAGCCGACCGGGAAGCCGGTGTAGCTGAAGACGTTCAAGCCGGCTTCGAGATCGATCGATCCGGTGTCGCCGGCGCCGAGTTCGACGAGGTTGGCCGCCTCGAACTCGACCCACACGAAGCTGCCCGGGGTGAGCGGGAAGTCATCGCCGCTCGGGGTGCCGCCATTGTAGTCGGCGGTCTGCACGACCAGCGGTTCGAGGCTTTGGTAAAGACTGAGCCGCCGGATGCCGCCGGGGCCGCCCCAGGCGTTCAGCAGGTCGAAGGCACTGCTGTGGCGCATGGCGAGGCCTTCGCTGACGGCGAGGGCGTTGGAGGTGTTCATCACCGCCTGCAGGCCGGGCAGCCGGCTGATGACCGCCGTGCGGTCGCCGGCGCTTTCCTCGATCCAAGCTCCGAAGCCGTTGCCGAGCCCGGCCAGCGTGTGGCCGCGGGTCGCGCGGGTCAGTGAGATCTTGCTGCCGGCGTCGGTGTCGCTCAGCACGATGTTCGTCATCTGCGGTCCCAGCGAGTCCTCCTCGTAGCAAAGCCACGTCCCTTGGAACAGCGGGTTCGATTCGTTGTAGGCGGTGTCGGTCACCTGCTCCTCGACCTGCCGGCGGAGGTCGCGCATCCAGATGTCCACTTGGCCGCCGCGGTTGTCCTGCCAGGCGATGAGGTCACCGAAAATGGTCGGATTGTTCTGGCCGTAGGTGTTTTGGGTGATGCGGCGGACTTCGCGGGTTTCGAGGTCGGCGAAGTAGATCTCCCCGGGGCCGACATCGCGGTGGTCCTCCCACACGATGCGGCCGCCCTGGATCTGCGGCCGGAACTGATCGCCCTGGCCGGAGGAAACGAGGAAACGTTCGCCGGTGTCGGCGTTCCAGGCTTCGACCTGCCACGGGGCGGAGGGCGCGTCGGCCGATTTCACCTGATACACGAACCACGGCCATTCAACCGCCGGATTGGCCTCGATCAGTCCCGGCGTGCTGGTCACCGCCAGCGGCGCGGGGGATTCCAGATCGGCGTAGAGGAGGTCGGTCGAGCCGTTGGCGAGACGACTTTGCCACACGACGTAGCGGCCGTCGGTGGCGGGGTCTTCCTGGTCGAACTCGGTCGAGTTCGTGATTTCCACCGGCGTGCTGCTGTTCAGCGCGTAGGCGGCGATGTTCGACACCGAGGTCGAGCGCTGCTGCCACACGCACCAGTTGCCGCGGGCGCGGAAATTCTTGGGGCCGACCGAGCTGTCGGCGATCACCTGGCGGTCGGTGGAAAGTCCCTCGATCTCGACCAGCGTGACCGAGCGGCTGACGTTTCCGAGCGAATCCTCCAGAGCGAGGAACACGGTGTAGGTGCCCGGGATTTGCTCGATGCCCGACTCGTTCTTGCCGTCCCAGATGAAGTCGATCGTCTGGCCGGCGACTTCGCCGAGGTCGATGGTACGCACGGGGTCGAGGTCGGAGAAATCGAAGCCGTAGGCACGGTCGTAGTTCCAGCGCACGCGCGCGACAGGATCGGGGTCGGGGATTTCCGGAAAATCGCCGCCCGCATTGGTGATCAGGCGGATCACGGCCGGGCCGGTCGGGCGGCGGACCAGCTCGATCGGTGTCGAGTAGGGCGCGGCGGCTTGGAAGAAGCCGTTGTCGCCAAGCGACCAGCGGTATTCGCTGGAGCCGGAGCTGCTGGGCACCAGCGTGACCGTGGCGGCATCGGCACTCGGAGTGGTGGGCACGCCGGCGACGCGGAGGTCCTCGGCGGCCGGATCGACGGTCCAGGAAACGGACAGCGCCCGGTCATCGGGCAGGTAGTCGCCCGCCGCATTCCGGCCGAGCACCTCCAGCGTGACCGCGCCGGACAGCGAGCTGAGCTCGATCGGATCGGCGACCGGTTTTTCCACCGACCAGGCACCGCCGTTGATACGGTATTTGTAGTAGTCGAGGAAGGTCCCCGTGACCGTGAGCGTGGCGGTGCTCAGCGGCGTGGGATCGACCGGGATGCCGGACAGGCGCGGGTAGGCGACGACGCCCTTGAGGATGGTGAGCGTGCCGTTCACGTCCAGCGAACTGGGCGGGACGGTGGCGTGGATCGGCGTCTGGTTGGGGCGGATCGACAGCAGGTCGGTGGGGAAAATCCGGCCCTCGTCCGCGATCACCGGCACCTCGGCACCCTCGCCGGGAATGATGAGGGTGGCGGACTGGGTGGACTCCACGTTGCCCGACTCGTCGGTGGCGAAGAACTCGATCGGGTAGGTGCCGGGGATGTCGATGCTGAACGGCAGCGCGGGCCGGAAGCCGGCGCCGTCGAGGTTGTACTCGATCGACACCGGGCTGGCGTCCTCGCTGGTGAAGTAGACCTGCGTTTCCGGCGTGATGTAGTAGGTCGTGCCGTCCGCGGTCGAGAGCCCGGAGAAGCGGATCCGCGTTTCCGGCGGCGTGGTGTCGGAGTTGTCCGTGTCGTAGGTGATCCGGTAGGTGTAGGTCTGGCCGGTCTCGATGCGGTCGAACAGGTTGAGATAGGTGAAACGGAAGTTGTCGGTTTTGCGGTAGCGGATGTTGGTCCAGAAGTTGCGCGGGTGGAGTTGTTTGCCGTCGTTGCGCACCACGCTGGCGATCGGGTAGCGGGCCTGCGCGGGATCATCGAGGCGCATGTAGACCCAACCCTCGCGGTCCGAGACCAGGGTCACCGTGGCACCGCCGCCGCTGAGGGGTGAGGTCACCTCGGCCTGCGGCTGGTAATTCACCGGCAACACGGCGCCGTCGGTCTCATAGAGCGTGTCGGGGATCAGGTTGGAGTCGCGGTCGGTGTCCGCCAGGAAATCCATGATCGCATCCCGCCCCGGCTCGTCGTTGAGGCATTCGCGGGAAAAGAAGTGGGCGTTGAGGCTCTTGATGACCGAGGTCTCCAGGCCGCCGAGCTCGTCGGAGTGATGGTAGCTGGCCTTGAACTCGATGAACTCACCGCTGAGCGAGGTGATCATGTCCCAGGCGCCTTTCTTCACTTCGCCGGGGTTGATGTCGCCCAGGTTGACCAGCAGGCTGGTCTCATCGAGCGGCGAATCCTGCACGCGGGCGCCGAGCAGGCGGGCGATGAGCAGGAGGCCGTTGTGGTTCTCGACGATCTTGGGCTGCTTCGAGTCAATGTTGACCTTTCGCGCGATGCCGTAGCCGTCGTTTTTCACCAGCACCCCGAGCGTGAAGGGAATCGGGCTCTCGACCTCGGGCGTGAACGGATCGTCGCCCTGCACGTCGCGGGGTTGGAAGTAGGTGATGTCGAGCTGCGGCTCCGGCCGGACCGTGATGGTGTCCTCCACCGCGAACAGCACGTCATCCGGGATTTTCGCTCCGCGGATGTAGCCGGAAAGGTCGCAGCCGATGTCGTACTCCTTGCCGCGCGGGTCGGTGCCGCCGGGCGCATTCTCGCCGGTCTTGGGGATGATGAACCAGGTGACGACGGCAGTCTGGGTCGGGGAAATGATGCCGTCGCCGTCGATGCGGTTGATCGAGGACAGTTCGGGCGGCTGGACGAAGAACTTGTCTGCCGCATCCTCGCCGGTGGTCGCATCCTTGAAGGTCAGCGCGGCGGAGAACTGGTTGATGGGGTCCTGGCCGTCGTTGTTGGTGACCTTGAGCACGGCTTCGAAGCCGATCCGCTCGGTGGTCAGCTCCTGTTCGATCTCGATCTTGACGCGGTTGCAGACGCCCTGGAACTGCTGCTGCGCCGCGAGCGGCGACGCCAGTCCGAGAAGCAGGCCGAGAACCGGGAGGGTGATGGTCGGGAAGAGTTTCATCTCACGGGGAAGTTCGGGGTTTTCAGCGGGTCTCCGCGGCGGTTTCGGTTTCCGCCGGCGGCGCGGGCCCCGGTTGCATGTCGTTCTCCAGCCGTCCGCACAGGTGCTGGACCAGGAACCCATCGGCGTAGAAGACGCCATCGACCGCGACCTGCAGCGTGTGGACCGTGTGGGTCCCCGGCAGGTGCTCGATGCCGGTGATTTCATACAACTCGCCGCCGGTGTAGTGGAGGCGGTCGCCGGGCTTCAGCTTGTCGAGGCGCAGCCAGCCGGCGTGGTCGGTCCAGATGTAGTGGTTGCCGGTGCCGGTGAGCGTCTTTTCATTTTCCGCATCGCCGAAGACCACCGGCCGCAGCGTGACTTCATAAACGTCGTCGGACTCGCGGGTGAGCATCTGCTCGACCACGGCGTTGGCGTCGTCGCCGGTCTTGATCAGGTCGCCGGAAAGGATGGCCTCGATCGGTTTCGGAGGCCCCTGCGCCATCTCGACGAGGGTGCCGGAAACGAAGCATCCCGCACCCGAGCCGTTGAAGGTCCCGGTCCCTCGGGCCGGTCCGCCTCCACCGGTCGCGCCCCCGCCGCTGCCGCCGAACAATCCGCCGAACTGGGCACCGATGGCGCAGCCGACGAAGGCCTGCAGGTTGGTGACGATGCCGGTGGCGAAGCTGGCCGCCGAATAGCCCACCAGCAGGGCGTGGGCGCCGGCGGCCATGGCGGCTCCATCCGGGCAGCAGGCCAGGCCGGAGCTGAGCGCCACCAGCCCGGTCGCGCTGGGGAAGGGGTTCAGGAAAACGCCGGCACAAAAGTCGATGCCTTCATTTCCCGTCGAGGGCAGGCTGGTGTTCTTGTCGATCTCGGCCGCCACTTCGTAGGCCTTGGCCAGACCGTCGAGGCCGGGGCAGCCGTAGCCCGAGGGCGAGGCACCCGAGCCGCCGTTCCGGTTCCGCAGGTCGAAGGTATACTTGAACGGCACCTGGATCGACTCTTGGGCATGGAGTTCCGGAATGTAGGAAATCATCGGGATGAACGAACCGTAAGGCGCCGTCTGGCCTTGGATCACCACCTCGAACAAGCTGGCGAGGCCCTCGTTCTTGACGTTGATCATGATCGTCCCCTCGGCGTAGTCCTGAATGTTGTAGAGCTGCGTGGCGGGCGGATCCATGATCAGCACCGGCACCGGCACCCGGGTCTCGAAGGTCTGCTCGATGGTGATTTCGTAGCGGTCGGTGAAGGGTTTCGGCGTCACCGAGAACTCGACCGTGACCAGCGACTTCGACAGCCGCACGTCGACCAGCTCCGTCTGCCCCGGCGTAATGTCGAACACGCCGGTGGTGGTGGTGTGGCCGGAGGCGCTGATCTGGTAGGACCAGCTGCCTTCCTGAAGATCGGGGATGGTCACCTCACCCAGGGAGTCCGTGTAGAACGGGCCGATTTCCTGCCGCAGGTTCGGGTTGCGCAGCCGGATCTTCGCGTTGGGCACGGCCTCGGCGAAAATGTTGTCCACGTAGAACATGACGCCCCCGCGCTCCGCACTGGTGACCTGGGCGAAGAGGTTCACCTGGAAGTCGCTCTGCAGGTTGCTGCCGCGGATGAGCATGAAGTCATCGTAGAGCCCGAGCGCCGTGTCCTGCGGCGGCGCGTAGACCACGGTGAAGCGCAGCGTGCCGCCGACCGGAATGTCGGGCAGCAGGATGCGGTCCTGGCTGTCGCGCGGCAGGTTCACATCCATCCAGGGAAGATTGGCCGGCGGGATGACCTCCACTCCTTCGAGCGGACGCAGGCCGTCGTTGGTCAGAACCACCTCACGGCTGACGATCTCGCCCTTGTTGACGGACATGTCGACGTAGCCGACGGCTGGCGAGACGAAGCTCAGCGCCGGGATGGCGGGTTTCAGTGAAAGGTGGGCCTCGAAGGTGGCCGAGGCGTTTTCGGCGGAGGTCATGTAGATCTCCGAGATGGCGGAGTCCGGCGCATCAATGTCGGCCGTGGCGCGGATGTCGATGGTGGTCGAACCGAAGGGCTCGAGATTGATCGGTCCGGGCGTCAGCACCTCATAGTGGAGGCTGTCGATTTCCACCTCCGAGCTGTCTTCCGAGATATAGCTGCGCGAGCTGATGTGGATGTCGGAAAGGGGCAGGTCCGCCGGGTTCACCAGCTTCAAGGACAGGTCGAGGGTGTCGTTTTTCGACATCACCACGCGGCCGCCGCCCGGCACGATGTAGAAACGGCGGTACTCGATGGTCTTCTGGTTGAGCTGGTCGGCCACGTCCGGGTGGGCGGCCCACAGGCGGATCGCCCCACCGAAGCCCTGGGGCGGCCGGTAGCTGAAGGTGTAGTCGCCGTTTTCATCCGTGGTCACTTCCTGATAGAGCACGTAGCTGCGGATGCCGAAGCCGATGCGCAGCGGCACGTTCGGCTCGGGCAGGCCGCTCTGGCGGTTGATCGCCTGGCCGGTGATCACGATGTCCTCCTCGTTGGCGTAGCGGTCCTGGTCCGTCACGAGGTTTGCGTAATAGGGCGTTTCCACCAGCGAGCTGAAGGTCGAGCCTTGGATCAGCGGAGTCTGGCTGACCGAGGTCGAGCTGCCGAAGCCGGAATACAGGCCGCCGACCTCGATCGCGAAGGTCGCGCCGAGGCCCTGTTCGCCGAGCGACTCGGGGACCAGCACGTTGGGCACGACGAAGGTGTAGGTGCCTCCCGCCGGGATGCGCGCGACCAGCGTGCCGTCCGGGAAGGTGAGCAGCCCCTGCGCCCCGATGCCGGTGTAGGCCTGACGGGAAACGATTTCCCCGTTGGCGTCGCGGACCACGATCGCCACGTCGCCGGGCTGCAGGCCACCGGCGCGGCCGAGTACGACGTCCATGGTAGCTCCGCCGAAGTTCTGCAGGGTGACCTGCACGCTGGCGTAGCCCCCGGCCACGGGAATGTCGGTGGTGGACAGGGCCGCGGCGTTGGCACCGCCGCGGGCCACGGATTTCGCGAACTGGAACTCGTAGGTCACGCGGCTGCCGCCGGAATCGGTGGCACCCTCGAGGATGACCTGGAAGGTCTGCGAAACCCCCGCGGTCAACGGTGCGGGAATCACCACCTCGGTGCTGCCGGTCGCGCCGGGGGCGATGTTCAGCGCCAGGGCATTGTCCTGGGTCATGTCATCCTCGCCGGTGACGGTGCGGTTGATCTCCATGCCCTCGATCGCGACCGCGCCGGTGGAGGCGAGGTTGCGCACGTCGAGCTGGAGCTTGTCGAAGAAGCCGATGAACGAGGCGCTCTCGCGGCCGAGCGAGTCGCGGTTGAGGTAGCCGGCGAGATCCAGCGGGTAAACGGTGAGCTGCCGCCGCGGGCTTTCGTTTCCGGCCCCATTGACCGCGCTCACCTCGTAGGTGACCGGCCGGCCGGCGAGGCCGAGCGGATCCACGAAGGCCGCCGGCGCGAGTGGCGCGCCGTTCTGTTTCACGCCGTTGCGGTAGATGTTGTAGCCGACCACCGTGCCGTCGTTGCTGGTCCAGGTCAGCGAGTTGGCGCTGCCTTTCTTGGCGTGCAGGTGGAGGTCGGCCACCGGGCTGACCAGCAGCTCGACGGTGATCGGATCGGTCGGGTTCTCGTTTCCGTACTGATCGACCGTGGCCACGGTGTAGTCGTGACTGCCGCGCGGCGGGTAGTCGGTGACCATCGCCGGGCTGCTGAGTTCCCGGATCATCGTGGCGCCGCGATAGACGCGGTATTTCGCCGGGATTTCACCGGAGGCCGGGGCGGCGAACGAAATCTCGACCCCGCGGGCGAGCAGCTGGACGGAAAACGCGGTCGCTTTTTCCGGTGGCACGCGATCGGACTCCGCCACCAACACGCCGGAAGCCGGGCCGTCGGAGCCGCGCAGCGAGGCCACCACGGCGTAGCGGTAAATGCCGTCGGCCGGTGGCAGGTCGGTGTAGGTGAGGGCCTCGATGCCGCTCTCGACGAGCAGCGTCGGAGTGCCGCCCGCCGAGCCGGCTTCGCGGTAGAGCTTGTAGCTGTCGGCGCGATCGACCGCCTGCCAGTCGATGCGGATCCGTCCTCCGGAAAGGATCACCCCGGAGATGACGGGCGGGTCCTCCGGCGGGGGCGGGGCGCTGGTATTGTAAAGCTCGAGCACTTCTCCGCTGGTCACCACGGTGCCCTGATTGCCGGCGGCATCGGAGCCGGCGAACCGGAAGAAGCCGTCGCCGTTGCCCATGGCGGCATTGACCGTGAGCTGGCCGCTCCAGGCGGTGCCCGCCCCGTCGAGCGTGATCGCCATCCGGCTGCCGACCGGCGGCTCGAACTCGAGCGACGGCGTCGTGCCCGGGGCCGGCGGTTCGCTCAGCGTCAGGCCCACGGAAAGGGTCTGCGGGCTGACCGTTTGCACCGGCACCGGCCGGTCGAGGCTGACCACCGCGGTCGGCTTGGTCACATCGAGCACCAGCGCCGGGCCTTGCGGAGCGACGTTGGTGCGGACGTTGCCGGCCAGGTCGCGGGCGGACACCCGCACGGTGGCGGTGCCGCTGCGGCTGAACTGTGGGTCCACAACGTAGGTGCCGGTGTAGCGGGTCGATTCCTGCTGCGTGAGCGTGACCGAAATCCGGTCGAGCCCGCCGGCCGGCTGGATGGTCAGGGTGGGGACGTTGGCCAGCGGTTCGTTCGACTCCACCTGCACCAGCAGGTTGCCGGGACCGACGGGCATCGGGCGGTCGTAGCTGACCGTCAGCGTCGGCGCGGTGTAGTCGATGCCGAACTGGATGAGGTTCGAGATCGGACTGCGGTTGCCGGCACCGTCGAAGGCCGCCACGCCGACAAACCAGATGCCGTCGGGGAGGGTGAAGTTGCCGCCGGTGGTGGTGACCGGCGCGCTGCTGCCCGTCGCATTGTCGGGATTGGTGAAAGCGGTCGCATTCCAGTAGAGGCGGTACGACGCCGGCTGCTCGCCGCCCTGGAAGATCCAGTTCACCAGCACGCCGCCATTGGCGCGCTCGATCGTGTCGAGCACCGGGGCGGCCGGCGGGCCAGAATCGTAGATCAGGCTCACCGGCTGCGAGGCGCTGGAGCCGACGAAGTCACTGGCGGTGACGACCAGCGAGTTCGCGCCCTCCACCAGCGGCACGTTCGGGATGCTGAAGCTGCCGTTGAGCGCGGCGGTCGCGCTGTTGGTGATGACCTCGCCGTTGCGCTTGAGCGTGAGGCTGATGCCCGGCTCGGCGGTGCCGGTCACGGTGACCGGAGAGGCGTTGGTGATCGCGCCATTGACCGGCGAGGTGATCACCGGAGCCACCGGCGGGCCGGGGGAAACGACGATGTTCACCGCGCGGGAGCTGGTGGCCCCGTAGCGGTCCGTGGCCTTGGCCTCGACGCGCACCGGCCCCTGTGGCAGCGAGCGTGGATCCCACAGGAAATCGAGCGGCGAATTCGTCGAGCGGGCGACCACCGAGCCGCCCACCAGGAACTCGATGCTGGTCAGGCCGCGCGGCGCGCTGGCGGTGGCGGTGACGCGCAGCGGGCGACCGATCACCGCGCCGTCGGCGAGGCTGAAGGTCTGGATCACGGGGCCATCCGTGACCAGCGAGATCGAGGTGCTGAGCGTGGAGCTGGCCGTATCGGTCTCGCTCCGCAGCTGGGCATACACGGTTTTCAAACCGGCTCCCGGAGAGAGCGTGAACGGCAGCTCGAAGCCGTACGGGCTGACCCGGAAATCATCGTCGGCCGCGAACAGGTCCTCGAAGATCGCCACGGGGAAGGCCGAGTTTTCGCTGAAACGATAGCCGATGCCGTTGGCCGACTGGATGAACAGGGTGATCGGCCGGCTGGGAGTCTGAGCGAGGCCGCCCTTCACCTGGAAGGCGGCGCCGAGGATGGGCTCCTGGGCCAGCGGCGAGGAGCTGTCGACCGTGCCGGAAATGCCGGACGGCGAGGTGTTTCCCCACCAGTTGTTTTGCGCGACGAAGGTCGAGCCGCCGGCCTGCGAGGCGTTGCCCGAGCTGTTGCTCTTGAGCACCGACTGGCTGAGGTCGAGCTGTCCGGTATCGGTGGTCGAGGCTCCGGTTTGGTTGTAGACGAGATAGCACGAGGTGGCGGTGACATCGCCGGTGCCGGAGACGAGCAGGCCCGCTCCGCTGTTCTGCACCGCATAGATGTTGGAGAGCGTCGGCGAGCCGTTTCCGACCTGCAGGCCGCTGCCGAAGCGCACCCACACGTGGCTCAGCGATGAGCTGCCGTCGTTGAGGATCAGCCCGGCCCAGTCGCCGCGCGCCGCGGTCGGCGGATCGGCGAACTCGCCCTCGGACGTGAAGTGGATCGGCAGCAGCGCGGTGCCCTCGGCAGTCAGCGTGCCGGTCTCGACCGTCAGCGAAGTCCCCGGCGCGAAGGTCAGGGTGGTGCCCGGCGCCAGCGTGAGGTTCGCGCCGCCGGAGAGGACGAGGCTTTCGTAAATCGGGATCACCGAATCCGCGCCACCGATCGAGAAATCCTCGGTCAGCGTCCCGGACAGCGGGTCGGACCACATCACGGGCGAGACCGCGTCGGTCTGCTCATCGTTGCGGTTGTAGGCGACCACGGCGAAGTAGTAGTCGCGCGTGCGGTCGAGTCCCTCGAAGAGATACTCGGTGACATCGGCCGCGAGGTCCACCTCGGGCGTCATGCCGGACACGCTCGAGAAGTCGCTTTCCGAAACGTAAATCCGGAAACCCTCGAGTCCGATCAGGTCGCGATCGTAGCTGCTCCAGTCGAGCCGCGCCGAGGCGATGCCGGGGCGTTCGAGTATCGGGGAAACGGCGGGCGGCAGCTCGGTATCGAGCCGGAAGGTCAGCGGCGTGACTTCCGGGTTGGCGTTGCCGGCGAAGTCGAGCGCGACCACCGCGACATGGTAGTCCACGTCCGGCATGAGGTTGCGGAAGGTATAACTCCGCGCCGCGGCACCCGCTCCGTTCACGGCAACCAGGCCGTTGACCGTGGTGAAGGGCGCGGTTTCCAGATAATAGCGGAAGCCGTTCAAGTCGGCCGGCGCGGTGTAGCCGTTCCAGCTGATGGTGGCGGTGGAGGAAGTCGTGCCGTCGAGAACCAGCGTCGGGTTCTCCGGCGGCAGGGCATCGACGGTGAAGCCGAAGCTGGCGTCCGCCTCCATCACGCGGCCCTGGGCATCGGTGGCTGCGGAAACGTTGAGCGTGAAGGCCCCCGCGCTGTCGCCGCTGAAGTCGGTGTTTCCCGAAACGTAGGTGCGGGCGTTGGTCCAGCTGCCCGAGGGGACGGTCGGAATCGTCGCCGCGGTGCTGCTGGTGAGGCTCAGCACGGGCATCACCGCGGGGTTCATGTCGCGGTCGAAGGTCAGGGTGAAACGGACATCCGGCACGGCGGGGACCAGGTTGCCGTAGTTGGTCGAGACCGAGGCCAGCACCGGGCGCAGGCTGCGATCCTTGTAAACCGCGGTGTAGGTCATGGTCGCCGGGTCGAGCGTCGAGAAGGTCTTGGTGAGCGTCGGGCTGGTGTTGAGGTGGACGCCGTTGAGCAGGAACTTCTCGAACAGGTGCTCGGTGTCGCCGTCCTCGATCGAGGCCGGGGCCGTGATGTTGAGCGTCTGGCCGTTGTCGTAGGTGCCGCCGCCGGGGATGCTCACCAAGCCTGGTGGCGAGGTCACGATGCTGACCACGTGCTGCGGGTTCGCCTCGGCGAAGTGGGCGATGAACGAGCGCCCGGAATTGACGCTGAAGCTGAGCGGATTGGCCGAGCCGATGTTCAGCCCGCCTTCCTCCCAGTAGTCGAACAGGTAGCCCGGTGCCGGGTTGGCGGTCAGGGTGGCGGTGGCGTTCAGCTCGTAGGTGCCGGTGCCGGCGATCGAGCCGCCCGCGGCCGGCGTGGGCGAGGCGGTGATCTGGTACTGCGGCAGGCCGAACACGGCCACCAGGTTGCGGTCCGCGTGGACGGTGAAGGTGTAGGTCGGGCTGGCGCTGGCGAATTGTCCGTTCTCGGTCCAGTTGATGAAACGGTAGGGCAGCACGCTGGTGTTCGGCGTGGCGGTGACGGTCGCCTCGACGCCGTCGCGGAAATTTCCACCGCCGCCCACGCTGCCGCCGGCCGCGGGCGATGCCGCCACGGTGATGTCGAAGAAGTTGAAGATCTGGAAGCTGTCCTGGACGCTGTTCTGCTCCGCCGGGCCATGGCCGTTGGTGCCGTATTCGTAGAGGTCGAGGTCCGCATCGGCGACCACGGTGACCAGGTGGAAGCCGGGATTGTTGGCGGTCACCACCTGGCTTTGGGCCAGCGTTTCGCCGGCATTCAGGACCTGGGCGACCGCGATGTCCTGGTCGAAGATGACCTGCGAGCCGGTGGTGTTCAGCACGCGCAGGTTGACCGTGTGGCCGGCCGGCGCGCTGCCCGTCCCGCGGTTGGCGAGGTTCCAGGAAATGTCGTAGTTTCCGAAGGCATCCGGAGCGGAAATGGCGAGGTCCTCGATGACCAGGTCCGGGTAGTCCTGGAGCTGGACGTTGAAGGGATTCGCGGTGGCGAGCGTGTTGTCGCCTTCCTGCAGGATCTCATCCACGGCGTTGGCCGAATCCGTGGCCACGATGATGTGGAAGTCGCCCGGGTAGCCGTCGGGCAGGGTGACCGGCTGGTTGACGGTGTAGCTTCCGCCCGGGTCGAGCGCTCCGGCGTGCGGCACGACGGCCAACTGCAGGTCGTCGCCATCGCCGTAGACGTTGTTTCCGGAAAGGACGATGCGGTCGACCCAGTTCGCCACGCCGGTGGACAGGTTGCCGCCGTTGGTGACGTCGTAGCTGACCGTCGCCGTGTCACCGGTGCGCAGGCCGGTCGCGGCCAGGTCATCGAGGCGGGTGACGCGCAGGTTCGGGAAGTTGATGTTGCCGGTCGGCAGCGAGCGGACGTCGAGGAGGTAGTCGCCGTTGATGCCCGAGCTGCCGATGTTGGCGCGCATCAGCGCGTAGTAGGTGCCGGTGGTGGTGATCTGGACTTCGGAGTGGTCGTCGTCGTTGTTGCCGCCGACCTCGGCCTTGAGGAAGCCGCCCTCGTCGTAGATGCCGACGATCGGGACCAGCGTGCTGCCCTGCGGCTTGCGCACGCTGAGGAAAACGGTGGTGCCTGCGGGGATGTTGCCGAGGTTGAAGTAGTCGAGCTGCGTCGGGGTGCTGACGAAGCCGCCGACGGTGGCGCCGTCGATGCCGTTGGCCTGCGTGAAGGTCAGCGGGTCGGCCTCGGGCAGGGAGCCGTTGGGCTCGCTTTCGTAGTCGATGGCATCGCCGATCAGGCTGACGCGGAAACGGTACTCGCTGCGGATCGAGTTCCAGTCCGTCACGTGCAGCACGTAGCGCCCGGTCTTCGAGAGGACCATCGGCGCGCGCCCTTCGAGGTCGCCGTTGTTCGGGTTGGCGTCGAGGATCAGGCCGCCGTCCGGATCGTAGAGCAGGTGGCGGATGCGGTTGCCGTTTCCGGGCAGGTAGGACTCGAGCACCAGTTGCTCGCCGGCCACGGCGTCGAAGGCCCAGTAGTCGCTGTTGTCGCTGCCGGTCAAAATGCCGCGCGCATTGGTGGTCCGGTAGCCCACCAGGTCCTCGTTCAGGACCAGGAGGGTGGCGCTGGCCCCGTTGTTGTTGTTTTCCTGCTCGGTCTGATATCCGCCGGGCCCGAGGATGGTGAAGCTGCGCTCGTAGGGCACCGGGATGAGGTTTCCGAACACGTCCTTCAGGCCGTTGACGCGGAACTGGTAGCCGCCCGGCTGCAGCGGGGAACCGATGATGGTGTAAGAGGCCGTCAGGCCGCTGGAGTAGCTGGACGGCTGGATCGGCATCGACACGTCATCGCCGGTCGCCGGCGTTTGGTCGGGGCCGTTCCACACCAAGCTGTAGTTGGCCGGGTTGGTCACCGTGGCCGCACTCATGTCCTTGTTGAAGGTGAGCGCGAAGGTCTGGATGAGGCCGGTGGAATCCGGATCCGGCAGGGTGTCGCCCACGATCGACGGCGGGATCAGGTCGGTGATGGAGACGTTGGCGAAATACTCGGCCATCATCCCGCGGCCGGTCGCGCTGAGCTGCACGTAGTAGGCATCGTCCTCGCCGGCAGGGATGGTGTGGACGAGTTCGGCATCGCTCGAAGTGGCCACCACCGTGTTATTCGAGCGGCGCAGGTTGAGGGTGTAGCTGCCGAGGGTGGTGGTCGATGGCAGGTCGAGCCGCACCCGCACCTCGGTGCCGGCCGACAGGTTGCCGAGCGAAAACCAGTCGCCCGAGCTGTCGTCGGTATCGATCAGGCCATAGATGCGACCGCTCCGCTGGTTGCCGCTCAAGGCGAGGGTGAGACCGTCCGCCTGGCTGATCTGGTCGTTCGTTTCGGACTCCATCTGCCCCGCGCCGACCGGGCCGAGAGTCAGGCGGAACCGGTATTCGGTGTTGTAGTCGCCGTTCCAGGGTTGGACGCGGACGTAGTAGGTGCCGTCGCGGGGGATGGTGGCCTGGCCGTTGTTGACGTCGCCGCCCTGGACGTCGATGAGCAGGTTGCCCAAGGCATCGTAGAGCAGGTAGCGCAGGCGGGTGGTGCCGGAAAGCGCGCGGGTGTCCGATGACAGGCTGACGAGCTGGCCGGCGCGCGCCGTGAACTTGAAGTTGTCGGTGTCGTTGCCGTCGGAAAGGTAGCCGCGGCCGTAGCCGTGGGTGAGGCCGGTGACCGGGTTGGTGTCGTCCCCGGCCAGCGGGTGGGTGCCGTTGCCGGCCAGCAGGCGCAGGAGGCTGTCGTTTTCGTCGGTGACCAGGATGTCGGGCGTGCCGTCGCCGTTGAAGTCGCCGAGCGTGGCACCGTAGGTGTAGGAGTTGTCGCCGTAGAGGCGGCTGACGTGGAAGCCGAAGGTGCCGTCGGCGCGGTTCTGGAGGAAGAAGGTGGTGCGCAGGCTGCCGAGGACGAGGTCGGGCCAGCCGTCGCCGGTGAAGTCGCCGGTGATGCCGTGCCAGATGTAGTAGCCGCTGCCGATGTCGAGATCGACGCGCTCGCCGAAGGTGCCGTCGCCGACACCGGGATAGATGGCGAGCACGGTGGAGTCATAGTTCGCGCGGGTGACGGCGAAGTCGAGGTTGCCATCCTGGTCGAAGTCGCCCGGCAGGATCTCGCTGGCGTCCCAACCGTCGGGGTAGGGATAGGAGGCGATCGCGCCGAAGGTGCCGTCGCCGTTGCCGAGCAGCACGGCGATGCGGTCGCCGTTTTCGATGTCGCCCGCCACGAGGTCGAGGTGGTGGTCCTTGTTGAAGTCAGCGGTGGCGAGGCCGTACGGGCGGAGATTTCCCTGCTCGAGCGTGGTGGGGGTGAAACCGCCGGCCTGGTCGTTGAGGAGCAGCGTGATCGAGCGGCCCGTGCTACTATTGGTGCCGTAGTTGGAGACGGCGAGGTCGGGCCACAGGTCCTCGTTGAAGTCGCCGACGGCGATATTCAGCGGGTCGTCGCCGGCGGGCAGGTCGGTGAGCCGGGTGAAGGACAGGCTGCCGGGCGTGGAGGTGTTTTGCAGTAAAACGATGCCGTCCACGCTGCGGGCGGCGGCGACGATGTCGGTCAGGCCGTCCTTGTCGAAATCGATGAGGGCCACGCCCCAGACGTCGCCGCCGGCGGGGAAGGAGACCGGCGTGCCGAAGGAGCCGTCGCCATTTCCCGGGAAAACGCTGACCTGATCGGCCCCGGCGTAGCCGACGACGGCATCGAGCAGCCCGTCCTTATCGAAGTCCGCGCTGACGATGTCCCGCGGGTCGGAGCCCGCGGAGCTCTGGCTGATGCCGGAGTTGACGAACGAACTGTCGAAAGCCCCCAGGTCCGGCGCGAGCGAAAGCGAGTCCGCGCTGGCGA